>CANRPL010000001.1 GCA_947632495.1 uncultured Bacilli bacterium
AGATAAGTTATATGATAATGTTTTTACAGTTATTGAAGAGAAAGAATATGGTAAATGTGTCAAGTGTTTTTCCTATAATGATGTCATTATGCACCTTATAAGGATTGATTTTAATGCATAAATGTGCTATAATCGGTGTACTTAAGGAAACTTAAGGTACGGGGTCGTCTAGTTTCGACGATTGTACTGGTACTTAGATGGCAAGTCGGAGGTACACGTTAAGTACACCCAAAAAATAACTGGAAACAGATTAAATTTAGCCTTCGCTTAATAAATTAGCAGGCGCTTCTTATATTTATTTTCCCACGATGAATATAAGAGGCTCATTAAAGTGGGATATATTACTATGATGTCTATAGTAGTGATGAATTTAATAGACTAACTAAAAATTGGGTTGTTAGTTACTAACAATTTTTAGGACATAAAAATAACTAACTAAACTTGTAGATGTCTAGGGGTTGGTATTTTCGGACATGGGTGCGAATCCCATCGACTCCACCATTTTGCTAATGAACTCTTATTTAATAAGAGTTTTTCTTTTATTTAAATAGAGTTATGCTATAATGAAAGTAGGAGGGATAGTAATGAAATTTAATTATGATATTCCTAAAGAAGTAGCTTCTTTTATTGAAAATAGTAAATTAGAAGAAATTAGTATTGGTTGCTCTAATTCACAAGTTATTAAAATTAGTAAAGAAAAAGATGAGTATTATTTAAAAATGGCTTCAAGGGGAATGTTAACTAAAGAATACGAAAAATTAAAATGGCTTGATGGTAAATTAGCAGTACCTAAAATTATTTTATATGTAATAACTAAAGAAGCTGAATTTTTAATAACTAAAGCTATTCCAGGGCAAATGATATGTAATGATTATTTCACGCAAAATCCTCTTCTAGGTATCAAGGTTATTGCGGAGGCATTTAAAGAGATAAATAAGGTTGATATTACTGATTGTCCTTTTGATTCATCAATTGACTATAAATTAGAAATTGTTACTAATAATGTCAATCATAAGTTAATTAAGAAAGAAGATTTAAATGAAGAGACTTTAAAAAAATATGGTAGTATCGATAATATTTTAAATTATTTAAAGGAACATAAATTTTATGAGCCATTATGTTTTTCTCATGGTGATACAAGCTTACCTAATATTTTTGCTTTAAATAATCAATTTAGTGGTTTGATTGATGTCGGTGAAAGTGGTATGGCAGATAAATGGTTTGATTTAGCTATCTGTGAGAAGTCTATTAAAAGAAATTATGGCGAAGACTACATTACACCTTTTTATCATGAATTAGGTATTACACCTGACCGCGATAAGATTGATTATTATCTTTTAATGATGGAATTATATTTATAAAAAGTGTTTTTGGTACTTTGATAGCTTTATGTTATAATGATAGTGGAGGGATATATGAAAAAGAAGAAAATGTTTAAAAGTATTATTTTGCCTATTATATTGACACTTATTTTAGGAGCTATATTGTATTATGTCTTTTTACCACCAATTAATATTCATAGTATAGGTTTTTGGTCATATGTTATCGTTCTATTAATTGTTTATGGTGTTTTATCAATGAGTACAATGTTTAATAGTGTACTTGTCAATAAAAAGTTTACTGTACCTAAAAATGTCATCGGCGCTTTTGGTGGGGTTATCGGTTTAATTTTAATAATGGTTATTTATAATGTTTGTGTATCACCGTTATTTAATTCTAAAAGTTATTCTAAACGTATTGTCATCAATGAAAATACAAAGTTTGAAGATGATATCAAAGAAGTTGATTTTAATAAGATTCCTTTACTAGATAAAGAATCTAGTCAAAAATTAGGAGACCGTGTTATGGGTGAAATGCCTGAATTAGTCTCACAATTTGATGTCTCTGATCTTTATACTCAAATAAATTATAATGATGAAATTACAAGAGTAACACCGCTTGAATATTCTGGTATAGTTAAGTATTTTTCTAATCGTAAGAATGGTGTTAAGGGATATATTACTGTTAACTCTGTAACTGGTAAAGCTGAATTAGTTAAACTTGAAAAAGGTATGAAATATATGCCTAGTGCCATGTTTAATGAAAATTTACAACGTAAACTACGCTTTAGTTATCCAACAGAAATATTTGGTGAAGCTTCATTTGAAATAGATAATGATGGTAATCCATATTGGATTGTTCCAACGTTAGGTTATTCTGGTATTGGTATGAAAGAGCGTGTTACGGGGATTGTTGCTTTAGATCCAATTACTGGTCATAGTAAAAAATATGATTTAGATGAGGTTCCTAGTTGGATTGATCATGTTTATAGTGCTTATTTAATCATTGAGCAAGTTGATGACTGGGGTAAATATCGTGGTGGTTTCTGGAACTCTATCTTTGGTCAGAAAAATGTTGTAGCGACTACTGAAGGATATAATTACCTAGTTATGGATGATGATGTTTATCTATATACGGGTATTACATCAACATTAGCTGATGAATCTAATATAGGTTTTATTTTAACTAATATGCGTACGAAAGAAACACATTACTATGCAGTTCCAGGAGCTGAAGAATATTCAGCGATGGGAAGTGCTGAAGGACAGGTTCAACAGATGTCTTATATTTCTACTTTCCCATTACTTATTAACTTAAAAGGTAAACCAACATATCTTGTCTCCTTAAAAGATAATGCTGGTTTAGTTAAGATGTATGCTTTTATCGATGTTCAAGATTATCAAAATGTCGTTGTAACCGATTATAAAGAAGGTATTGAAAAAGCAGCAGAAAATTATCTAAAGAATTATAAAGGGGAAATTGATTCAAGTCATGATGAAGAGAAAAAGGTTACAATCAGTAATTTAAAGGAAGTTACGATTGATGGTAATACTTATTACTATTTTGAAAGTGATGATAATAAATATCGTGTTTCTATTAAGATAAATCCTGATTTATTACCATTCATTAAAAATGGTGATGAAGTAACTATTTCTTATCGAAGTGGTTCTATTAATGAGATAAGTAAAATTGAAAGATAGTTTAAAACTATCTTTTCTTTTGCTTTAAAAAGTATTATAATAGGGAACAATCTTTGAGGTGATAATGTGTTAAAATATCGAAATGTTTTTATCGGTGGTAAGAATGCTCTTTTCTTAATTAAAAAGGAACAGAAAGATATCGCTGATCTTGTCAATGATGATGGTGATAGGTTAGTCTTAATTGAGGAAGTAGGAAGCCGTTATAATTTACCGGATAATTCATATAAACAAGGTTATGTATTATGTGGTAGTGCGAATGAATTTATTGTCGCAATTGGGTTAATTCTTATCGATTTATCTAATGATGGTAAATGTTTAGATTTAACATTAGAGTTTACTGAACAAACTTTTTCTAATATGCCTAGAAAAGAATATCAAAAGGTTTTGGCGCATAATCTAGATGATCTTGTTAAGTATTTAGGACAGGCCTTTTTTAGCGCCAAAGAAATTCATCTTCATATTTTAAATGATATTCCTTTTCGTAAGAATGCTGTTGAAACTAATCCAACGATGGCAGTATTGGATGCTAAAAGAAATTATGTCGTTATGAATCCATATCATGCCTATATGCCGACTTTAGTTAGTGAGATGGATGCCTTTGATACTTTTTATCAAGATGATCATAAAGTATTTAAGAGAATAACGGATGAAGTTTTTAATTGTGCTAATTTAATTGATGATAAAACATTAGAAGAATATAAAGATGGTACACTTCCTAATCAAGAGGTATTTAATACGCTTAATGGTATTATATTTGATCAAGAATATGGTGAAAAACCAGTTAATATTGTTTTTGGTAATGATGGTGAAATGGTCTATAATCATTACCACCGTTTGGTAGACTCAAGAGTTGATGATGGCTCTTATGAGACAATTAATACGCATATTTGTTATAGCGCTTTAAATGATGATGCTAAAATTGAAATAACAATTAATGGTCATGGTGATATAGCTATACTAGATACTTCTAGTACCGTTATTGTAAAAAAGGGTAATACATTACAACTTGAGACAGATTATTTTCCTGATGGCGAAGATGCCCTTATCAATTATGAATTAAATTTAAAGACAGGTGATGCTTTCTATCGTGGTCGAATAGGTTATCCTTTTAGTAATTTTGCCACGGAAATATGCTATCAAGTTGGTTCTGATGGTAAGATTAAGAGCGTCAATGTTGATTTTAATAATTATAAAGCTTATGGAACACGTCAAGAACGGGTTAAGGGTAGTTATATGTTAAGAATAAAACCAGATAGTGTAAAATTATTCTATGCACATCGCCGTGGTACTAAAGATGACCTTGATGCTACCGATCTAATATCATTATTATCTGCTACAGGTGAAGTTACGGATACTATGATTGATGGTATTATTGAAAAAGCGATTGCGATTATCAATTCGGAAGAAGAAAGACGTGATGAAATAGCCGCCGATACGCTTTTAAGTTATCCAAATGAGATCAAACTTGATAATATGATACGTATTGTCAGTAAAATTAATGAGATGTTAGCTAGCTTAAAAGATAATTTACCGGCTTCTCGTTTGCATCAATTATTAGATACTATGACTTTAGATTTGCGTAAAGAAAGAGCGAAAACGTATTTATAATACGTTTTCTTTTGTGGATAGATATGTTATAATAATATGTGTAATTGCCCAATAGCCAAGCGGTAAGGCAGTGGACTCTGACTCCATGATGCGCTAGTTCGAATCTAGCTTGGGCAGCCATTTGTTAATGAATACTAGGTAACTAGTATTTTATTTTGCAATTATTGTCTAAAAGTGTTATCATATTGGAAATTATTTTTAAGGGGGAAATTTATATGATTAAATTTAAGGACACTAGAATTAATGAAATCGAGTTAGTCAAATATGGAGCTTGGTGTGAAAGCTATTTTAAACATCTAGAAAGAAAACCCATTTTATTATCATCAGTTAAAAATGCTGCAGAATATTATAGTGAAGAGTCAGAAGAACAAGGATATGTTTTACGCTTAAATAATGAGATTGTTGGTTTAATTCATATCGGTTTATCTTGTGATGAAAAAGATTTAGAAGTTGAATTAGAATATACTAAATTTAATTTTGATGAAAAAAGAATTTGGACTGAAAGAATTGTCAATGGTTTAGAAAGATTAAATACAGATAAAAGAAGTGTTTCCGTATGTGTACATGATGTTAAGTTAACTTTTAGTCCTGTCGTTACTCGCTTTTTCACCTTTGCTAAAACAAGTAATTATACTAAAGAAAATATTTATCATCGTATTGTTAAACGTGTTGTTGGTGAAATGAAGTCATATGAAGAAGCATTTATGAAAGCCAAAAAATATTGGACACAAACGATGACATTAAAGCCACAGTATAAAAATGATGGTGATTTAGAGGATGCTATTACGGATAATTTAATGAGTCCTGAACAATTATTCAATTATGTTGATAAAATAGCTTGGCTAAATATTAATGGTAGTAAAAAGTATGTTGAGCATATTGGCTTTGGTTGTGATGGTGAAGTATGTTATAAGCGCGAATTATGTGGTCATAAAGCTTATAAGAATTATACAACTTTCCAAGTAAAATATTCGGTAGCGAATCCTACTTATGGTTTAAAAGCTGTAAAAGTCAGTGGAAATAAACGCCTTAAGTTTATATCTAATAGTGGAGCATTAGTTAATGATACTTATGTTAATGAAAATCTTCATATTCAAACAAGATTTAAACCAGGTAAAGATACTAAAAGATCTTTTGATACTTGTCGTAATGGGATTGATACTAAAACTTCTATCAATTTAGGCTTTAATGAAAGTGGTGGCTTTGATCATTTCCATATGGATTTAGATACTTATCGTCATCACCGTCATCATGGTAGAAGTCGTGTCAATGGTACTTATATGTTAAGAATCCGTCGTTATGTTAAAGGTACTATTAAAGTTGAATTTTATTTTGTTCATCGTGATGGAAGACATAATAATATGCTAGAATTAATTGATTCGTCTTATTATCCTACAACTAATGATGAAAATACATTGATGGTAATCCAAGAATTAGTTAAACAAATTATTAGTTTAGTAAATAGTAAAGAACATGATAGAGGATATATCTTTTTAGAACCAATGTCAATTGATGAAATGTTATCATTAGCTAGTGAAGTTGATAATATTACTAAAGATATTCAAGATCAGATTGATGGACAGTTAATTAAAGACTACATTGCTGATAATAACATCGATGCTTCTAATGTTAAACAAAAGATATATAAATAGGAGGAATTAGATGTTAAATTTTAGAAATTTTACATTAAGAGGTAGAGACCTTTTATCTTTTGTAAAGTATAATAATCGTGTCGATTTAAATGGTTTAAATAGTGTTGATGAATTACCTTTAAAATTAAAGAAGGCAGTTGCTTCATGTCGCTATTTTCCTGACGATAGTGACTTTCAAGGATATCTAATTTATCGTGGAGAACCATATGTTGGTTATCCGATTGGTCTTATGGTACTTGATGCTAAAAATCGTAGCTATCTACAAGTTAATTTAGAGTTTACGGAAAGTATTTTAGCAGATAGTAAACCGGCTGTAGTAGCGAAGATAACAGAGATAACAGAGGATATTATTAATGCTTTAAAATTATCATTTTATGAAAAAAGAAGTATTAAAGTTAAAGTCTTTAATGATTTACTAATCAATTATGATTATGACAATGCCTTTTATCAACCTAGTGATTTAACTTTAACGGAAGCTAACGAGCGCCATAACTATCTTCCTAAATTAATAGATGAAATGCGAGCTTATGAAGATTTATTTATGTCTTTAAATCTTGGTTGGGAAGAAACATATCTTGACTTTTCTGATACGGTCGATTATGTAACCCAAATGGAACGCTTAAGTCATCGTCTTCCTATGGAACAAATTTTTAATTATGCTGAAGGGGTAGAATGGAAGAATATTCAAAGAAAGAATAAAACCGCTAAAGTCGTTTTTAATCGTGATGGTAAAGTTTTATATACCAGCATCGATAAAGGCTATAAAGATGGTCTTAATAATGGTCGATTATATACTAGTACAAGTGTTGAATATAATATTGGAACACCTAACACTTTCTCTTTGTTAGCTAATTTTTATCGTGATGGTTATCATGGTGCTTATGTTGTTAATAACATGGCTAATACGAGAAGAATTCACACCAATCTTATTTTTGATAGTATTGGTCAAGGTATTGATTGTTATACCAAAATGGAGTTAGATAAGAAAACTGGTCTTCGTACTTATAATGTTATTATTGATTCATCATATGAACTAACAGCAATTTGCCTACAATTAGCGATTAAGGCTAACGGTGAACTTGATCATTGTTATGTGGATTTTGATAGTATTAAAGCTTCTACTGGTAAGATAAATGGTAGTTATTTATTAAGAATTTATCCATCAGCTATGACTTTAAGTTTTGTTCATCGTAAGGGTGATAAAAATAATTATCAATTAGGAGATGATATCGATAAGCTAATTGCTTCCCAAGGTCATATTGATGTCGCCCTTTTAACATCATTAATTGGTAGTGCTTTAGAAAAAATAAATGTTTTAGCTAGTCGAAGAGGATATAACTATCAAATACCTTTTAGTATTGAAGATATTTTAGAAACCGAAAAAATGATTACTAATCAATTAAAAACATTTGGTAGCATTGTCGGTAATACCAATTTAAAAGAACGCATTAATAATGCTACAGAAGATACTAAATTAGGTAAAGTAAAAACGTATGAATAATACGTTTTTTTTGTTATAATAAGGATGGTGATAATATGCGATATATAGTTATGGAAATTGGTTCAACCAATACGAAAGCCTCTTTATATGAAGATGGTATAATAACCGATTTAAGTTATGAGACGATTGAGTTTAAAAACAATTATAAAAAAGAAAATAAAATTAGTGATAATGATAAAGAATTACTATATAACTATATTGATAAATTAAAGGAAAAAGAGCAACGTATATATGTCTATGGTACAAGTATTTTTCGCACTTTAGATGATAAGGAAAAATCATCTTGGTTAAAGGAATTTCAAGATAAGACGGGTTTAAATTTTAATATTGTTTCTTCTGATGAAGAAAATGAATATACTGTCTATGGGGCTATTAGTAATATTGACTATGATAAACCAATCGCGGTTATGATTGGTGGTGGCGGTTCAACGGAATTAGCAATCGTTAAAGATAAAAAGATTATGGAAAAAATTAATTATCCTTTTGGAGCAATGGATGTATCTGATCAATATCCCGACTTAAGAACTGATAAGGCGGCAACGCCTATGGCTAAAATGTTAGCTGAAACTAAAGATAAAATGGAAATACCTAAATCTAAAGCTGATATCTTAATATTAGCTGGTGGTGATTATATAATGTTTTATGAAACATTAAATTATCCCGTTTTCAAGAATGAGTTATATGACGATGACAAACAACCATATATGCTAGATACCAAGACAATGCGTGCGTTAGATGATAATTTTATGTATGAATTATCACTTGAAAAGATTATTGAAGAAAATGGTAGTGATGGTTGGTGGCGTGGTGCTCGTGGTATGCGTATTTGTGTACAAGCTTTATGTGATTTATTAGATACTAAATATATTATTCCCACACGAATAAATATGTTATATGGTATTATTGAAAAAATAAATAGTGAAGAAAACTAGTCTAAAACTAGTTTTTTTATTCACAAAAAAATTTAAAAAATTACACAAAAATTTCACAAAATTATATTAAGATTAACACGGTGATGCAAATATGTATATTATAAAAAATGCCTTTATTAGTATCTCCCGTAATAAAGGTCGTAATATTTTAATTGGAATAATTATTATGGTTATTGCTGCTTCGTGCGCTATTACGTTAGCGATTAGAAGTTCCGCTGATAAGATTGTTACATCATATGAAAAGAAATATCCGATTGAAGTAACAATCGGTATGAATAGAGCTAATTTGACGCAGTCTTTTAAAGACAATAATAGTAGTCAGGAAGACATGATAGAAGCATTCAATGAACTTGAGCCTTTAACTATTGAAGAAATTGAAAAGTATGGCGATAGTTCCTATATTGCTAAATATCATTATACTTATAGCGTCAGTCTAAATGGTAAAGATATTAAGGAAGCTACTGACAGCCTAGTTAAAGAGACAACAACGACGAAGACAGAGACAGAGACAAAGACAGAAACTTATGAAACACCAGCTCCTTCAAGAGACGGTAACATGCCACCTTTTGATAGAGAAAATAGTGGAAGCACTTCGACAAAGAAGAGTACAACTCAAAGAAAAACGACGACGACACAGGTTGAAAACATTCGTAACGAAAGAGCAGCTAAAGGTGTCTTTACGGTTATTGGATATAATTCTTATGAAGCTATGAGCGACTTCATCAATGGTAATTATACGATTACGGATGGTGAAGTTAGTGATGATTTTGACGCTAATAATTGTGTTATTAGTGAGGAATTAGCAACTTTAAATGAATTAAAAGTAGGGGATATTATAACTTTAGTTAGCCCTGATGATGAAAAGATTACTTATGATTTAAATATTACTGGTATCTATCAAGAAAATACCGATTCAGCTAGTGATATGCGTAATATGTTTTCTAATTCCGCTAATACCATTATTACCAATGTAACGACAGTTAAAGATATCGTTAGTAAAGACGAAGATGCTAATCCTACAGTTACACCGACTTATATACTTAAAAATAAAGATGATGTTGGGGCTTTTGAAGTTGAAGTAACATCTAAAGGATTAAGTAACTATTATATGCTTAATAATAATTTAGAGGTTGTGGAAAACGCTACTAAATCCGTTTTAAGTGTTAAAAACTTTGCTACAACTTTCCTAATTATCACTTTAATTATCGGAGCGGTTGTTCTTCTTGTAATCAACATGATAAACATTCGTGAACGAAAATATGAAATAGGGGTTTTACGTACTATCGGTATGAAAAAGTCTCTAGTTGGTACACAGTTTACATTGGAATTATTAATTGTTTGTTTAACCTTTTTAGTACTAGGTGCCTTTATAGGAGGATTTACCAGTGTTCAAGTATCTAACAAGCTTCTTAATAATGAGATTAGTAATGCTAAAGAAGATATCGAAAATATTAGTAATAATTTTGGTGGCAAGATGCGTGACTTTAATCGAAATGAAATTGGTGTTCAAGAATTAGAGACTATTGATAGTATTGATGCGGCTGTCGATATGAAAGTTTTAGCGCAATTATTAGGTATTGGTATTGGCCTTACTTTAGTTGGTAGTGCGGCTTCAATGATAGCTATTTCACGTTTCTCTCCACTTGATATATTAAAGGAGCGTAGTTAATGAAAAAAGAAATTGTATTAAAAATTGATCATGTATCTTATCGTTATAAAGATGCCCCTAAAGATGTTTATGTCTTTAAGAATATGTCATATACTTTTGAGACTGGTAAAGTATATGTTATTAAAGGTAAGAGTGGTAGTGGTAAAACCACTTTACTTTCACTAATTAGTGGTTTAGAAAAAGGATATGAAGGTAAGATATATTTTAGGGATCGTGACTTAAGTCGTATTAAACTTGATAAATATCGTAATAGTGATATTGGTATTGTCTTTCAAAGCTATAACCTATTAGTTCATTTAACTGCTAGTGAAAATATTCTATTATCGATGAATATAAATGGTATGAAAGAAAAGAATAAAAAGGAACGTGTCATTGAATTATTAGAAAGTGTTGGTTTAACTAAAGATCATGCTAATCGACGAGTTTTAAAATTATCTGGTGGGGAACAGCAACGTGTCGCTATTGCTCGTAGTTTATCATATAATCCCGGCATCATTTTAGCTGATGAACCTACTGGTAATCTTGATCGTGAAACAGAAAATGATATTTTAAAAATATTTAAAGATTTAGCGCATAAAGATAATAAATGTGTCATTATTGTTACCCATTCAGATAATGTAGCTAAACAGGCTGATGAAGTTATCGAACTAACAAGTCAAAAGAAAAAGGATTAATCATTAATCCTTTTTTTAATTACTAGTATCTGCTTCTGGTACATTGCTTGAATTATCATTTGCGTTACTGCTATTATTAGAATTGCTATTGTCATTACTATTTGAGTTATCATCTGTTGGTGTATCTGGTTCAGTAGGATCTTCTTCTGGAGTAGGTGTTGGTGTTTCTTGAAGTAGGGAAGTAACAACGGTAAGTGTTAATGTTCTTTGACTACCACTTAAATTATCTACATCTGTTCTTTCATGGATGCTTTGTTTTACGATTAAACCAATTTTACTACCAGCCGTTTCTTTGACAACAATATTGATATTATTTTGACTAGCCCAACTTCTAGCATAGTCAATTGTTAATTTATCACCGACAAAGTCAGGTACTAAATTAAGACTTTTAGCGCCCGTGGTATTACCGATAATATATTCCTCATATTTATTCTTTATTGAATAATTAAATCTTTTAATAGGTGTAACTGGTAAGATATCCAAATTTTGTTTCATAGCTTTAATAACGGCATTTTTAGAACTATCATAGATTGGATAATTATATAGAATCAATCCACTATAATATATCATTGCGTTATAACCATTTAATTTAAGTCTCTGCATATTGAATGCTTCATCGACACTGGCAGATTTCTTAAGCATATTTTTACCAAGTTTATATAATTCAGATAAACTCTCTGTTGGATAATTAGTATAGACATTTGTACTTAAAGTATCAAGCAAATCCATAACAGTTGAATAACTGTCAATGTCTTTAAATTTCTTCATTAATCCTTTGATGATAGCTTGCTGATTTTGACCACGAACAAAGTCATTCCAATAATCAGCATGAGTTGTATATGACGATCCACAATGTGAAACCATATATGAAGTAACCTTACGGTGACGAGCAAACGCTAAAGCTTGCTCACCATTAAGTGTCTGTTTACCAGCCTTTACATAGACCGTATTTTTACCCCATTTACGTTGACTATTTTGTTCACAGAAAGCGTATGGAACATCGACTTCAACACCACCTAGTGCGTTAACTAATTTAACAACGGCAGTAAAGTTTACTTTAACGTAGTAATCAATTTTAATATCGAAGAAGTTTTGAAGTGAATTGATAATACAACTGTCCCCTCCTAAACCACCGGCATCGGTAATTTTACGGCGACGATTACTATTACATGATAGAGGCATATAAGTATCACGTGGAACACTTAATATCGTAGCGTTTGTTGTATTAGGATTAAAGGTTACAAGAAGTAGGGCATCACCTTGTGAACGCAATTGTTTAACTGGCTTATTACTTGTGCTATCAATTCCCATAATCAAGACGGTAAATGGATCATTGATATTTTTAACTTTAGTAGGGCTTTCAATTTCCTGTTTCTTCTGATCCGTTTCAGTTAGAATAACTTTAGTTAATTCATCGACATTTTCAATACCACTATCTTCACCATAGCGATCTTCATAGTTAGTTGGTAAGATAGCAAAAGCAATTTTTTTATTAACGACATCTTTTAATAGAGCAACTCCATTTTCATAACTGATGACATTGTTTTTATTTAACTTATTTTTACTAATTATTTGGTTTGCTAAAGTATATGCTTCATAGTCCTCTTCATCACTAGTAATCATTCCTATTTTATTATTACCAATATCAGCTACACTTTTAGCAGTTGAATCTTTATGGGTAATGATACTTGTAGAGAAGGTTTCAACATCAGCTTCACCAGTCATTTTGTCAATTTTATCATAGATGTTATTAATGGTATGTCCTGCGAATAATATGCCACTCGAATATACCAAAATAACGACAGATACAATGACAAAGCCTCTAGCGAGTATCTTCCTTTTAAATTTCGCTAATAACGCTAATAATAGTAGCATTATATCGATAATCGTGATACAGCCAACGACTCTTATTACCGTTTCAATTCCTTTATATAAAATAACAGCAAAGATTAAGTAACAGGTACTAAATAGTAAATAGATAGTTAAAAACGTTTGAATTAATTTTTTCCAATTCTTCTTAAAAAACTTTTTCATATGTTCCACCTCTTACTCTAAACATTATACTCAAAAAAATAATTTCATACAAGTTTAGTTTCTATCATTCTTCATAATATAGTTATATCATACTTTCTTAAAAATATCTATGCCATTAAAAAAAAGTTATGCTAAATCATTTTTTAACATAACTTTTTTGATAGACAACTTTAGCAGTTGGTATAAGTTCATCATCAATCAATATTGGTATTAGAGTGACATTAGCGATATCACTTAAGTCTGATGCTAAATTGACGCGGACATGATAAGCTTTATTAACTGTATCAGGTGAACTTAATGATGGTATACACACAAAACCATCACTTAAGTTAATCATATCCTGATCGGTTGAGCTGACAATATCTAGATAATTATTATCACTATTATGTTTTTCTTGTTGAAGACCTAGATAACCAGTTATACTGGCTAAACCAGGATTTATTAGAGTATGATGCACGGTTAACTTTCTAATAGTTCGTGTATTAAAGGATATTGTAGCGTGATTATAACCTAGATTAATAAAGTCGATGCGTTTATGGCAAAGAGCTTCATTTATATCGACACCACTTTGGATTAAGTTGACATCATTATGGCCTCCGAGAAAAAGATTGACGATGTTATCTTGATGTGGAAAATCTTGCGCTACTTGTTCAACATATTTTAATAGACGAAAGACTGTTCTAGGTTGACATATTTCGGTATTATGGAAGCAAAAGATATTACCCATTAATAATAGATAGTTAATTTGATTTTCTAGGCAATAAGCTTGAATTTTTTTAACGATATCTAAATAATTACTATCTTTTCTAATATTTAAATCAGCTAAAACAACAAAATCGACATATTTATCACTAGCCATAAAAAAGTCTCTAGTAGGGGGAATACTTTGATCGATTCCATACACCGGCTCATTATTTCTAAATCCCTTAATTTTAATATTAACTTTCTTCTTTAAGAAGACCATCATATTATTTAATTCATCCCATGATAAAGCTAGATCATTATTCCTCAAAGCGGCCATTAAATCAGTAATACTTAAATTATCATTTAAAAATTTGCGTAAAATAAAATTACTACAAGTTATTCTCTTATCATTTTCTTTTTCTTTTTGTTCAATTTTTCTTTTAAGCTCTTGTAGTTCAGCCTCAATTTCTTTAAGGCGATTGCCCTTAAGTGTCAATTGTCTTCTCGTTTCATTAAATGATTCTCTTGTAAGATTATGACGTTGCTTCTCATCTTCTAAAGCTTTTTGACTTTTTTCTTGTTCTTCTAATCTTTTCTTCTCAATATCATCACATTGCTGCGTTAAAGCACTAATCTTTTTATTTAATTCATCAATCTCATGATGTAAGGCTTCAATCTCTTTTTTACATTCGTTCCAATCATGCGTCCTCTCACGAAAACGCTTTTTGACTTTTTCTAATTGCGCTAAAGCTTTAGCCAGATCATCATCTACATCCTTTTGCTCATCTACTATAGTATCTTCTTCTATGATGTTTTTTCCATATTTCTTTAAAACAATACGATAGTCATCCATATATTCAGTCATTAATCCTTCAACGATATCACCATGTTCACTGACAAAATCTTCATAGGCTTGTAATGCTTCCTGCATCTTTTCATATACTTTATTATCAGGATTTTCAAAATCTAACTCTTCGTTACAAAAACACATGATGTGATAGACTAGACGCGTCATAATTTTGGGTGTAAATTGTGTTTTACAACGATTGATAAATTCACTTAATAAAAATGATAAGACATCAATACTATTATATGTACATTTCTTACTATTACCAAAAAAATCGGTATAATAAACATCTTGTGTCGGTTTAAATAATAAGCCACAAATAGCTTTTTTATCTTTTGGTGTCAACGCCATAATCTCACTTCCAATGTTATCTATTTTATTATTTAAAAAAATGATTGTCAATCATTAAATATGTTTTTTTATCGATTGAAATATGGTATAATCAAAGTAGGATGGTGTAAGATGAAAGAAGAGTTTTTAAATGAGGCAAGATATCAAAAAAATGAAAAAAATTTAACAAGAGTAGCGATAATTCTATTAGTTGTAGGACTTGTTGGAGGTTTAGCTTTAATTGTCACTGGTGGAATTATAGCCGTTTCGGGTGGTAAAAAATCAGAATATAGTAAAGAGATTAAAAGTGAAAAGAAAAAATTAGAAGAACGTTATCAAGAATTAGTCGATAAAGGTGTTACTTATGATTTTTTTACGGAATATACCGATGGTGAAAAATATGAATTAAAAATTATTCATGAAGTATTAGATCCTAGTGTAAATAGTTGTGTGTTTACCGAATATAAGAATAGTGAATATACTTCCAATTATTGCGATTTAATAAATAAACAAAATATGAAATACAATACGGGTATGGCTAAGTCTTTTCTAGGTGGAACTGTTCTAACACTTATAGGAATTGCCCTTATTACAACTTTACCAATGATTGGCGGTATCTTATTACTAATTGCTAAAAGAAGACACATTACAGCCTTTACTACTCAACAGGTACTTCCTGTCGCCCAAGAAGGCATTGTTAAGATGGCACCAACTGCTGGTGTTGTTGCCCGCGAGATTTCTAAAGGTATTGTTGAAGGTAAAAATGAAGCAGATGACCCACAAGATACTCAAGAAGGTTCGCAAGAAGACAAAAAAGACATTTAAAGATGTCTTTTTTATTTATCTTTTCCTAGTAACCAATTTAATGATTTATTAGTTATTTTAGCAATCTCGATAATAAAAAGGGTAGGTATATTAGTCTTACCGGCCTCATAAGCACTTATTACTGAATGCGTTGTATTTAATTTAGTAGCTAATTTCTCTTGGGTTAGATTGCTTTCTTTACGTGCTAATTTAATCCTTTTTCCTAAAGTTTGTCTATCAATTTCGTTTTTTAAAAATGAAACTTTTTTCTCATTAGATAAGTTAGCTAAATAATCAATATTAATATCAAAAAGATTAGCCATTTTATTTAAATAAGATAAGGGAATGATATTTTTACCAATTTCCCATAGCGAATAGGCACTTCTTTGACATCCTAGATAATCAGCCATGGCTTTTTGTGTCAACTCTAATTCTTCTCTTAATCTTTTAATTCTTTCAGTGTCCATAATACTTATCACCTGAAAAAATTATTTCATCTATGCTATCAAATTCGACAAATTGCTATTCAATACGATAAAA
This sequence comes from uncultured Bacilli bacterium, assembly GCA_947632495.1. Taxonomy (GTDB): domain Bacteria; phylum Bacillota_I; class Bacilli_A; order RF39; family UBA660; genus UBA5578. The sequence continues at coordinate 16,296 of CANRPL010000001.1, forward strand.
ATATGCTATAATGATGAAGAAAGGAGAGTTGTAGATGAAAAAGTTTTTAAATGCCTTATTAGGCTTTGTTATGATTTTTGTTTTAGTTGGTTGTGGAAGTAAGAAAGTTAATTGGGAAGAAATTGAATTAGGAGATAAAATGCCTAAACCACCAGTTTTAACGGGAGAAATTTCAACCAATAGAAAAGACTTGGCAATTGTTGATATTGAAAAGATTTCTGAAAAGCAATATAAAGATTATGTTCAAACTTGTATTGATGCTGGTTACGACCGCGATCTTGAATATGAAGATTGGGATACAGTTTATGGTGCTTTTAATGAAGAAGGCTATTCTATTCGCATTTCTTATTGGGATAAAAAAATGAGTATTACATTAGAAAAGCCTTTAACTGATAGCATGAAAGAAATTGAGTGGCCAACAAGCGGATTAGGAGCTATGTTACCTAAACCAAAATCTACTTTAGGTGAAATATCATCTAATTCTAGTGATAGCTTTAGTGTCACTATTGGAAAGATGCCAATTGATGATTATAACGAATATGTAAAAAGCTGTGAAGGATTAGGATATACCATCGATTTTGATAAAGATGATAATAGCTATTCAGCTAAAAATAAGGATGGCTATGAATTAGATTTACAATATTTAGGTGCGGATGTAATTGAAATATCTTTAGATGCTCCTGAAAAATCATCATCAGGCTCAACTTCTAGTACACCATCATCAAATACTAGTTCAAATTCTAATACTTCATCAAGCTCAAGTTCTGGTATTCGTTCAGACTTTAAGAAAGCAATGGACAGTTATGAAAAGTTTATGAATGATTATGTTGCTTTCATGAAAAAGTATAAACAATCTAATGGTTCTGATTTAAGTTTATTAAATGACTATGCTGATTATATGAAGAAATATTCTGAAATGATGGAAACATTCGATGCATGGGAATCAAAAGAATTAAATGATGCCGAAACTAAATACTATATTGAAGTTCAAACAAGAGTAAATAAGAAGTTACTTGAAGTAGCTAATTAATATAAAAAACATCCAGTTGCGACTGGATGCTTTTTATATGTGCTTGACATATTTTAATATGTATACTTTATATTTTTATAAAAAAATTGTTTTAAATATAATTTTTATATGTTAAAATGTGCGTAGAAAGTAGGGTTAGTATATATGAAAAAATTTTTAGTATGTCTATTTAGTTTAATGGTATTTATTATCTTAACAGGGTGTGAAAACAATCCGAGTAGCGAAAAAGATATAAAGAAGCTTTTTGCAGCATTGAAACAAGAAAATATAATTTCTGATAGTATGGAACAAATTGATGTTCAATCTTATACTTATTATCCTTTAGAATGGTGTGTGACAGATCACTATTATATATATAAAGATAATGATTCAAAAATGATTGCCGTCACATATAAAAAGAATCGTTATTCAGAAGATGCTAAATATAATCATGTAGTAACCGTCTATTATGATGTAACTATTAATAATGATGTTAATACTATTTCAGCTGACGACGCATCTTGCGATGAAACTTATTATACATATCAAAATGGTGAATATACTGATAAGAATCGTTATGAACTTGGATCTGAAAAGGTATATCATGCCGTAGAAAAGTCATCATTTTTAAAAGGTAAATATTATTCGTTAGAATTAGCTAGTTAATTAATCACTAAAAAAGTTGAACAATATTGTTCAACTTTTATAATTCAATGGAGGGCCCGACCGGATTTGAACCAGCGATCAGGGAGTCAAAGTCCGTTGCCTTACCACTTGGCTACGGACCCATCACAATGTATTTATATTGTAATATAAATTATTCATCTTGTCAATAAATTATATGCAAGTGAAAAAAAGAAGTACCTATTTAGGTATCTCTCTTAAACATTGTAATTCACCATTTAAATATTGCATGCTATCATAAGCACTCTTATAAAATGTTTTAATTTTAGGCTTATTATCTTCACAGGCATTAAAACAAGCATGTTCTGTTTTAATGACACTATCGCGATCAATTATTTCTAAATATTTATCTTTAACTCCATTATATAAGTTGATAGTAGAAGGTAGGTCACATAATCCGGCACAGTAGACAAACCATGGGCGAAGATAATTAAGAGCATTAAAGCCATTATCCTTATCAACTAATCGACTAATAGTGACAATTGTAGGATCCACTAGCATATATTCTTCACCAGGAATTAATACTTCACTATGATTGCCAATTTCCATTCGTTCATCAACTAATTGTTTAGCTTTTTCATCAAAGGCTTCACTAAAACGTTCGTCAGCTGAATCATCAAGTAATTGGTAGAAATCTTTAATAATGGTATATTCTGGAGATGGATATGTTAAACGATCAGTCATAATAGGTATACTAGCAATATTAAAATAGTATAAGAGGTCGGATAACATTGTTGATAGATTGCGACAGACACTTAAACCAGTAACCATTGAAAGACCTTGTCTAATACTTAATTCACATTCAGGATACATAAAACGAAAATTACCCGTTACTGATAAATATCCTTTTCTTGCTAAATAAACATAGACATATAAAATATCTTGAAGGGTTGGATTAGGTCTTAACTCTTCAATCAAGCTTGCCATTTTTGATAAAATATCTTGATAAGCTCCTTCGACATAAGATCCGTATTGTGAATATCTTGCATACTGATTTAAAAAAGATGTCCTTACAGCTTTACATTCTTCAAATGATTGTAGATCTTTAATATCAAAGATAGCTGGTATTTCCGGATATTTAAGTCGTTCTAATTTGGCTTTACCACGTAATAATAAAATACGTACACGATCGTTAATTGTAATTTTATCCATATACATCACTGGTTATATATGATAACTTATTTTAGGTAAAATTGCAACAAAAAACAGGTCTAATGATCTGTTTTAAGATGATAGAATAATATTCCAATATTAATTATTCCACAAATACCAACGACAATATATATGATGCGACTCACAATATTATAGCCGCCAGTAATTAGTTCAACAACATTGACATTAAATAAGCCTAGTATTCCCCATGCGATAGCGCCAATAATAGAAAATACTAAAGCTATCTTTTGTAATCCTTCCATATTTTATTCCTCCTATATTACTAGAATGTCCAAAAAGAGGAAAGATATACATTTATTTGTTATTTGGTATATATTCAACAATATCTGTTAGCTTACAATCTAAATAGTCACATAGTCTAGCGTATACCATTACATCGATTTTAGTCACATCACCTTTGATAATTCGTTGTAATACCTTAAAATCGGTATTAGTATCACGCATAACTTGATTCTTGCTAATGTTATTTCCGTTTAACAAATCATCTAATTTAAATAGGTAACAACCATTTTCAACATTAACTCTGACCATTATACCGACATCCTTACAAGATAATCATAACAATCAAAACAGCTCCTTGACTATTGGCTGTATAACCAGTATAATGATGTTAGTGATGAAGATGAAAGTGTTAGAAATATATACTAATTTTATCAATAGACTTTTAGAGATACCGAGAAATAATTTAGAAGCTAAAAATAAAAATAATCGTTATGACTATTTGATAAGAAAATATGATGTATCATTGTTAGAAAAGTATCAAAATATTGAAAAAATAATTGAAGAAGAATTGGCAAAAGAGGGCAAATAGTCCTTTTTTTTATTGCCAATTAGTGTTATACTACTTTAGGGTAGATGATATGGAAGATAATCCAAATATTTATTTAGGACTAAATAAGGAACAAGTTCAAAAACGTATTGATGAAAAGAAAGTCAATTATGATACAACCGTACCAACTAAAAGTTATCGTCAAATTGTTTGCGATAACATTTTTACGTTGTTTAATATAGTTAATTTAATTTTAGGTATTTTAGTAATGACGACTGGTTCATTTAAAAATTTAACCTTTTTAGGTGTCGCTATATGTAATACTATTATTAGTATGTTTCAAGAGATGCGTTCTAAACGCGCTATTGATAAATTAGCGATTATTTCTAGTACCAAAGTTAATGTTGTCCGTGATGGTATGGATCATTTTATCAGTGTCAATAAAATTGTTTTAGATGATATTATTAAGTATAAATTAGGTAGTCAAGTCGTTGTCGATTGTGTTATTTTAGATGGTGCCGTTGAAGTAGATGAATCCTTTATCACTGGCGAATCGGATTCAATATACCGCCAAAAAGGGGATAAATTGTTATCTGGTAGTTTTATTGTCAGTGGTAATTGTACAGTTCGTGTTACTAGTGTCGGTGATGATAATTATACGAATAAAATATCGAAAGAAGCTAAATATTTAAAACGTGCCAAATCAGAGATTATGTATACCTTAAATAAGTTTATTAAATTTATTTCAATTGTCATCATTCCTTTAGGTATTCTTCTTTTCTTAAAACAATTACATGTTGAAGGAGCTACAGTTGATAGCGCTATTATAAGTACTGTAGCAGCTTTAATCGGAACTATTCCTGAAGGTTTAATTCTTCTTACAAGTACGGTTCTAGCTATTTCTGCTTTACGTTTAGCACGTAAAAATATTTTAGTTCAAGAATTATATTGTATTGAAAATTTAGCTCGCGTCGATACGATATGTCTTGATAAGACAGGTACGCTTACTAGTGGTAAATTAAAAGTTGTGAAAGTTATTCCTTTAATTGATTATGATGTTAAGCATATTATGGGTAATATTAGTAAGTATATGACTGATGGTAATAGTACTTCTAATGCTCTTAATGAATATTTTAAACCATTAGATGATATGAAATTAGTAAATAAAGTAGCTTTTTCATCACGTGAAAAAAAGGCTATATATGAATTTAGTAATAGTACTTATGTTATTGGAGCTCCCGAATTTATTAATTATCAGGGTTATATTCCTGAATTAAGTAGCTATGTCGAAGATTATCGTGTTTTACTTTTAGCTTCTAATAAGGAACATATTGTCGATAATCATGTTAGTTCACCATTTAATCCCGTGGCTTTAATTTTATTAGAAGATCATATTCGACCTGGCGCTACTAAAACTTTAAAATATTTAAAAGATGAAGATGTTGATATCAAAATTATTTCTGGGGATAATCCTAAAACTGTTGCTTCCATAGCTTCGAAAGTAGGGTTAGATAATATTCGGGTTTTTGATATGCAAAAAGTTGATGAGACAACAGATTTGTTGAAGGTCGTTGAAGAATATAATATCTTTGGTCGTGTAACACCTAGTGGTAAAAAAGATTTAGTCATTGCTTTAAAAGCTAATGGTCATAAAGTAGCGATGACCGGAGATGGCGTCAACGATGTTTTATCCTTAAAAGAAGCTGATTGTAGTATTACTGTTGCTAGTGGTAGTGATGCTGCCCGCAATATTAGTCAGATTGTCTTATTAGACTCTGATTTTAAAGAAGTACCAGCTATTGTTAAAGAGGGAAGAAGGACAATTAATAATTTGGAACGTTCGGCTTCATTATTCTTAACTAAGACGACATATGCTTTAATTTTAGCTATCATTTTTGTTTTTCTAAATAGTGATTATCCTTTTATTCCAATTCAATTAACTTTACTTGGTGTTTTAACAATAGGTATTCCATCTTTTGTTTTAGCTTTAGAGCCTAATCATAATCGTGTTAAAGGACGTTTTATTATCAATATTATTCGCAAGTCTTTACCGGCAGCTTTAACAATTGTTGTCAATATTGTAGGCATTATGATTATATCTAGTATTATGGGCTTTAAAGGTGATTACGTTTCAACCATGGCTGTTCTTTTAGTAGCATTTACAGGATTTGTATTATTATTCAAAGTATGTTATCCTTTTAACTATCTACGTGGAGTTTTATTTGGAACATTAATTGGTGTCTTTATTGGTAGTGTTATTGGATTAAAATCGCTATTTGAATTAGTTATGCTAACACCACTTCAATTTGTGTTCATTCTCCTTCTTTTCGCCCTTGATATCGGTCTATTTGATCTATTAACGATATTATGTGAAAAGAAAATATTTAAATATGAAGAGAGGATTATAAAATGATAGCAGTGTTATTAACTCTTGCCGTTGGCCTATTTATTTTAATTGGTTCTTTTTTAGGAAACTATTTAAAAGAAAACAAGAAATTTATTGATGTTGCCATCGGTTTAGCTTTTGGTGTCATGGTAGCTTTAATTTTACTAGATATTTTGCCAGAAACGATTCAACTGTTGATGGGTGAAGCTAAATATATTGGCCTTATTATCTTGTTTATCGCAGCTTTAATTGGCTTTTTAGGCTTACGTTTACTAGACAGTTTTATTCCGCATCATGCTCATGAAGCCTTACATCATCATAAACATAAAAATGATCAGTGTCATAATGATCATTTGGAGCATGTTGGTATTTTAGCGACTATTGCGATTGTCATCCATAATATAATTGAGGGAATGACTTTATATGTGACAGCAACCCAAGATACCAAAGCGGGCATTTTACTATGTATCGCTATTGGACTTCATAATATTCCTTTAGGTATCGTCATTTCTAGTACATTACAAAAGAAAAAAGAATTACTTATCAATAGTACCATTTTATCTTTATCTAGCTTTGTTGGCGGCCTAGCAATGTTCTTATTAAGTAATTTGATATCTGATATGTTAGTAGGTATTTTATTATCTTTAACACTTGGTATGATGATTTATATTACCTTGGCTGAATTATTACCACAAATTATTTTTAATCATGATAAAAAAGACAGTTTTCTAGGAATGGCTTTAGGTGTTGTTCTATTACTGTTAAGTATTTTTTTAGGATAGTTATTATCCTTTTTTATTGCTTCGAACAACTGTTCTTGTTATAATAAAGATGGTGGTCATATGAAAAGAATTATTATGCATGTTGATGTTAATAATGCTTTCTTATCATGGACAGCAGTTAAATTATTAAATAATGGTTATGATTGTGATATAAGACTTAAAGAAGCTGTCATTGGTGGTGATGAAAGTTCCCGTCATGGTATCGTTTTAGCTAAATCTCCAGTAGCGAAGAAAAGGGGCGTTAAAACGGCCGAAACGTTAATGAGTGCTAGAAGAAAATGTCACCATCTAGAAATATTTCCACCTGATTATCATTGGTATCAAGAAATGTCTAATAAAATGTTTGACTTAATTCGTAAATATACACCAGATATTGAAATAATATCGATTGATGAATGTTTTATCGATTATACCAAAGTTCAAAATTTATATGGTGATCCTATTAAGTTTGCCTATAAGATTAAAGATGAAATATATGAGACTTTAGGTTTTACTGTCAATGTCGGTATTGCCAATAATAAGTTATGCGCTAAAATGGCTTCTGATTTTACGAAACCTAATAAGGTTCATACCTTATTTATGGAGGAAATTGAAGAAAAGATGTTTCCTTTAGATGTTGGTGACTTATATGGTGTAGGTAGAAAGACAACAGATAAACTTCATCAATTAAATATTGATACTATAGCTACTTTGGCACATACGGATGTCAATTATCTATATAAGTATTTTAAAAATCAAGCTCAAGTATTAGTGGATAAAGCTAATGGGATTGATGATAGTGAAGTTATTTCTAAAGCTGAAGAACGTAAGGGTATTAGTAATTCTGTAACCTTTAGTTATAATTTAACAAAAATGAGTGATATTATAAATAAGCTTTCTGCTTTAATTGAAAATGTCGCAATAGCGTTACGTAAAGAAGAAAAGTATGCTAAAGTTGTCGGTGTAACTTTAAGAGATAAAAACTTTCATAATAAAAGCCATCAACGTAAATTTAAGACCGCTACCAATAATACAGATGAAATATTAAAAGTTGCTAAAGAATTAGTTTATGAGATGTGGGATGAAGAACCAATTCGTTTAATTGGTGTAAGTTTATCTGGCCTAACAAGTAGTGTTCAACATCAAATCTCTCTTTTTGAAGATGTCAAAGAAAAAGAGACAAGCTCTAATTTAGATAAAGTCATCGATAATTTAAAGCTTCAATACGGTTCTAAAATTATCCATAAAGCTTCCTTAAAGGATGCAAATATTAAGAAAAAGTACAATTAATTGTTGAATATGCGGGCCATAAATAGTATAATAAGTCTAGGTGACTGGTTATGGAATGGATTTGGTTAGGCGTAATATTATCACTTATTTTAATTGAACTAATATCTATGAATTTTTCGGCCATATGGTTTGTCGTAAGTAGTATTGTCAGTTTTATTCTACTTAAAAAGGGTATTAGTTATTATGGACAAGTCGCAGCCTTTTTACTTATTGGCTTATTCCTTGTAATTGTAATAAGACCTTTAATTATCGATAAGTTATTAAACTTACGTAATAAATGTATTTCAGCTGTAACTAGTAAATATCCTTTTACCATTCATCTGATACCTAAAGATGTTAGACCTAAGTTAGAAGAAAAAAAAGATAAGAATAAAAAAAGTAGTAAAGCAAAGAAGAAAGCCCGTAAAAAGTAAGAATTTCTTCTTTTTTTATGATATAATATTGGTACGGTGATTTTATGCAAATAAAAGCTAAAGATGTTAATATTAATTATGTAAGATATGGAACTGGTGATAAGACCATTGTCTTTTTACATGGTTGGGGTCAAAACATTGCGATGATGCAACCTTTAGCGGATCCCTTTAGTGATGAATTTGATATATTAATTATTGATATTCCCGGTTATGGACTTAGTGATGAACCACCTTATCCATGGACTTGTTATGATTATGTCGAGTGTCTAAAAGAAATTATTGATGCTTTAAATATCGTTAAACCTATTTTGATAGGGCACTCTTTTGGTGGTAAAATTAGTTTGTTATATGCTAGTAAATATGAAGTTGATAAATTAGTCTTATTAGCTAGTCCTTTTAAAAAAGAAGTCAAAGAACTTTCTTTCAAAGTTAAGACTTTAAAACAATTGAAAAAGATACCTGGTTTAAATAAATTAGAAGGCTTTGCAAAAAAACATATCGGTTCTGAAGACTATCGTAAAGCAAGTGATACAATGCGTAAGGTTCTTGTGGAAACGGTTAATTTAGATATTACTGATGAAGTCAAAAAAATCAAGTGTCCTACTTTAATTATATGGGGAACAAAAGATGAGGCAGTTCCTGTAGAACGTGCTTATGAATTAGAAAAATTAATTCCTGATGCTGGTGTAGTTATCTATGATAATTGTACACACTATGCTTATTTAGAACGCCTTCAACAGACGATAAATGTTTTATGGAATTTCTTATAGGAGGGAAAAATGGTTATATTTGGATGCTCTTTAGTCCTTTTATTGATTTATCTTTTGTATAAATCAAAGCGAGCTTTACAAATGCTTCAACAAAATTATTATGATGAATCCCATCGCTATCTTTTGTGGTTAGCTAAAAATTTTAAAAAAGTTTTCCTTAATCTCGATATCATTTGTCTTCTTTTTATTATCTTTTTTTATATCGATGTTGAGGTTCAGTATATTATTGGTATTTTTTCCTTACTATATATTATTTTATGGTATATTTATTACCATCAGGAAAAGAAAATTACGACTAAAATACCACTTAAGTTTACGGCTCGTATTAAAAGACTCTATCTAACAGAGATAATTCTTTATCTTATTATTAGTGTAGTAATGATTTTAAATTATGTTCCAGCGCTAGTACCTCTTTACTATCTAATGTTAGGACTTCTTGTTTACTTTGATTATCTTGTCGTTTTGATAATTAATTATCTTAACTGGCCCGTTGAAAAACTCGTCTATTGGCATTATAAGAAAGAAGCTACTAAAAAATTAGCGATGATGAAGATACCAGTCATTGGTATTACTGGTAGTTATGGTAAAACAAGTTGTAAGAATATTATTAATGATATATTAAGTGTTAAATATAATCCTTTCGCTACACCTAAAAATTTTAACACTACGTATGGTTTAATCAACTCCATTAATAATTATCTTGATCGTTATAGTGATCTTTTTATCGCAGAAATGGGAGCCTTTAAAGTTGGTGAAATTAAAAAGACGTGTGATTTAATGCATCCTAAATATGGTATTTTAACTACGATTGGGGAAGCTCATTTAGAAAGCTTTGGTAGTCGTAAAAATATTCAAAAGGGAAAATTTGAATTAATTGAATCATTACCTAATGATGGTCTTGGTATTTTAAATGGTGATGATAAATGGCAGACGGATTATGACTTAAAGAATAAAAAGTGTCATCTTTTATGGATTGGTATTGATAATCCTAATGTTGACGCTAGAGCTTTAAATATAAAACTATCTAGTTCGGGGATGACTTTTGATGTTTCCTTTAAAGGTGATGATAAACTTTATCCTTTCCAGAGCCGTTTATTAGGACGTCATAATGTTTACAATTTATTAACAGGAATCTTATTAGGTCATGAATTAGGTATGAGCTATGAAGAATTGAGAAGAGGAGTTGCGATGATTCATCAAATTGAACATCGCCTTGAACTTAAAAAAGTCGTTGGTTTAAATATTATTGATGATGCTTATAATTCTAATCCTGTTGGTTCTAAAAGAGCATTAGAAGTTTTAAGCATGATGCCTGGTACGAAAGTGGTTGTTACGCCTGGTATGGTGGAATTAGGATCTAAACAATATCAATATAATAAAAATTTTGGTACCCAAATAGCTGAAGTAAGTGATTATGTTATTTTAGTTGGTAAAGAACAAACAAAGCCAATCAAAGATGGCTTATTAGAAAAGAAGTATCGAGAGGACAATATTTATATCATTAATGATGTTAAGGATGCCTTTAAAATATTAAAACGTATAGATGATGGTAATGTATATGTTCTTTTAGAAAATGATTTACCGGATTTATTTAATGAATAGGAGTGAGATAGATGAAATTAAAAGTTGGTGTTATTTTTGGTGGAGAGACTGTTGAACATGAAGTAAGTATTATTTCTGCTGTTCAAGCTATGGAGCATATTGATCAAAATAAATATGAAGTTGTACCTATTTATATCAGTAAAGATCGCATTTGGTACACGGGTAAAATGTTGATGGATATTGATGTCTTTCGCAATTTTGACGATTTAAAAAAATACGCTAAAAAATGTATGCTTGTTAAAAAAGGTGATATGTTCTATTTACAAAGTACTACAGGTTTATTTAGAAGAGAGATAACAAATATTGATGTTGCTTTTCCAATCGTTCATGGCAATAATGTTGAAGATGGTACTTTAGCTGGTCTACTTGATAGTATTGGTATCCCTTATGTTGGTAGTGGTGTTTTAGGTAGTGCTTTAGGTCAAGATAAAGTTGTCATGAAACAGGTTTTTAAATCAATGGATTTACCAGTTGTAGATTATATATGGTTTTATGATTCGGATTTTGCCGAGACACCAGATGATATTATCAGTAATATTGAAAATCTTGGTTATCCTGTCATTGTTAAACCTGCTAAATTAGGTAGTAGTGTCGGTATCACTTATGTTAAAGAACATAAAGATATTCGCAAAGCGGTTGAAGACGCTATTCAATATGATAATAAGATTATTGTTGAAAAAGCCGTAAGTAATTTAACGGAAGTTAACTGCTCTGTTTTAGGAAATTATGCTTATCAACAGACAAGTGCGATTGAAGAGGTTAAAGGTAAGACGGATTTCTTAACATATCAAGATAAATATTTAGGTAATAGTAAAACTAAAGGTGGAAAAATTAATGGTATTAAGAGTAAAGGAATGGCTAGTGCCAGTAGAATAATTCCGGCTCGTATATCATCACAGACCGAGGAAAAGATTCGTTATATGGCTAGTGAAGCTTTTAAAGCCTTAAACTTAAGCGGTGTATGTCGTATTGATTTCTTAATTGATAAAGATACACATAAGGCCTATATTAATGAACCTAATACTATTCCTGGTTCTTTAGCCTTCTATTTATGGGAACCAACTGGTAAGAGTTATACAGAATTATTAGATGAGTTAATTACGCTCGCTATAAAGGATTATAAAGCACGTCATAAGAAGATATATTCATTTGAAACCAATATTTTAAATGGATATGCTAATGGTGTTAAAGGAAAGCTTAAAAAATAATTAAGCTTTTTTTGTATATTGTGGTATAATAGTACCACTTAAAGGGGGTGTTGTATGCCAAAAGTATCAATTATTATACCTTTCTATAACGTTGAAAAATATATAAGTGATTGCTTAAATAGTGTCTTCAATCAAACATATAATAATATTGAAGTTATTATTATTGATGATGCTTCTACTGATAAATCAGTAGCGATCGTTAAAAGTTTTATGCAAGCTAATTATGACGTTACTCTTTTACAAAGTGAAGAACATCATGGTATCGGATATAATCGTAATCTCGGCCTTTCTTTAGCTACCGGTGATTATATTGCCTTCGTTGATGCCGATGACATTATTCGACCAGATATGATTGAAAAATTAATGGCGGCAATTAAAGGAAACAACGTTGATATTGCGATGTGTCGCCATCAATCTTTTGTTGGAGAACCACGTCGACAACGATTTAAAGAAGTAAGCCCACGTATAATTGATTTGGCTGAAGAATCTGATTTTTTATATCAGATAGGTGGCCATGTATGGAATAAACTATGTAAAAGAGAATTATTTGATAACTTAAAATTTCCTGAAGGTATCGATTATGAAGACATTGCTGTAACATATCCCATATTAATTAGAACCCAAAAGATAGCCTATATAGATGAACCATTATATTGTTATCGTCGTAATATTAATGGCATAACTTTGTCGGTTAAAAGAATTCCCAATAGGGGAGTAATTGATTTATATTATTCTACTCTTAAATTAGAACAAAATTATTGTTTAATTAGACAAAGTAATCACTTTGATAATCATATTCGTAATCTAGCTCATAGTTTTATGTATTTATCGGCTTTAAATGCCGTGTGTTGGTTACAAGTACCAGTTCGACTTCATAGCCAAATAGTTAGTAATTTGATGTATTTAGCCGATCAACATTATGGCGTAACTAATCATTTTAAAAATCCGAGAGTAAGAAGAAGACTTATGAGTATTCCTTATTTAGGAGTCGCTCTTATTGGGGAAATCTTAAAGCGTAATCCAAATATTGAATCTTTGAGTGATGAACAAGTAATCAATCATGTTATTCAGTTAATTGAAGAATATAATAGTAGTCAGAAAGAGAAGGTAAAGAAAAAGCTTTAACTTCTTTTTTTGTCAAAATAGTGTCAACCGTTTTTGACGTTATACTATAAGGATGTTATAATGATAAAAAGGTAGGGGAAATATGAAAAAAGGACGTGCTGTAAAAGTCATGATACTTCTTCTCATCATTTTATTTGCCGTCTTTATTGGACTTTATCTAGGATTATCCAAAAAGACAGAAAAGAAAGGATCTACAAAATCACCACAACCAGAAGAAGTAAAAAAAATAAAAATAATCGATTTAGATTCTAATAGCCGTAATATTGCTGTTATGTATAATAATATTTCAACCGTATGGGATTATCAAGCGGGACTTGATGATGCCTATATCGTTTATGAAATGTTAGTTGAAGGTGGGTATACGAGATTAATGGCTATTTTTAAAGATAAAAATCTTGATCGCATTGGTAGTGTACGTAGTTCTAGACCATACTTTTTAGATTATGCTTTAGAAAATGATGCCATATACATTCATTTTGGAGCTAGTCAAACAGCCCTAGATGATATTAAATCGTTAGGGGTTGATAATATTAATTTTATGAATTATAGTGCTGGCTATGTCCGTGATAAGTCTCTAAATTTAGCATTAGAACATACGGCTTTTACTTCTAGTGAAAGGATAAACAAAGGAATTGATAAATATCAATACCGCAATACTACAACGGTAAAACCTGTTTTAGACTATAGTGTCGATGAGATTGATTTAAGTAAGATGGATGGCGCTATTAAAGCGGATGAGATATTAATTTCTTTTTCTGGTGTGCGTTCAACATCCTTTACTTATGACCCTAATAATAAAGTATATTTAAGAAGTCAAGGAACAGCTAAAGGTAATTATGAGCATCTTGATGGTGTAACTAAAAAACAATATACAGCTAAAAATATTATCACCTATCAATTACCTTGTAAAACTATCGATAGCGCTGGACGTCAAGCTATAACAACAACTGGTGGGGGAAAAGGCTACTATATTACTGATGGTTATGCTATACCTATTACGTGGGAAAAGAATACTAGAACTAGTCAAACTGTCTATCGCTATGTAACTGGTGAGAAGATTAAAGTTAATGATGGAAATACGCATATTGAAATTCAACCTAGTACAAGACAATTAAAAATAAGTTAAGGCTTTTCATATGCTATAGTAGTGATTTTGCAAAACGCTAACTTTGTGTTATAATGGTAAGGTCGGGAGATGAGTTATGCCAAATTATGAAAGGGATCAGCAATATATTAGAATCATTAATCCGATAATGCGTGATGATGATTTTAGTCAGATGAAGGATATCCAACATCATGATGATACGAGATTAAACCATTCCCTTAAAGTATCGTATTATTCATATAAAATTGCTAAAGCCTTAAAATTGGATTATGAAGATGTCGCTCGTGGAGGATTACTACATGATTTTTACCTAGATCAAATTCGTGAGCAAAAGACAATTAAAGATAAAGTTTTATTATATACATCTAAGCATCCTAATGATGCATTAGATAATGCTAAAAAGCATTTTGATATTACTGAAAAAGAGCAGGATATTATTCGTACGCATATGTTTCCTGTTGATGTTAAAGTACCAAAATATGCTGAAAGTTGGATTGTTAGCATTGTCGATAAAGGTGTAAGTATTAAAGAATTCAGTCATAAATTCCATCAACAATTATCATGGACAACTAATTTATACTTTTTATTAATATTAAACTTTATAAGATAGAATTAGCTAATTCTATCTTTTTTGTGTTATAATTTATCTAGATGTCCTCATAGCATATTCGGATAGTGCGCGCCCCTCCTAAGGGTGAAAGGTAGGTTCGAATCCTACTGGGGACACCATCTTATTAATAAAGCCTTATTTTATAAGACTTTTTTAATTTCTACTAATATAATTTATTTTTAAAACATCGATTTTTTTCTGTTATATGCTATACTTATATAGTAGGGAAAGGTTGAAAAGTATGAAGACGTTATTAACGAAAGAACAAAAAATATTAGAAGTTTTAGCTGATATATACATTTTTATAATGATAATTATTTTTCCGTTAATTGTTGATAAAACGGGATTTTTCCATATATTAGAGTGTAAGTGGAATGCTTATGTTATTATTTCAAGTATGTATATTGTCGCTAATATTTTAGTACTTTTATATTTTTTATTTTTCAAAAAAATAATTTGCTTAAAAAAATCTAATTTTTTAATTGTACAATGGTTAGCCATCGGTTTTTGGCTGATTAATATAATTTCTTGTTTTCTATCACCATTTTTGAAAAAATACAATTTATTTATTGGAGTTGGCCGTGGCGAAGGACTTATTGTTATGTCTTTATACGTCATCACCTTTTTATGCGTTTCTTTATTTGCTAAATTTAAAAGAAGATATATCTTGTATTTTTCTTTATCATCTATTCTTTTAAATTTAGTCGCTATTTTGCAATATATTGGTTTTAATCCTTTTAATATGTATCAAAGGGGAATTGGTACTCATAATGTAAGTTTTATGACAACAATTGGCAACATTGATTTTATTTCAGCAATGTATTGTATTTTATTGTCAATATCGATAAGCGCCTATATTTTTTTAGAAGATAATAAAAATTGGGAAAAGTTAGTGCATATTATATCAATATTAATGGGTTTTTTTATTATTGGAATCATAAATGTACAAAGCGGAAAAGTTGCTTTTTTAGGAACATTAATTATAATTTTGCCGTTTATTGTTGCTAATAATAAGAGGTTATCAAGGTTTTTAGTGGTAATATCGACTATTTTGATGGCATATTGTATAAATATTATTATTAATCCAGAATATCATTATGACATTCATCAATTAAATTTATATTTTCAATTTAACTATATCGTTGTGTTATTTTTTATTGTATGTGGCGTTTTAATATTTTTAGCTCGGATTCTTAATAAACTGGAATTTGATATATCTAATAATAAAAAAATAATTAAATATTTTTATTTAGGATTAACCTCAATGGGCGTTCTCTGTTTAATAGGTGTGTTTTTCATAAAGTTTAAAAGTGGATTATTATATGAAGTTCATGAATTATTGCATGGCCATTTTAATGATGAATTTGGAACTTATCGAATATTTTTATGGAAAAGAACTTTAAACCTTATTCCTCAATTTCCAATATTGGGATCAGGACCTGATACTTTTGCTATAAGATTTATGGCGAAATATAGTGCTGATGTCGCTGCGATAGGACCATTAACAATAAATGATACAGCTGCGAATGTTTATTTAACAATGATTGTAAATGTTGGCATAATTGGTTTATTAGATTATTTATTTTTCCTTTTCTTTCAAATTAAAAGAGGAGTAAAACATATAAATCCTTATTCGGCTATTTTTATAATCGCTTTAATTTGTTATGCAATTCAAGATTTTTTTAACTTGTCATTAGTTATAGTTACACCTATTTTTTGGTTGGTTATGGCTTTACATCATAAAAGTCTTGAAAAACAATATTGAAAAAAATGTCAAATTAATATACAATTATATAGGATATGGAGAGTGTAAATGTTATGAATAAGAATAAAATAGTCCAATATATCGTTGGTGTTGCTGCTATTTTTACCTTGGGTATATTTATTGGATATCAACTAAATTTTGGCGTTTTTTCGTCAATTCAAGAAAAGTTACCTAGCGTAAATAATGACGCTTCAGATGCTGACGCTAGTGATGCCAATGCTAGTGACGCTAATGCTTCAGATGCTAACGCCAGTGATGCTAATGCTTCTGATGCAGATGCTAGTGCAACAGATAACATTATGTATTTACAAAGTTTTTCTTTAGGTAGTTCTAGTGTTAAAAAAGGAGATAAGGTTAGTGTAGATATTGTAACAATGGGAGCATGTAATTCAGCAGCTTCAATCGTATTTAAAAGTTCAACTGGAATGACTTTTACAGCTCAAGTTCAAGATATAACTGATAATCCTTATATTGTAATTCCAAATACGGTTATAGCGACAACATATTCAGTTACAGATGTTTTATTAGTAGGAAGAAATAGTGATAATTCTACATTTACAAAACAATTTAGTAAGACAGGTGCAAATAGTTTTCCTTTTGCTAATACATTGACAGTCGTTGAAAGCGATGCTTCTGCTACAAATTCAAAAATAGACTTGAAAAGTATTTCACTTGATAGAATAGCTGCCAAAGTAGGGGATAAGATTTATGTTAATATTAGTACAAGTGAACAATTAACCGGTTTAAAATTAGGCTTTACTTCTAATGATAATAAAACTTTTACTGTAATTGCAATGGATTTAGGAACAACTAAACCTTACATTGAAATACCTTCAACGACAGTAAGTGGAGTCTATTCTTTAACAAGTGCTATTTTATCAACTGATGATGTTTCTACTGCTTATAGTAAAAATGGATCTGTTGGAACAACAAAGTTTAATTTTACAACCTCGTTAAATATCAGCAATGCTACTGAATCATCTTTTATATATAATAATGATGATGTAGATTCTACCATTTTAACGCAATTATATGATGCTCCAAATGGAACAAATATAACTATAAATGTCGATTCTAACACTTTGCTAAATGGAGAATTGTTTGATGCAATTAAAGGTAAAAATAAAAAATTGACAATTAATTATCAAAACAATCAAATTGTCTTTAATGGTAATGATATCAATAGTTCTAAAACGATTGATATCAAAATGACAGTTGCTAAAGTATCAAGCAATGAAAATATTAGTAAGCTTGTTTCAGATGGTATAGTTGTAAATTTCCCTGATAATGGAAATTTACCTGGAAAAGCACTAGTTAGAGTTAAAGCAACTGATGAAATTGTTAAAGTTCTAAATAAAAGAGTATACGTTTATGTCTATAATGAATCATCAAATGATTTTTGTGAAATTGATACTGATGTTACTAAAAGCTCAGATGGCTATTATGAATTTGATATTACCCATAACTCTGACTATTTAATTGTCAATAAAAAATTGGCTGATAATTTGGTTGTTAGTCAAGAAGAGGAAAATGTTGTTTCATTCTTAAAGGGTAATACAACATACTTAATGTTAATAGCGATTGCCATAGTAGTTATAATATTAGTAACGATATTAATAGTTGTATTGAAAAATAAAAAGAAAAAAGTTTCTTCAGAAACGAAAAATAACAATTCTAGCACCAATATGATACAATAAAAATATGTTTTTTAGATAAAAATAAGACTACACAGTTGTGTAGTTTTATTTTCCCTTTTCACAGTAAGCAATTATATAGCCATTTATCTCTTTTATTAATCCAGCTTTAACATTTTTATCATTACAATATACTTTATCATTTTGAATTTTAAATTCGACATTTAAAATATCTTTAAGATCTTTTCCTTCCATTTTAAAATAAGCTTCTTTTAACGTGTATATAGTAAATATTCTTTCAATAATTTTTCTTTTATCCATTAATATATATTCTTTTTCCTTTTCAGTTGCGATTTTGTTTATGACATTTAAAGAGGTATTTCTTATCCTTTCAATATCAACTCCAATTTCTTTTTTTGAAATAGCGGTTACAATATAGTCATATGAATGACTGATACTAAAATAAATATTATTATTTCCTATATAGGGTTTTCCGTAATAATTGGTGTAGAATTTTAGATCATGATACGAAATATTATGCCTCAAAAGTAAATCTTCAAGACCAATTTCCCCAATGATAGAATTAATTTTAGCTTTATAACTTTTGTATTTTTTAATTTTATCTTTTTTATAAGTTGGTAGTTTTTCATAAAAATAAGTCAGTTGCTTATCATTAAATTTATTACTTTCATTAATTACATATTCCATTTTCTGACCTCTATTCTAATTATAAAGGACAACTTTTAATTTTGCAATTATCAATGGATGCCATTTAGGCAGTATATTATTTTGACGTTATTTATGATATAATTTTAGAGAGTGTTTATATTATAGAGATGAAGCGATAGTATGAGAAGAAAATTATTTTGTGAGATAAGTCCAACGACTTATAAAATTTCGTTGGAAAAAGAAATTTTATTAAGACATATTAAAAATTTTTTTAGTAGTGATAAAATAGCTAAAACGCATTCTAAAGAAGAATTACCTAATATTGTTAAGAGTCATAGCTCAATCTTGATAAGAAAATTATTGGGCGTTGATATCAAGTTACAAGAAAATAAAGTAACTAATATTATGCTTGCTTGTAATAAAATTAATGGTATTGTTATTCATCCGGGTGAAACTTTTTCTTACTGGAGTACATTAGGCAAAGCCGGTAAGAAACAAGGATATAAAGAAGGACTAGTAATAGGGATGAAAGGTATGACATCAGGTTATGGTGGTGGACTTTGTCAGATGGCCAATATGATTCACTATCTTGTTTTAAATAGCCCACTAAAAGTAACTGAATTACATCATCATTCCGATGCTTTATTTCCTGATGAAAGAAGAAGGGTTCCTTTTGGAACAGGAACTTCTGTATGTTATAACAATGCTGATTATCGTTTTAAGAACACTTCTGATCAAGATGTTCAAATTCTTGTATGGTGTGAAAATGGTGAATTATGTGGTGAATTAAGAAGTGAGAGACCATTTCCATACCGCTATAAATTGATTGAAGAAAATCATCATTTTAGAAAAGAAGGCGATAGGTATTATCGTATTTCACAAGTGTATAGAGTAGTAATAGATAGACTCACGAATGAAGAATTATATAAGGAACTAATATTGGATAATCATTCACAAGTATTATATGATTATTCACAAATACCTAAAGATCAAATAAGGAATGATTAGGATGCTAAATAAGATAAAAAACATAGTAGATAGATATCCAACGCGTATTGCTTACCAAGTTAATGATGAGTCCATAACATATGAAGAACTATGGAATCGTGCTTCATTTTATGCCCATCTTTTAAAAAGACAAGGAGTATCTCCAGTAATAATATATGGTGATAAAGATATTAATGTTGTCATTTCCATACTAGCTTGTATAATAGCTAATAGGGTATACGTACCTATAGGTTCTTGTTCACCTATTAATAGAGTTAAAAAAATAGCCGAGCTTACCGGTTCTTTATTGGTTTTATCTGATAATATTAATCAGCTAGAAAATATCGATTGGTGCAGTTTAGAAGAATTAAAAAAATATGAAGATGCGGAACCAAAAGAAAACGATAATGATATTGTTTATATAATATTTACATCAGGAAGTACAGGAGTTCCTAAAGGTGTACCTATATCAAAAACTAATTTAAATAATTTCATTTTTTGGATTAGTAACTTAAAGCCACTATGTGGCTATAAGCATGTCAATGTTTTAAATCAAGCTAGTTTTAGCTTTGATTTGAGTGTTGCTGATTTATATTATTCTTTGTGCAACGGGCATAAATTAATTGCTTATGATAATGATATTCAAGAAAATTATGATAAAATTTTTGATTTAATGACAGAAATTGATGTTGCGGTGATGACACCGACATTTATGAAATTGTGTTTGCTTAATCCGAACTTTGATTGCCAAAAATATCCTAGATTTAAATGTGTTTATTTTTGTGGGGAATTGTTAGAAGTAAAGACAGTTCAAAAAATTTACTCTCGATTTCCTAATTTGAAAATAATTAATGCTTATGGACCAACAGAGGCTACATCGGCTGTATCAGCCATATTGATTACTAAAGATATGGCTAATAATTTTAAATTGCTTCCTGTTGGTGAAGTTGATACTTTTGCTACAGATATTGAAATAGTTAACGGTGAAATAGTCTTAAAAGGCGATAGCGTTTTTGGAGGATACATATCTAATTATATAGGAGGATATTATCAAGAAAAGGGTATCAATTGTTATAAAACTGGTGATATAGGATATATTGAAGAAGGAAAATTATATTGTAAAGGTCGAATAGATAACCAAATAAAATATAATGGTTATCGCATTGAATTAAATGATATAGAGCATAATATTAATCTAATAGATGGTGTTAAAGATTGTGCTGTAGTTGCCAAATATAATGAAAATTTAGTGGTTAAAACAATTAAAGCTTATGTTGTAGCGGATAGTGATATAACAAGTGATTATATTAAAGAACAATTGGCTGAAATTTTACCAAAATATATGATTCCTAAAACAATTAAATTTGTGGATAGGTTACCTATAAATCAAAATGGCAAAGTTGATAGAAAGGCATTAAGTGAATTATGATGAATAAAGAAATTGATATACCTAAAATATTGTATGAAATTTGTGAAGATGATGGTGTATACGAAGATGGTATAGATTTAATTGATAGTGGATTACTAGACTCTTATGCTTTTATTGAACTTTTTTCAATATTAGAAGACTATGGTATAGATATTCAGCCAACGAGGATTGATAGAACACAATTGAGAACTATAAAGGGGATTGAAAACTTGGTTGATGAATATTTAAGGAATCATGAATAGAGTTTTATAGTAACTTTTGGACAAAAAATGTACTTGCTAAAAGTATGTCTTTTATGTTATATTGAACTCGTCAATTAAACTAAAATAAAATACATTTGATTGTTGAAATCAGATGTTTTTATTATAAAGGTGTGATAGTGATGAAAAAGGAAATATTAGTTAAAGAATTAAAAGATGTAAAATTAGTCGCACATCGTTTAGGCTATCAAATGACACCATATCCGGAAAATTCATTAGAAGCCATCGAATATATTTTTAAACATCAAGAGCTTTTAGATTCCTGTTATGGCTTTGAATTTGATATTTGTTTTACAAAAGATCATATTCCTGTTGTTATTCATGATAAATATCTTGATGATGTATCTAACCACAATGGTTTAGTTAGAAATTATTCATTAGATGTCTTGCGACAATTTACCTTTAGTTTCCGTAAGAGTGTGAATGCCTCATCGACACTTTCATATAAGATTATAACTCTAGAAGAACTGTTAGATTTTTTTAATACACATAAAGATAAACTAAAAGATAAGATTATTAAAATTGAAACAAAAGATTATTTTTTGTATAACCGAAATAATTTTAATATGAAAAATATTAGTCAATTTGTAGAGATAGTTAATAGATTTCCTAATTTGTCGCGTAATATAATTCATCTATCTTTTTGGCCTTTAAACTTATGGTTAAGTAAAAAAATACAAAAAAGAAAGAAGTATTTTGTTGTACCAACAGATTTACTGTGTGACTATTCGGTAGCGTTTTTTATAACACATTTTATGTCTTCAATTGATAATGTGTCGTTAAGGATTAAGGTGACTGATACTGAAACTTTAAAAGGCACTTCTAAATGTGTTAGACGTAAAATAAAGCGTGATTTATGGTTAATGAAACACGCTAACGTCTTAAGTAATAAGCGAATAAAATATGTTTTAAAGAAATATTCAACAGTTGGTCTTTATACTTTGCGGACGGAAAAAGAATTAGATACTTTATGTCAAGTTTTAGATGAACCTTTTTTTAAATATTATAAAGATAAAATTATCATTACGACCGACAATCCATCTATCTTAAAAAAGATTAAATGATTTATTAATATATCTTTTATTTATATGTTATCCTTCTTCCTTTAACATCATTTGATACTAAACTCAAACTTTGATGGTTTGAGTTTTAATTTGTCTAAATTTATGTTAAAATAATTACCAATTTGTATTGATGTCTTGTCAAATAAAAAATGTGGGGAGTTAATATGTTAGTAGAGCAATATAACCAAATGACTAAAGAAAATGCTGATCCAAGATTAGAACGATATTTAAATACAGCAACTATGAGGCGACTTCAAGGTAAAGGTACTTTTTGTGGTATGGATTATGTTAATATTCCCACATTAAGACCTATCGAGTATTATTCAAGACTGGAACATTCCAAAAATGTAGCTTATACGACATCATCAATGTATCGTGATGAACGTGATGAATATTTTAAAGTTGCTTTGGCCGGTTTATTTCATGATGTTGGTACTAAATGTTTTGCACACGCTAATTCTTATCGAACTGGTGATATCTTAAAACAAGAAAATGATGAATTAGATGTAAAAAGTATTTTAATGCGTGATGAAGAATTATTAACATATCTTAAAGAGGATGGTATTGCTTTAGATGATGTAGTAGATTATGCTAATTATCCTATCTTGGATAAACCGATTCCAGCTCTTTGTATGGACCGTTTGGATGGTGGCATATTAGGTACATGCCTTTTTTGGGCGCATACTCACTCTTTTGAAGAAATAAAAGAGTTGTGGTTAATGGTGGGATATTTAGAAAATACTAATGGTATGTGTATTGACCAAACGAGTGAGAGATGCCGCAATTTTACGGGTGAAATGGTTATATCAGAAGGTCAGGAGACAGCTTCTTTTGAGGACTTCTTTAGAGCCATTCACGTCTATAGCAGTTTATTACTTTCTAAAGAAAGTAGATATATGATGGAAGTTCTAGGACTTACTTTAAACTACTATGAAGATGTTGGTGTCATCGATGAAGATATAATGTTTCACTTGAGTGAACAAGAGGTAATTAATAGAATTTTAGATAGTCCTTTTAAAGATGTATGGCGCGATGTCACATCATTTGACTGCGTTAGATACGCTCGTGGAATAAATGATGGATTAACTTTTATTTCTAAACCTAAAATAAGGCAATGTAATCCTTTAGTCCTTTCGGCGCATTTAAATTTGTGTGAAATAGATGGCATATCAGGCGATTTTTATAGGCAATTAAATCCTTTAGATGATGCTATTAGATTAACGGATAGACCAATCACGGGTAATTTAAGTAATCATACCGTAAAGGTATTGTCAAAATATAAAAAATAAATATTTATTTACATCTAACAAATTAATGAAAGGAAGATAATATGAGTCTTACTGAAAAATTTTTAAAATCCATAACTTATTCGGCTGGATATACTTATGAAAAAAGTGGCTATGGGCTTATCCTAATTCCTAGTATTGAACAACAATATTATATGCCTTTAATTATCATCAAGGATTGTTTAGCGTTTGAACAAGCCTTAATGGAATATGCCAAAGTTATTGACAGTTTATCTTTAACCTTTTATCAAACAACAAAAGAACATCCCATTGAAGATTATTTGTTTTATTTGATTAAGAGTTTGACAAATGAAGATTGCTCCGATTTAACCAGTTATGTTATCCGTTTTACTAAATATTTAAATGATACTTTTTTTTCAGAGTTAATATTTAAAAAGACAATTGGTGAGCTTGGTGAATATAAAATTATGGCTCGTAAATGTGAAGAATACTATGGCGCTGAAACACCTTTTACTATGCATTATTATTTAGATAAACCTGGTCTTAGATTTGAGATGCCACTGATTAGATATGGCTTAACTCCTGATAAGAAAGCTTATATATATTCCGTTCAAAGAAAAAGACTTTACAATAATCGAAATAGGCGGATTAAATCTATAAATACTTTATTAAACAAAGTTAATAGTGGTGTTAAAGAAGATCGCAACATTACGCCAGCTATGTTATGTTCAATTACTTTATTTATGGGTATGCTAGAAAGTGAAGGCATCAGCGATATTATGGTAGATGGCTTTTTAACACGCCGATATGGATATTTAGATGGGCTTACAACTGATGATGAAAGAGATACTGTTTTAAGTAATTCGGTTGATAAGTTTTTTCGATTATTTATACGACTACAAGCCCAATTTGAAGATGTCAACATTTCAGCTTATCCTTTTGAAGTTGATAGCTATATGCATATAAAATTAGGATCAAATATTTATTCTAATAATGAATTGTTAAATGCATTATATGATGTTGGTAAAACATATAAGTTAAAAAAATAAGATTAAAGGAGTGGTTCAAGTGGCTCTGCCTTTTAAAAGCGAAGTTGTTAACGAACAAGAATACACTAGTTATAATTTTATTCATCCACATTTTATTGGTTATTTAGATCCATATGGTGAACCTTTAGATTATAGTCGACCACTTGGATATGGTGGCCATGATGATAATGTATTAACGACTTATTTCGAGTATTATTTCCGTATGCCATCTAATTCTTTATATCTTAAACAATTTGAAAATATTGACGCTATTGATATGGAAGATGAACAAGATGATGCAAAAGATCGAAGAGAATATTTTAAGGAACGAATTATAAAGAGTCAAGAACGAGCTTCCTTAAGACGCAAATATGGTATAACGGCTTCTGTCTTTAATCTTTTTGAAACTAATCTCGATATTTTTTTCTATAATTGTTATCAAGCACCAACTTTTATGGAATGATTTGGACAAAATTGTATGATTTTAAATGAATCAGAGTTTTATAAAAAATATTGTGAAGGAAATAAAAGGTATCAGCAATTACCTGACGAAAGTTTAGAAAAGTATCAAGAACGATATAGCCGTTTATTTAACCATGATTATTATTGGTATAAGAAAAGAACTATGCTTGATTGGTATAAAACAGTAATAGTTCAGTATATGCATTATCATTTAGTCGAAAGATGTTCTAGGGGAATAACAACTAGTGATGTTCATCCTAATGAAACATTTTATAATTATCTATTGAATGATTATGAAGTCCATCAAATACCAAGAATGATATACGATAGTTCAAAAAAAATGTATGTTCCATATATCCAAAGCC
Source organism: uncultured Bacilli bacterium (assembly GCA_947632495.1). Taxonomy (GTDB): domain Bacteria; phylum Bacillota_I; class Bacilli_A; order RF39; family UBA660; genus UBA5578. The sequence continues at coordinate 42,111 of CANRPL010000001.1, forward strand.
CTTTCTTAATTCCAGATAGTGAGAAAAGATTGGCCGAAGAAATAAAAGCAATCAAAAAAAGGACTTTAAGAGCGGAACGTGAGAGATATTATCGAAGTTAGTTTTAATGAATACTAAATTGCTATTTTTTATAATATAACATGATAGGTAAGTATTTAAATATTTAAAATTATAATTGATATTTAAATTGTCAATATGTTATAATAAGAAACAATTTATGGAGAGTGATATAATGTCCGTTTTAATGGTTAATGAACGTCTTAAATCGATAGAGTATTTAACGAGTCAATATACCTTGAATATGCCAACTACGTATGATTTAGAGGTTGCCGATTTTACGATTGGCCGTTTAGAACAATTGAAAGGCCTTAAAGAGCCAGCTTTAAATCGCGCTGATTTTAATATTGTTATGGATAAAGTTGGTGAAAATATGAAATTCTTCTTTGGACCTGATATTTATGAAGCTTATCTTCAAAAGATAAAGAATAGGAATGCTTTTATAGATCGTCATAATCGTAGTGGCGCTTATAATACCAGTTTTTCATATAGTCTAAATCCATGCACTATGTCTATTCCATCGTGGCCTGATGAGACATCACATATTTTTATTGGTCATGAATGTATTCATGTTTTAAAGGATGGAAATAATCCTGATGAATGGAGTGATCTACTTACTTATTCGGAAGTTTTACCATTTCTTTATGAGTTAATGCAAAATCAAAAAGAATCTAAAAATGTTGCTTACCAAAGTATTAGATTAACACTATATGGACTATTAGAACGTTATCACAAAACAGTGACACCTAAAATCCTTGCTAATCTAAGTGATAAGGATAATTATATGGCTTATCGCTCTTATGATTTGTACTATTATTTATCTTATTATTATGCTGCAATTTTATATTCTCTTTATGAGAAATATCCTAAAGATGTATTAGAACTTTTTAATAGCGTTTTGCGTCACGAAATGACAACTCGAGATATGCTTACTTATTTTGACTTATTAGATAAAAGACATGATGATGAATTTGCCGAAGGCTTTAGTTATGCCTTAAAGAAGGGAAACATATCTTTATGAACGATGATATAAAACCTAATTACGAAACTAAAGTAAATAAATTGTTAGAACCGATGCTAAAAATATTGAATACGAAAAATATTTATCGTGGTATTCATACTATGTTGGTAGGAGATGAACTTTACTGTATTTTTGAGCAAACTTATTTGAGTGAATCTAATCGTGTTATTTTAAGAAAAATAAGTTATGTATATAGTAATGTCTTTTTCTTTAGCGATGATATAGATGCACCTTCTCGTGATTGTCTAGTTTATTGGGCTCCGGTTGGATATTGTGATGAATCATCTTTAATTGAGGAAATTAAAAAGAAAAAAGCTGTTGTTCTAAAACTAAATATAAGTGATCATGTCGCTGTCATGGGAACGACGATAATGCTTGCTAAAGCTTTACAGGAGCAAGATCCTTTAGCGCTTCCAAGGGAAAATAATGTCTATTCAGCTGATGAGCTTAAAAGACATGATCATTATGAAGAACAACGTCCTGATACTAAATGGATGACCATTGCCATCTTTTTAGATAAAGAAAATCCTTTAAGAGATAATCCATATGCTCCTTTTGCTTCTATATGTGATCTAAATTCTACCATCGCTTGTGATAATGTTGTCGGTACTATTTTTGCTGGTTATAAAGAAAAAACAATGATTATATTTGATTGTAATCGAAGTGAATTAGAAGAGGCTATTATTGAATATTATATGCCATATGATAGCGCTTCAAACATACCAGAGGATAGTAAAAAATTATTGCTTGAGAGAATAATGAAAAGTCAAGATAGTAATTAAAGATAGTAATTAATACTATCTTTTTTATTAACTATTAGAAAATAAGCATATAATTTTTTGGTGATAAAATGTTAAATGATGATCAGATTGGTCTTATAATTGAAGCGATGCTTAATAAGTTTAGTGACGTTTATTTAACACCTAAATATTTTGGATCTTATCCTAATCCTTATGCGGAAGCTCTTTATATGTTTACTAATGGTTATTGCGCCATTTTTGCAGCTAGTTTAAAAGAGGTTATTCCAAGTAGTGAGTACTATGTATGTAATAAACATATTGTTTTAAAAATAGATGCTGCTTTTTATGATGCGAGGGGATATATCCCATTAGAAGAACTGGCGAGTGATTTATATCCTATTAATGATATTTTCGAAGTTCCAAGCCTTTTACCATATGATTATTTAACGACGGATAAAGTCAAGTTTTATGATGATATGATTAGTTCGATGATAGAAGCAGGAACTTCATACATCAACAAACGTGGCTGGCAAAAATATAAATAATACTTGCATAAACTAATGTATTATAAGATAATAATAGTGGTGATAGGATGGATAAAGCATCTTTACGTAAAAAATATTTAATGTTGCGTAGCCAAATTGATAATCGGGATATAAAAGATAAAAATATTTATAATAAAGTTATCAATGATGATCATGTTATGAAAGCCGATACTATTTTGACATACGTATCTTACCATAGTGAGGTAGATACATATCAGTTAATTAATTATTTTCTTTCACATGGTAAAAAAGTAGCCGTTCCTAAAGTAGAAAGGCATAATTTAGTTTTTTATTATATTAATAGTTTGAATGACTTAAAAAAGGGAAGTTATGGTATTATGGAACCTACGACGAATGAACCAGTTGCTGATTTAACCAATGCAGTTTCCTTAACACCGGCTCTTTGTTATACGAAAGATGGTAATCGCCTAGGCTATGGTGGTGGTTATTATGATCGTTACTATGAAAATCATCAACTATTTAAGATAGGATTATGCTACTGCGCTTTAATTGCCAATCATCTACCTACTGAGGTAAATGATATTAGAGTTGATTTACTTATAACCGAGGAGGATTTATGATATTATATCAGGGAAAAACATTTGAAATTGTCTTTTGTGAGTGGTGTCAGGAATTTCCTGGACAATGTATAATTTCATGCTCAAAAGAGGCATTGAGTGATCTTTCAAATGAAGATTGGATAGAGTTAGGGAAATTAGAAAGAGAACTTGAAAGGGTTTGTAAAAAAGTTTTTAAGGCGACAATGTTTAATTTTGCTTGTCTTATGAATAATGCTTATCGCGATCACAAAACACCTCACGTTCACTTTCAGTTCATACCACGTTATCAAGATAGAGTAGTTATTTTAGGTCATACTTATATTGATAGACATTTTGGCTATAATATGTGGAAGTGGGCTTTAAGTAAATTTAAAGCTCAAAAAGATATTTTTACCAAAGAAGAAAAATTACAAATGTATAATATGATGAAAGCCGAAATTGAAAACGACCTATAAGGCCGTTTCTTTTTTGGTAAAATTAATTTTATAGAAAAGAATTGATAAGATACTTATAATAGCAGAACTAAAGAAGAATATCCATAAAGTACTAGTAATTGAAGATAAGATATAAGGAATAACCTCTTGTAAAGATGACATATCTTTACTAAAATTATTTATTATTGGCATAACAACAAATTTCGCCACTAAAAGGAGTAGGGCATAGATAGTTGAAATAACAAAGATATATTTGGCCCATTTTTTAGCTTTAAGATTTAAGATAATAAGAATCATTAACAATATTACCGCACCGCCAATTAATAAATATGATGTTTGGGGGTTAGTTACCGTTACAATAACATTGGTTACATCTTTTAATGTAAGACTTTTATAAACGATAATCTCTTCTTGTTTAACATCGTGCATTAAATCTTTAGCTTTAGGTAGAAGACTAATAATATCATCACCATGTTTATCGATATATTTATCGACACTTTCTTTATTTTTTTCAATAAAGTCTTTACCCCAAGATGGCATTTCTTCTTTGATAATAGGTACATTTTTATTTATTAAATTTTTAATATCTTCTTTAGTAATAGGTATTTCTTCGTCACTACCTAAAAGATAAGAGGTTGCGTTAGCGACATAGATACCGATGAAATCTTTGGTGCCTTCAGAGTTAGCTATTTTATCAAAAGTTTTATCAGATATACCTAGAAAGCCTAAAGCTTCTTTAATAATATCTGTAAAACTTATTTTATCCATTATTTGTTTACCTAGCCCTTCATCTACTTCTATCTTTGTTACTATTTTTCTGATATAGGTTGGCCTAAATTCTTTTTTAGCGACTCTAACAAAGGTAAAAGCTAATATATCAACCATAATTAAAAGACTAAGTAAGATACTAATTATTTTTTTCATTAAATCACTCCCATGTTTTTTTCATAATAACATACAAATCATTTAGTGTAAAGATAATTTGAAAAAAAGAAATATGTATGTTAATATAGACGATAATTTTAGGTGATAAAAATGAGTCTTATCGTTAAAGAAGAAGGAGAGATTAACTTTTTATCCACAGTTGAGCTCTTCATTAGTTTAGTCGTTTTTAGAATGCGTTTAGAGAAAGCTAACCTTCCTCGATTTAATATTGCTTTTTCTAAAGAAGGATTATCTTTTCTTGAAGACATTAAAGATAATTGCCCGCCTTTTCATGATTGGCCAATTAAAAGTCGTGACATTGATCGCATAAAAGAGTTTAATCCCGATCTTCCAACTATTATGGTCAAAAATCATTATCTTTTTTTCTTTAACATGTATAAGTTATCCCTTAATTATATTGCTTATCAACATCATTATAGCGAAAGATCAGCTGATGCTTTACAAATTGATTTATTAGAAAAAATATGGCTTCGTATGATACCCAATGATTTAAACAATATTGAAGACTTTTTATATCGTGAAGCCAAAGCTTATCAAGATGATACTTTTCGCTTTATTGATGATTGGACTAAAGTTGGTACTCTTTTAAACTATGATATCAAAGTTAAAAATACTTCCGGTACGTTATATGATGAAAATGTAAATGAGATGCATATTAGAATATATGATGGTGATGAATACCATAGTTTACCAAGAATTCATTATGATGTTATCGGTGATACGTGCTATATCGGGGCTATTCAATCGGAAAAAGATGATACTCATTATTTAAAGGATTTTAAACGAATGCTTTATCGTTTAAATAATCAGGTCTTTGATAGTGAAAGTAAAGAGTACCATGCTTATAAAAAGGGAGAAAGTGATTATTATCCCGAAAATATCAGTGATGTACATCCTAACTTTATTATGGCTTTAACTATATTTTTTGACTTATTATCATCCCAGGGAATAACTAAAGTAAAGGTACCTTTTCTCCACGTTTTATCATATGACCATCACCATCTTTTGAGTCAGGAATATGAAAAATATTTTACGCAAATGCATGGCTCTTATGAAATGTATGCCCATAAGAGTAAAGAAGAGTTAAAAAGACTTTTTGCTTATGATAATTATGAATATGAGACCTTTATGGCAAATAAGAAGTTATATGATCATTATGTGGGTAAAGAAGATTTTATAAGTAGAGCTAAAACAGAAAATTTAATTCGTCTTTTTCGAAGAATGCAATTTCACTTTCCAGATATTGTCATTAAAACAGAGACACCATTAGAAGGGGATTATATGATATTATATATTCCAGTTAATAGTAAGACAAAACAAATAAGTAAACAATTAATTAAAAAATCTTCCTAAAAAATGTGTTATAATGAATATGATAAGATTCTAGGAGGTTATGATATGAACTGTCCAATATGTGGATTTAATAATATGCCAGGTAATGTTAATTGCGCTAATTGCGGTAATGCATTACCTAATAATCAAGGAGCGCCTTTAGGTAGTATAACAATAATTAGACCAAATAATTTTTTTGGATCTCTTGTCGATTATGACGTTTTTGTTGATGGCTATCTTTTAGGAAGTGTACCTAATGGAACACAAGTTGTCTTTCCACTATACTATGGTAATCATCAAGTCGAAATTAAGCAGGGGATGAATAGTGGTACGCAAAATATCACTATCAGTAATGATGAACGTCATTTAGTATTTGAATGTCCAATTAAAGTTGGCTTTTGGAAATCGACTATTTTATTTAATTTTATTAGTTTTCATAATTAAATATTCTGTAAAGAATATTTTTTATTTTTATATCTTATTAAAAAAATGTTAAAAACATATTGACAAATATTTTTGTTTTTAATATAATGTTAGTAACAAGAGATAAAACTCTTTAAAATTTTATTTTTAGTTATTAATAGAATGATAATAAGAGGAGGAATATTATGATAAAAAATAAAATGCAAAAGGTAGAAATAAAGGATATTGAGGAGTTAGTTATTGCGGTTGATTTAGTAAATGGCTTTGTTAAAGAAGGCGCGTTAGCTGATCCATATATTCAACATATTGTACCAGCGGCCAAGAAATATATGCAGGATGCTTTAACCGATGAGCATAAAGCGGTAGCGGTTATCCGTGAAAATCACACAAAAGAGGCGATGGAGTTTAAAAATTATCCACCTCACTGTTTAGCAGGTACTTGGGAAGCAGCTTTGATTATTGAATTAGTACAGTTAGAACCATATTGTTATGAGTTCTTTAAAAATTCAACATGTGCGATGTGGGCACCAGGCTTTTTAGAATTTATTAAAGAGGTTATTAAAAACCCTAAATTTAGAAAGTTTACTATTGTCGGTTGTTGTACCGATATATGTGTTATGGATGTAGCTATACCACTTAAGAAGTTATGTGATGAGTTAGATATTGACATCGATGTCGTCGTTCCGAAAGAAGCTGTTGAAACATATGAGACGAAACCTAATGTTTATGATGGAGATAAGCTTATTGAAGTAGGTATTCACGATCGTCAAGAATATAATGACATGGCTTTTAAGTTTATGATGCAAGCTGGGGTTAAAATAGAAGAACCAAAAGTAAAGGTATATCACTAGTTAGTAGAAAGAAGGAATATTATGAGTAAAGATAAAAGTGTTATGGATTTAATGAGTGTTGAAGATGTTAAAAAGATGATTGATATGACTGATGAAAGTATTAAGACTTGGCAAGATCTAAAGGAGGCTATCTTAAAAAGGCAAAAACCTAATTTAACCATGTTAGTTGATTTTTATGAATTTACCATGTCACAAACTTTCTTTGATACGGGAGAATATCAAACGAAAGCTTACTTTGATGTTTTCTTCCGTAATCACGAATTTGGTAGTGGTTATACTATCAGTTCAGGTTTAGCAGAAATTGTTGATTATGTTAAAAACTTTCATTTTACTAAAGGGGATATTGACTATTTAAGAAGGTCGGGTCAGTTTACTGAAGAGTTCTTAACTTATCTCAAAGATTTACATTTTACAGGAGATATCTGGGCAGTACCGGATGGTACACCAATTTTCCCTAATGAACCAGTTATCACAGTTCATGCCAATGTTATTGAGGCCCAACTATTAGAGACTTTGTTGTTAGCTTACTTTAATCATGGTAGTCTAATTGCGACAGCGACAAAAAGACTTTCTAGTGCAGCTAGTCCATTAAAGATAGCTGATTTTGGAGCTCGTCGTGGCCATGGAGAGTCTGTTACGCAGGGATCACGTCATGCAGCTATTGGAGGCTTTTCTAGTACATCTAATGTTTTAGCAGCTGAAACTTACAATCTTATTCCATCAGGAACGATGGCTCATTCTTTAGTTGAATTTTATGGTAATGACTATGATGCTTTTATGGCTTATGCTAAATCTAATCCTTATAATTTTGTAGCTTTAGTTGATACTTTTAGTACGTTATATAGCGGTCTACCAGCAGCTATCAAAGTAGCTGATGAGTTTTTAACTCCTAATGGTTATCCTTTTAAAGGTATTAGAATTGATAGTGGGGATTTAACTTATCTAGCTAATGAAGCTCGTAAAATATTAGATGCTGCCGGATACCCTGATACTAAAATATTTGTCACTAATGGTTTGGATGAGGAGCATATTCGTCAGTTAAAACAAGTTGGTGCACCTATTGATAATCTAGGTGTTGGCGATAATGCTATCGCCCCTAAAGCTAGACTTGGTGGTGTATATAAATTAGTTGCGGTTGATCAAGATGGAGTGGCCAGCCCTCGTATTAAGTTAAGTGATTCAGAGGTTAAAATTACTAATCCTGGGTATAAAAAAGTATATCGTTTCTATGACCAAAAGACCGGTTATGCTTTGGGTGATGTCATCGCTTTAGCAACCGAAAATATTCCTTTAGATGGCTATACTTTAATCTCACCAGTTCACGAATGGCGTCGTAAAGAATTATCTAACTATAGAGTTCGTGAATTACAAGTACCTATCTTCTTAAATGGTAAACTTGTCTACGATGTGCCTGAAACATTAGATAGTGCCAATTATTGTGCTGAAGAATTCGCTACTATATATCCTGAAATTAAACAGGCAGCTAGTCCATATGAGTATATTGTCGATTTAAGTGAACCTTTACTTAAATTAAAAAAGCAGATGATTAAAGAACATAAAGATGAAGTTGAAAAGCAAAAAAAGATAGGACAGTATCATGCGTAGAGAAAAATTAGATGAATTACATTCTTATTTAGAAGAATTAAAGACAGTAAAGAAAGTACCTTTACCGGATTTTAAATCAAAGAAAGCATTTTTGACTAGTTCATTTTATGAATGCCATTTAAATTGTGGTAAAATAATTATTAGAGAAAGATTACTAATCAATAAAAAAAGAGGCGATGCCGCTGTCATTTTAGCTTTAACCCATAATGATGAAGTATTTCTTAATGTTGAACCACGAGTTCACACTGATGAAACTGTCACTTTAGCGTTACCTGCTGGATACATTGAAGCTGGTGAAAAACCTAGTGTGGCAGCCGAAAGGGAATTATGTGAAGAATTGGGTGTCACGGCAGACAAGTTAATTTTACTAGATGAAGCTTATCCTATGGAGGGTATCTCATCAGCTAAAAATTATCTGTTTTTAGCTTTAGGAAGTGAACAAAATAGAGCCCAAAAGTTAGATGAAAGTGAAATCATAAGACCCTTTAAGTGTACTTTTGATGAAATGTTAGAGTTAGATGCCATGGGGTATTTTAAATCACTTAATAGTAAGCTTACAATTGAAAGAGCTAAACAATATTTAAAAAGGAGGTAGTTTATGTTAAAACAATATGGTTATGTAAGGGTAGGGGCCATAGTCCCAGAGCTTAAAGTCGGCAATGTATCATTTAATGTTGATGAAATAATTAAGCAAATTAAAAAAGCTGATAAAGAAGGAGTTCAAATAGTAACTTTACCGGAGCTATCAATAACGGGATATTCTTGTGGTGATTTATTTCATCAGGATGTTTTACTTACGGCTTCGCTTCAGGGATTAAAGAAAATTATAAAGGAAACAGCTAATCTAGATATTATATCTATCATCGGTATGCCTTTAAGTCTCGATAATCAACTTTTTAATACGGGTGTAGTTATTAATAAAGGTAAAGTATTAGGTGTCGTACCTAAAACATATATTCCTAACTATGAGGAATTTTATGAAAAAAGATGGTTTCAATCTAGTTTAAATGCGATTAGTAATACGATTACCCTTTTTGATGAAGAAGTTCCTTTTGGTATCGATTTATTATTTAGAGATAAAGTCGATAAAAATATCTGTTTCGCTATTGAGGTATGTGAAGACTTATGGAGTGTAACACCACCTAGTAATGAGCATACATTAGCTGGAGCAAGTATGATCTTTAATTTATCAGCTAGTAATGATATTATCGGTAAATATGAGTATCGTAAAAATCTTGTTATGATGCAATCAGCTAAAACTAAATGTGCTTATATCTATGCTTCAGCCGGAATTAACGAGTCGACAACTGATGTAGTCTTTTCTGGGCATGCGCTAATATCTGAATTAGGTAATCAACTAGTTGAAAATGAACGCTTCCTTTTTACTAGTCGAATTATTATGAGCGATATTGATATTAGTAAGATTATGAATGATCGCCATAAAGACATTAGTTATATGGGGATTAAACCATATCTAAATCATCGTGTTATTCCAATTGAAATAAATGATGATAACACTAATTTATTACGCGAATATAGTATGTATCCTTTCGTACCAAATAATGAAGAAGAAAGAAATAACCGCTGCTTTGAAATATTTAATATTCAAGCTAGTGGTCTTGCTAAAAGATTAAAACATACGGGCTTTAAGAAAGCTGTTATTGGTGTATCAGGCGGTTTAGATTCTACTTTAGCGTTACTTATCATTGTTGAAGCATTTAAAAAGTTAGATCTTCCTAATGAAAATATTATCGCTATAACGATGCCTGGTTTTGGTACTACTGATCGTACTTATCAAAACGCCATTAACTTGATTAACAAAATTGGTGCTACTTTAAAAGAAATCAATATTAAAGAATCTTGCCTTATCCATTTTAAAGATATTAATCAGGATCCTAATAACTATGATGTTACTTATGAAAATGCTCAAGCTCGTGAACGTACGCAAATACTTATGGATGTAGCTAATAAAGAAGGGGGATTGGTAATTGGTACTGGCGATTTATCCGAATTAGCTTTAGGTTGGTGTACATATAATGGCGATCATATGAGTATGTATGCTGTTAATACCTCTATACCTAAAACACTTGTTAGATATTTAGTTAAATGGATTGCTGATACCCATGATGATGCTAAAGATATCGTCTATGATATTTTAGCTACCCCCATTAGCCCAGAGTTACTTCCTCCTGATGAAAAAGGTAATATTACCCAAATGACGGAAAATACAGTTGGGCCTTATATCTTACATGATTTCTTCTTATATCATTTCTTTAGATATGGAGCGTCACCTAAAAAGATATATTTATTAGCTAAAAAGACATTTAAAGATATGTATTCAGATGATGAGATTAAGAAGTGGTTAACTTTCTTCTTAAAACGTTTCTTTAATCAACAGTTTAAAAGAAATTGTCTACCTGATGGTCCTAAAGTAGGTACTATATCTTTATCACCTAGAGGTGATCTTAGAATGCCGAGTGATGGGGATGTAAGTATTTGGCTTGATGATATCTCCTAAAAAAGAAATTTTAAGAACAAGTATATCTAGCAAAAATATTACTTGTTTTTTTTTTTTTTGTGATATTATGGCATTGAATAGTAGAGAGGTATATGATTCTATTCATAGTTTAGATGTATAAATGAAACTATACTATATTTTTTAACCTAAAAAATAGTCCACATCATGGTTTATTTAATATTGTGTAATGTTTAAACATTTAGACAAATATGTAAAAGGAGTATGAAAAAATGAAGAAGAAATATAAATCACTTGCCTTAGTTCTTTGTTTGTCATTTGTCATTTGTTCAATGTTAACACCATTCGCTATCAAGTATGCTAATATTCGCAAAGGTAATAAAAAGTTAAATGGTGATTATGTAGCAGGTGAACTAGGTAATAATAACATAAGCTATATTGTAGATAATAATACGATGGATAGTTATAAAGACTATCTTATTAATGATAAGACAGGATCTAAAAATGCAGGGAAAATATGGTCAGATAAAACCGTTCTATCTTCGCCATCTTTAACTTTAGATGAGGAAACAGATGGTGTATCTGGTACTATTACAAACGATAGCGATTTCTTACATGTTTATTCTGCTTTAGGTAGTAGTAAAAATTTAAAATATAGTGAAATAAAACCACTAGATGTAGTTATTTTACTTGATATTTCAACATCTATGATGAAAGAAGATACTTATAGTGAAGAAAAAGGTAATTTAGATGAATCTCCAGCTTATATCGTTATTAAGGAAGCTAATAAAATGATCAGTAAGCTGATGCGAGATGATGGTGATATATTAATTCATGAAAATAATCGTGTAGGTATAATTGTATATGGTGGAGGAACTCAAGTAGTTTTACCACTTGATCATTATCAAAAAAATAATGGTGAAGATTATTTAAAAATTGTAACTACTAAGGTAGATGCTAATGCCAAAAACTGGCCTATCGTTACTAGTAATGTTGTTAATAGCAAAGGTGAGGTTTATACTAGCACCAGTGAACCAATGTATGCTGATTCAACATATTTACAAGGTGCTATTTATCAGGGTATGAATATGTTAGCAACTACTGATGATACAACATATACTGATAAATGGTCAAAAATAGATAGAATTCCTATTTTAATTACCTTAACTGACGGAGCTACAAACACGAGTGGGGTATCTTCAGCTGATGAAACAGAAACAAAAATTGATTGGTGGAATCCAAATGGATGGTCTTCAAATCAAGACAAAGTAATTTTGCCAAGTAGATCAGACAAACCGGCCGTTTGGTCACATTATGTACCTGATCCTAACGGAAATCCTTTTTATACACCAATTAATTTTGATTCGAAGTCTGCTATATCACCAAGAACAGCCTCTGTATTATTAACAGCAGGCTTTATGAAAAATAAGGTTGAACAGCATTATAATCAAAACAGAGTTGGAGAAGATGAAATCATACTTCAAGGTTATGGTATTGGCATTAATGTTGATAATTTGACGAATAGTTTTGAAAAGTATCAATTAAATGGTACGATGAATCCTAAAGCCTTTGTTAAAAAGTATGCTGATGATGAAGATGTAAGTACTTATTATAAGGAACCTTATGATATTATTATGGACTATGTATCTGGTAATTCTCCAGAACAAGAAATTACAGGGGTTTGGAGTGGCAGCCCTTTACATGCCTCAATAAAGTTTGATCATCCAAGTGGAAAAGATGCTCAATACGATGTAAAATCAATTGATGATGTTTATTACGTAGATAAATATATGACGGGTAATACTGAAGACATTAATAGTATTTTTGAACAAATATTAAAACAAATTACATTGGTACCATTAAAACCTATAGAGGGGACAAATGAAGTTGGTATTAAGGATAATTTAACTTATATGGATCCGATAGGTGAATACATGGAAGTTAAAGATATTAAAAATGTGTCTTTATTGGGTAAATTATATAATGTTACAAAAGATAAGCTAAAGTATTATGTTGTAAATGCTGATAAGAGTATTTCTGAATACGACGTTAAACCTGACAAATATGACTATACAAGACAATATTATAAAATTGTTCCACAAGATGGCGATGTACAAAATAATTTATCTTATAAAACCGTTGAAGAAGATGGAACTATAAATTATAATGTAACATTTAAATTAAGTGAAATAACAATGTATGTAGAGAAAGACAATGATGAAAAAGAAATATTATATGTTAATATTCCAAGAAATGCCTTACCACTACAAGTATCAGAAATTACTATTGATAGAAGAGAAAGAGTCATTTTATATGTTGACAATACAAAACAATATGATGCTTCAACCCCACTAAGAGTCTTTTATACAGTTGGTAGAAAAGAGGCAATTGGAAGTGGAGACATTATCAATTTATCCCAATTATCAAAAGAATATATTGAAAAAAATACAAGTGTAGTGGATTCAAAAAAATATGTGTCTTTATATTCAAATTATTTTTCAAATAGAAAAAATAATAATGTTGTATATGGTGATGCAATTACAACTTTTTCTCCAAGCCCTGGAAATTCATATTATACCTCAGTTAATCCATTAATTCTATATGAACCTAATGAGGAGGATAATAATAAAGAAATAGATTTAGATAGTATCGCTTATAAAAAATTTATATCATCTCATAAGACTATCAACACTATAACAAATGAAAATTCTAATAAATATTATTACATTATTATTGAATATTATAAGCCTAATAGTGAGCAGATATATCATGCAGCTCTTTTAAAACAGGGAAAAGAGTTTGGAACAGGTATTGGCGGAAAAAATATTAGCTTTGGCGAATATCTATGTTGGTATAGTCCATCAGCTAATATTTGGAAAAACTTTAGTACAACTAAACCAGAAGATACACATACGGATTGGGTTATAGCTACTAAACCAGGTGGTTTAATCGTTGGTAATATGCAAGATGAATTAGTCACTAAAGAAAATAATAATACTAAGACAGCTTCAGCATATATATTACCTACTATTAGTGAATCGACTACCGGATTTAATGATGGTAATAATATTGTTATAAATATGTACCAAGGTAATAATGGTAAATTACAAGTGTTAGAAAATGATTTAACAATAAAGAAATTTGTAAGTGGTGATTTAGGTAATGCTAGTACCGAGTGGACAATTAAAGTAACTTTAGTAGCGCCAAATAGTCAAACATTAAATACATCTTATCAAACTATTAAAGAAGATGGAACAAAAGGGATTTTATCTTTAACTAATAATGGCAATAAATATGAAGGAACAATCAAAATTAAAGATAAAGAAACTATAACGATAAAAGATTTACCTAATGGCGTCCAATATAAATTAGAAGAAGTAGAAGCTAATCAAGACGACTATAAAACAACAACTAAAGGTAATTTAGAGGGTACATTAACGGGTGAAAATCCAACTATTGAATTTTATAATAAAAAATATTCTTATTATGATTTAACAATAGAAAAAGTAGTTAAAGGAGACACTAAAACAGATCAAAAATTTACTTTTGAAATTCGACTAGTTGAAAATCCTGATGTACTTTTAGAAGAAAACATTTACTATAAGGGAACTAATATTGAAGATGGAGAAATCAAATTTAAACGTGATGATGATATTTTAATTGGAAGCTTTTCTTTGATGAGTAACCAAAAAATTACATTATATTTACCATATGGAACAACATACGAAATTAAAGAAATTGAGGAAAATAAAAATGGTTATCAAACTTCTTATAAAAATGAGCAAGGAACTATAGATAGTGATGTAGTAGTAACAGTGACTAATGAAAAAATCTCTAATCCATTTACCATAGATAATATCGTTAATTATCTTATTACTTTTGTAATAGGGTTAGTTTCTTTGATTTCAGTTTCATTTATATATAAGAAAAGAATATTTATGAAAAAGAGAACTAATTAGTTTTCTTTTTTTATAAAAAAATATTGACAATTTATATGATATTTAATATATTGTAAGTGTAAGAATAACGCATTAGAGTAAGGAGTGGAGTAATGAAAAATAATTTACGTTTAATTGTTTTAGATAATTTTATGGAAGTAGGAAAGAAAGTCAATAAAGAATTGATGAGTTTAAGAAAGGAACGAAAAGGATATTTAGTTAATATTACGAATGTTCGTTTCTCGAATGGTGAAGGTAAAGTTAAAATTGAAGATACAGTAAGAGAGCAAGATATTTACATTCTTTGCGATGTTGGTAATTATAGTATTAACTATATGATGCATGGTGTTAAACATTATATGTCACCAGATGAACATTTCCAAGATGTCAAAAGAATTGTATCAGCCACGAATGGTCATAGTAGTAAGATAACTTTAATTATGCCTCTTTTATATCAGTCAAGGCAACATAAACGTAAAGGAAGGGAATCTTTAGATTGTGCGATTGCCCTTCAAGAGTTACAAAATTTGGGTGTTAAAGATATTGTTACTTTTGATGCCCATGATCCTAGTATTAGTAATGCTATTCCTAACTTACCATTTGAAAATTTTTATCCTACCCATATTATTTTAGATGATCTTATTAAAGAAGAAAATATTAATGATTTACTTGTCGTTAGTCCAGATATGGGAGCTATGGAGAGAAGTAGATATTATGCTGAAGTTTTAGGATGCGATGTTGGAGTCTTCTATAAACGACGTGATTTAAGTAAAGTAGTAAATGGTAAAAATCCTATTGTAGATCACATCTATATGGGTAGTGAAGTAAAGAATAAAAATATTTTAATAGTTGATGATATGATTGCTTCTGGTGGTTCAATATTAGATGTCGCTAGTGAACTTAAAAAAAGAGGCGCTAAAAACATCTATTTAGTCGCGACTTTCGCACTCTTTACGGAAGGGTCAGAAGTATTTGATAAAGCTTATCACGATAATCTCTTTACTAAAATGTATTCTACTAATCTATCATATGTACCAGAAGAAATTAAAGAATGCCCTTGGTTTCATGAGGTAGATTGTTCTAATTTTATCGCTCATATTATTAATACCTTACACAATAAAGAATCTATTCAAAAACTAGAAAATGGTAAAAGAGAGATGTATAAGAAAATTGAGCGAACGAAGAAAGGTAAAAATAATAAGAAGGTAAGAAAAATTAAAGCATCGTAGGATGCTTTTTTACTTCTTTAAATTATGATATAATTTAAATAGTTAGAATAATGAAATGGTGATATAGTGAAGATAATTGGACGTGTAATTGATATTTTTATCCCTGATGAATATCAAAATAATGGTTTATTAGACATTATGGATAGAACTAATATCGGTTTTAAAATAATGACAGATGATGGTATCGAAGAGATAGTGTTAAAACAAGATGAGATTAATACTAAAATAATGAAGGATGATATTGTTGTCATAATAAGACAAGAAATATCTGGTAAAGAATTTATCGATATTGAACCATTTGGTGGTGATTATGATGAATAGTGAATATGCGGTAAATTTATATAGACATAATATCAATAGCTATCAAACGATCAAAGAAACATTCACTAGTGGTGAAAAGGTAGTGGGTATTGTCCATGCCACAGGAACGGGTAAATCGTATAATGCTTTACAGTTAGCTTATGATAATAAAGATAAAAAGATACTATATGTCGTTCCATCTTCGGGCATTATTGAACACATCAAAAACCTTATTGAAGAAAATCCTAATTTGAATTTAAATCGTGACTTTCCTAATTTATCATTTCGTACATATCAAAGTTTTGTAAATTTGAGCGCTGATGAAATTGCATCCATTGCTTGTGATCTTTTGATATTAGATGAATTTCACCATATTGGTGCGCCAATATGGGGCGCTCGTATTCAGACGCTATTAGATACGCATCAAGATCTTCAAATTTTTGGTATGACAGCTTATACGGTAAGAGATCGTGGAACTATTTATGAAAGAGATATGGCCAATCCTGATACTGATGAGTTGTTCTCAAAGAAGATTGTTAGTCGTTACGATTTATGTGATGCCATAATAGATGGTGTATTACCTAAACCTATTTATAAAAGCGCTTGTACCAATCTTTATGATATCGTTAACGTATTAGAACAGAAGATGGAAGGCCTTAAATCATTAAGTGAATATCCAGAATATATTAAACTTTTAAATGATGTTAAAAAAAGGATTCATGAAGCTCCTAGTATACCTAGTGTGTTAAGTAAAAATATTAAGCCTAATGGCAAGTATATTTATTTTTGCCCACCAGTTTCAGAAGCGGGAACTAATGATATTGAAACGATAAAAAAACAAGCCTATGAATGGTTTAAGGGCTTTGTTAAAGAGGAAGATATCGTCTTTTACACTTCTACTAGTGACATGGGAAAAGAAGGCGAACTTAATCGAGATGCCTTTTATAATGATATATCTTTAACTGGTGAAAAGGTTGATAATAAATTACGTATTATGTTTGCGATAAATCAGTATAATGAGGGTATTCATGCTCCTAATATTGATGGTGTTATCATGGGTAGAGGAACAACTTCAGATATCGTCTATTTTGAGCAATTAGGACGAGCTCTAGCGGTTCGAGGTAATACTAAAGAAATGATTACAAAATTAGAAGCTTATTCTTACACTGATTTAGTAGATATGTGTCACCGACGTGATATTAAAGTAACTGATGACCTTACTAAAGAAGAATTAATCGAAAAATTAATCGCACCAGTCGTTATCGATTTAACTAACAATTTTAGTTTTATTAAAGAACTTGAAGATCGTTTAAAAGAACGCGTTAGAGAAGTTCAAAGAAGAGGTATAGGTACTCGGGATATTAAAATAAGTAATGCTTATTTTGATATTGAAGTTTTAGATATCGATTTATATGAAGAGTTAAAGTACCTTAATGATAAATTAACTAGAACATGGGAAGATTGGTATCGGTATGCGAAAAAGTATTATGAACATCACCATAATTTAGAAATTCCGCATACTTTTAAAACTAATGATGGTTACACTTATGCTGAAAATGGTGTCATTTCTTTAGGAACATGGATTTCTTATCAAAGACGAATAACGCCGCCTGATTCACCAAAGGGCCTTTTACTTGGCCAAATTGGCATGCGCTTTACAAGGAAAACTTTACCATGGGGTGCATCATATGCGTATGCGAAAAAGTATTATGAACATCATCATAATTTAGATATACCATCTAAATTTCGTACTAATGATGGCTATACTTATGATGAAAAGGGAAGCGTAAATTTAGGTTACTGGGTTTATGAACAAAGAGAACATTATAAGAATGATAATATGCCTGAACAACATATTGAAGCTCTCCAACAAATAGGCATGCGTTTTGGGCGAAAAAGACCTTCATGGGATTTTATGTATTCTTATGCTAAAAAGTATTATGAACATCACCATGATTTAGAAGTACCAGCTCGCTTTAAAACCAATGATGGCTATACTTACGATGAAAATGGTGAAATTGGTTTAGGAACATGGATATATAATCAGCGTAAAATGAATATTAGTGATACCGAACATGGTAAATTATTAGCGCAAATAGGGATGCGTTTTAATCGTAAAATGACTTCACTATCTTGGGAAGAGTGGTATGGCTATGCTAAAAAATATTATGAGCATTATCACAATTTAATGGTTCCTTTTCAGTTTAAAACTAATGATGGTTATACTAGAGATGATAACGGCTCGATTGTTTTAGGTGGTTGGATAGCTAATCAAAGACGCCTACTTGATCCAAATAGTGAGCGTGGTGCCTTATTAAAACAAATTGGTATGGTTTGGAATGTTAAAAAGAATCGGGAAGAAGTTATGGAAATATGCCGCTTAAATGATATTGCTTATGATATTAATAAGCATCTTTTAGATAGTATTACAGTCCAAGAGTTAACTTCTAAAATAGCCTATTTAAAAGCTCATAATTTAGAACTTACCAATAATGATGGCGTGTTGCATGAAATTTTTGGCATGAGCAGTGTCGATATGAAAGAAAAATATGGATTATCACTATCGGATATGATTAAAGAATATGGCGGATTAACCAAGGGGAAAATATGTTTTTAGATAAGTATTTAGATGATGTATATTTAGATTTAATTTATGATAATTATGATGAAAAATATTTAGCTATGATCGATGAAGAAAATTTTAAGTTGATATATCAATTATTAAAGACTCATAATTTTTACTTTATCGATGATATTATCGTCAAGTATTTAGAACTATTTACGCTAGACCAAGATGCGGTTAAAGAGGCTTTAAGTATCATCAAAAATAATCTTGGTGCGGATTATGTTCAACAAATTGGTAGTGATATGACTATTATCGATGATATTATCCATATCGCTTCACAATATAATTTTTAAGGAGATTATTAATGATAATCTCTTTTTATATTGACATTTATCTATCTTTTTAATATAATGTTAATAACAGGAGTTAGAAGAAGGTGTTGTATGCGGATTGGTATTTTTGGTGGATGCTTTAATCCACCTCATAAGATGCATGTTTCATTAGCGTTAGAACTTATTGGTAAGTATGTTGATCAAGTTATCTTTGTACCCGCTGGTGACCGATATCAAAAAAGGGGATTATTAGCTAATGAAAAACGTTTAGAGATGCTATCTTTAGCGCTAAAAAAATATCCTAATTTAAGTGTATCATCCTATGAGCTCAATACGGAGCTTACCTATACTTATCAAACACTAGATCATTTTCAAAAGGAGTATCCAAATGATGAAATATACTTTATTCTAGGAGCAGATAATTTAGATGAGTTTACTACTTGGCGTAATTATGAATATATATTAAAGACATATAAAATGTTAGTCATTAAAAGAGGTAATTATGATTTAAATGAATTATGTCAAAGATATGACAAGTATTTATCTAATATTATTTTTACTGATGTAAAGCCTCATTTAATATCATCTACTTATATTCGTAATCATTTAAATGATCCAGATATTGGACAATACCTAGATTCTGATGTTTTAAATTATATTCAGCAAAATCATTTATATGAAGGGAGTATGAAATGAAAGAAGTAATTGATTTATTAAGAGATAAAGGATATACCGTTGCGACGATGGAATCCTGTACAGGTGGAGGTATCGCTAATGCGATTACCAATATTGAAGGCGCTAGTGATGTTATTAAGTTTAGTGCGGTAACATATGCGAATGAATTTAAAGAACGCATGGGAGTAAGTAAAGATACAATTGATACTTATAGTGTCTATAGTGAAGAAGTAGCTAAAGAGATGAGTTATCAAATTACTAAATGGGCTAATTCCAATTATGGGGTCGGTATTACTGGTAAATTAAATAATGAAGATGTTCGCAATACTCGGGGTAATTTAAATACAGCTTTTATTAGTATTTATGAGACTATGACCGATACTTATTATACTTATAAAGTAGATGTTAAAGGGGATAATCGAATAGCTAGTAAAGATTATCTTATTGCCTTTGTTGTCGAACGTTTAAAAGAAATATTGAAATAGGAGGTAATTATGTATAGTAGTGAAGAAGAATTTTTAAAAGCTTATGATCCTAACAAGTTTGAACGCTTATCACTTACAACAGATATTTTAATTATGAGTGTATCTAGTGAGAAAGAAAACAATTATCGTAAATTAAGTAAAAAATATTTTAGTATTTTACTTGTCAAAAGAGATAATTATCCTTTTAAAGATATGTGGTGCCTACCTGGTGGTTTCGTTAAGATTGATGAAAATTTAGAAGATGCTCCTAAACGTATTTTAAAAGATGAGACCAATCTTCATAATATATATTTGGAACAACTATATACCTATGGTGATGTTAAACGTGATCCTAGAATGCGTATTATCAGTACTTCTTATATGGCGTTAGTTGATAAATCAACGCTAAAGGATTCTTTAGCGCCTAATGCTTCATGGTTTAATGTTACCTATCTAGAAGATGAGAAAAATATCGATGTCACATTAGATAATGGAAAAGAAACAATTAAATTTAAAATTGGCAAAACTTTAAAAGAGTTAACTACCGATCGTTATAAATTTACCATTTTAGAAAATGATAAATTAGCTTTTGATCATCCTCTTGTCATTGCGGCTGGGGTAAGTCGTCTTCGAAATAAAATAAATTATACAGATATTGTTTTCAATATGATGCCAGAGTATTTTACGCTAGGAGAATTACAACAAGTTTATGAAGTCATTTTAGGAAAAAAACTATTAGATCCTGCTTTCCGTCGAATCATTGCTAATAAAGTAGAAAAGACCAATAAAGTACAAAGTGGTGGTGGCCACCGACCTTCCGCTTTATTCAGGTATAAAAATGCGAAGAAAAATTAATCGTGTATGGTTGTACTATAACGATAATGAAGTATCTAAAAAAATAGCTGAAGAGACGGAAGAATTGCTTCGTAAATATCATTTTGCGATTGTTGATGAAGATTATGATTTAGCTATCGCTATTGGTGGGGATGGTTCTTTTCTTAGAATGCTTAAGCATACGAATTTCAAAACTGATACTTATTATGTTGGTATCAATGCGGGAACTCTTGGCTTTTTACAAGAAATTAAACCAGATGAAATTGAATTATTAATTGCTCGTATTAATAATAATGATTTTAAAAAAGAAGAACTTAGTATTCAAGAAAGTATTATTACAACAAAAAAGGGTGTCGATAAATTTTTATCATTAAATGAAGTTGTCGTTCGTGATAAAAAATTAAATGTAACTTATTTCAATGTACTGGTCGATGATATTTTACTAGAAACTTTTGCTGGAGATGGTATTTTAGTTTCAACATCGATTGGTTCAACAGCTTACAATTTAAGTTTTAATGGCAGTATTGTCTATAGTGACTTGCATACGCTTCAGATTACGCCAATTGCACCCTTATTTAATAAAGCTTATAAAAGTTTAGTTAATTCGGTTATTGTTCCTGAAAATAAGGTTATTAAAGTAATTCCCGTAAACGCCAAAAATCAATTTATTATCTATTATGATGGAACCGTTAAATCATATACTAATGTTACCTCTATTGTAACGAAAATTAGCCGTAAAAAGATATCTTGTTTACGTATGAATAATTATAGTTATTCGACAATTATTAATGAGAAATTCTTAAAATAAAGAGTTAACAACTCTTTTTTTATGAGTAATATGCTATAATTGAGATAGGTGGGGTTATGAAAAATAAGTATTATGATTATGGTGATGGTATTATTGCGATTGAAGCATCCGGTATGGGTAAATATGGTTTACATATTGTCGTCGATGCTCATCGTTTGGCAATGATTAATCAACAAGCTGGTTGTTGGACAATTATTAAAGAAGAAGATATGTATTATGCAGCCATCGTAGATGGACCAAATATTATTTTTATGCATGATTTAATTGTCTCACCACAAAGCTCACTTATTGAAGAGAAATTCATTAGGCCTACTTTAAGCGATACTTTAGTAACCAATCCTTTTTCTAAAGGAAAGGTAGGACATCTTAATCATGATGGCTTATGTAATTTGGATGCCAATCTAATCTTAACAGATGGCTATTACTCCTTTACTCGTGCTATTCCTGATTATCAAATGTATAAAACCCCAATTATTGAAAGACTAGATGACGAGCTAACTGGTAAATATAGTTTATTAGAACTATTAAATAGTGATGATCCTAATAAAGACCATTTTATCCAAGAATATATTGCATTTTTAGATAGCGTTAAGGAAGACTCTTTAGTTCGTCGTCTTCATTTATTTGATGGATATTTTACATTGACTGAAAAATATAAAAAAGGAAGTCTTGATACTGAAACGTTAAAGACATATCCTAGTGGTTATAATGATCTATATGAAGATGTTGAGTCAGCTAGGTATCACTATACTTCCCATTATTTATTTGATGGTCATACGATAATCTTATATCCTAAAATAACTTATCATATTGCTTTAAAGTATCATATATGTGCTTTTTCGGGTAATCGTATTCGTCCAGGTGAAGAGTATACCAGGTACCATCTTTTTATGGAAGATTTAACTACTGGCGATTGTTATGCTTTAAAACATCCTATCATTTGTGAAATGGGTAATGAAGATAAGTTACCAATGACTATTGATGCTTTAGATGATTTTGAATATCGTCTTTATAATGGCCATGATACAGGTGACGTCAATTACTATGACGTTGCTGCTAATATCGGTAATAATGGCTTATCTTATGTCAAATTAAAAAGGAGATAGTAGCATGCTGGATATAGAACGTAAAAAAGTTATTGAACAATTAGTAAAAGATACAATAAATAAAACGTTAGGTCCTCATTCTTTGATGGGTTGTATTATAAATAGTGTTGGTGAGAAAATCACTGACACTGTTTTATTTTATAAAAAGACATAAGTTTGATACAATGTAA
>CANRPL010000002.1 GCA_947632495.1 uncultured Bacilli bacterium
TTAATTTTTTCTTCTATTTTTTCTTGGTTTAAAAAATAGTTTATGGTGGTAGGGTAGGGTAGATGTTCTAGAAAGGCGTCTTATAATGGAAGGAGTGTCAAACGGTTTGGAAGCATTAGGTACAATTTTTACACAATTAATGACTTGGACTGGCGAGCTTGTTAAGACTATTGGTAGTACACCTTTATTATTATTACCTGTTGGTATCTTCGTCGGTGGTGCTGTAATTGGTCTTGCTGGTCGTCTTATTGGTCGATAAAATACGGCTATTTTATATAGCCGTATTTTATTAGAAAGGAATTTATTATGGAATTTATTAATATTTTAGATATTTTTAAAGATTGGATCTTATTTAGATATTTAATTGTTTCTTTTTCTTTTTTAGGTATTTTTATGTTTTTGAAAAGGTTGGTAATTGGTAAATGATTATTGGCTATTTTGGTGTTCCTGGTGTTGGTAAGACTACTACTGCTACTAGGCTTGCTCAAAAAGAATTAAGACGCATTAAACGTGGTAGATCTAGGTATAAGAGAGTCTATACAAATTTTTATTGTAAAGGTTGTAATTTTATTACTTGGCAAGATCTACAATTTTTTAAGGTTTATGATTCTTTAATAATTTTTGATGAATTAGGTCTTGATGCTGATAATCGTAAATTTAAACAATTTACTGATGGTCATCGTGATTTTTTCACATTACATCGGCATTTAGGTGTTGATTTTATTTATTGTACTCAAGATTATAGTAAGATCGATGCTAAAATTAGAGCTTTAACGCAAGAACTGTGGTACATGTCTCGCACTGTAATTCCTTTTTTTAGGAATTGGACTTCTTGTAAACGTATTTATAGGAATATAGCAATTAATGAATTTACTGGTGATCTTATTATGGGTTATCGCTTTTGTAATTTTTTCGAGCGTTTTTTTACATCTAATTTTAAATTGATCTTCCGTCCGTGCTGGTATAAATATTTTGATTCTTATGATGAATGTCAGTTAGTGAATAGGGAAGAGTTACCAGTTAAATCATGGAAGTAGCTATGCTGCAGAGTAGCTATGCTACGTCTACTTTTATAAATCTTTTACTAACGTTTTTACTTTTATTTACGTGGGGTAATAGGGGTAAACCCCTATACTTGTACGGGTAAACTTTCTTGAGGTTGCCGAAAAGAAAGTAGGGCAGTCAGCCCTTTATAAATAAAAAAGAATCGGCGTTCCCGATTCATCCTCTCTATTATATAAATAGGGGGGTTACTACGACACCCCCCAATGGGGTCTGTGTGACGTGTGACAATTTTTATTTTTTTTGGAGTTGAGTTTTATGAGTTTGAAAGGTCGTAATTGGGCTTTTGTTTTATATCCTGAATCATTGCCCGCTAATTATGAGGAGATTATTTTTGAAACAGGTTTACCGATGGCTTTTAGCCCTTTACATGATAAAGATTTAAATCCTGATGGTTCACCTAAAAAACCTCATTATCACGTTATTTGTTATTATGAGAATGCTACAACGAGTAGGGCTGTTAAAGAATATGTTACAGATAGATTAAATGGTACTATTCCTATTAAGCTTGAAAGTATGACTGGTATGTATCGTTATCATTTACATTTAGATAATCCTGAAAAATTTCAGTATGATGATCGTTTTAGAAAATTTTATAATGGATTTGACGTTCATAAGGTTGATAGTTTAACTTATACTGAAGTTTCTAAATTATTAGTTGAGTTGCAATCTTTTATAAAAGATAATGATATTTTTGAATATTGTGATCTACTTGATGTTTTATTAGATAATGAAAAGTTTAATTTATTAGATGTAGCAAGGAATCATACATTATTATTAAATTCCTATATAACATCACGTAGGCATAAGTTTAAGCAATCGCAAGAAGTTAACATAATATACATTATAGGAATTTTATTTATATTTTTTTAAAGCCTTATATAATAAGCCAATTTCATATCTATATTACTTATTACTAATGCTATTATATCATATAAATGCTAATTATTAAATTTTTGTTTGATTATTAATAATTAAATTATTTGTAGATTATTTTTTATTTATATATATTTTATCATCTCTATATATGATATATGTATTTTCTTTTATTGATATGGATAAATTATGGTCTATCGTTAACTGGATGCAAAATATGGCACTATAACTCCCCTTTTGCTTTTATAAACTAAAAGTAGGGGTGTTATATTTTAAAATTGTGCTTAACAACTTATCACTTTTTGATATCTCGATGCACGAGAATGAATCGTCCTTTTAGTATTTTTTTAATTATTATCCATTTTAATGATAATGATTAATATAGTAAATATAAGTGATTAATTACTTAGTATTATTCTTAAGTCCCCTTGCCTATTATTAAATAGTAGGGGACTTATCAGTAAAAAAAAGCTGGATTTTAATTTCCAACTTTTCTTGATTGAATTTCAGCAATCTTTTCAAATACTTCAGAAGCATTATTTTCGTTTATTTCTGTATATCCTAATTCTTTAAGAGCTAAATTTTTGATATTATTAAGTTCTAATGTACGACTTAATTTTTCTTCCATTTTTTGTTCAATTTGATTTGTAAAGCGTTTATGACATTCAGCTAATTTTGTCTTAGAAGCTCCCCCACTATTGTATAAGACAAAAGCAGAGTACATAATACTTTCAAAGATAAATTGTTCTTCTTCATTAAAAACAAATTCTAGTGGTTTTATAAAACCTGTCTCTTTAGCTACATATCCTAAAATATACTTTAATTCTTTAGAAGTATCAAGTGATTGAATAAAGTGATATAAATATTTAACGGTATTATGACCATCAGTATCATTAGGATCTTCAAGCTTTTCTTTTAATAAGTCGATAATACTAACCATCAATTCTTGATCTTTGCGATTTAAGCCATCTAGAAGTGTATTACCGGCTTCAATACTAATTGAAGAACTGCTGTCAGATACAATACTATTTAAACGTACTTCAACTTCAGCAATATAGTCAGTATCAATCTTAATTTTATCGATTTCTTCAGGTGTTTTAACACCAAGCAAATTTAGTAGTAAAACTTTTTTATCTTTAGGCCATTTATTAATATCATCTAGCTCTAGATAATTATATATCATTTGTCTTGATACGCCAAGAAATTTAGCTAATTTAACTTTTGAAATACCAAGTTCTTTTAATAAATTATTTAACTTATCCATTTCGTACACCCTCCTATTATCATTATATCATTACTATGTCAAATGTCAAGTGTAAAGTAGTGTTAAATAGCCTAAATTTATTTACACATTACTTTTTTAGTAAATCAACATCAATATTAACGACTTTAATCCTAATTTTTCTAATTTGTTTAAGCTTATAAGTTATCTCTTGTTGAATCTTTTTAACTTTCTTTAACGTCATATTGCCATCTAAACCAATGACTAAATGAGCCTTGTAGTATCTGCCATATTTTATTAGTTCAATTTTATAGATATCATACTTATTGTGAGCATTTAGTTCGCTTTTAACGTGATCAATTAATTCAGTATCCATTTCAACAGTACCAAGAAGATTTAAAATATTATGTTTAATAAGCATCCAGGATGTTCGGATAATCATAAATGATATTATCGAGCTAGCCACGATGTCACAATAACGGAAGATATGAACTTTATCACTAAATTGTAATAAAATTACTGCTATAGCAACTAATATAGTTGAGAATAAGTCAATTGTTGATTCTTCAATACCTTCAGCTAAAGGATGACTTTTAATTTTCTTATTACGTATTTTAAGAAAATTTAACATCGTAATTTTAATATTAATCGCAATTAAGATAATAAAGATAACTCTAATATCTGGAATTTCATATTCTGATTTAAAACTATGGTAGAGAATGATGGTTGATATAATAGTCATGACAATACCAATAAATAAATTGGTTAAGTACTCTACTCGACCAAAACCAAAGGGATGATATTTAGTTGGTCTTTTACCGGCTATTTTAGATCCAATAATAGATATAATATCAGTTGTGAAGTCACAGAAAGTATAAATACTATCAACTAATAATGAATTAAATTGAAAGATTAAAGCTCCAAAGAGTTTTAAACTAGCAACAATAAAATTCAAAATGGATCCGATGAAAATAGTTTTACGTTCCTCTTTCATTATGTCACCCTCTACTATCATTAATATTGTAACACATTTTATATTAAAGATAAATCAAAATATAAGTAAAAGGTGTAAGTGAACTAATAATAAAAAAATTATCATTCGATAATTTTTATAGGTACCAAAGCTTTTGACCATGCTTTCTTACTTCTTTAATAATTCCGCCACCGATACATTTTTCACCATCATATAAGACACAGGCTTGACCTGGTGTTACAGCTTTAACTCCTTGTGGATATTTAACTAATATTTCATCATCATTAAGATACTCTAGTTCAACATCATTATCCATTTGACGATAACGAAATTTAGTGCTACAAGAAGTTGGTCTTTCATCTGTATTAAAATTAATGGTATCAATAAGACAAGCATCACTTATTAGATAATCAGTATTTCCATAGGATATATATAGTATATTTCTATCTAAATCTTTACCGACAACAAACATACGATCTTTAGATCCACCAATATTAAGACCACGTCTTTGACCGATTGTATAATACATTAAACCAATATGCTTACCAATTACATCGCCACTTTCAATATCGACAACATCACCTGGTTGATTAGGAAGATAATTTTCTAAAAACTTTGTAAAATTTCTTTCACCAATAAAGCATATTCCAGTTGAATCTTTCTTTTTGGCAGTTACTAAATCATTATCTAAAGCAATTTGACGGACGGTCGGTTTATCAATATCGCCAAGTGGGAAAAGAACTTTAGATAGTTGCTCTCTTGATACTTGTGATAAAAAGTAAGTTTGATCTTTATCGGTATCTTTAGCACGCATTAGTTGGCCATCTTTTATTTTAGCGTAATGACCGGTAGCGATAAAGTCGCAACCAATCTTCTCGGCCTCTTTAATAAACATATCAAATTTAATATATTTGTTGCACATAATATCAGGATTAGGAGTTCTCCCCTTTTTTAATTCATCTAAAAAATAAGTGAAGACATAATCCCAGTATTCTTTTACAAAATCAACACGATATAGAGGAATACCAATTTTTTCACATACTTTTAAAGCATCATTATAATCTTGTTCTTGAGGACAAATATCATTACCTAAATCGGGATTACCTAAAAAATCTCCATTGACGCTAGTATCCCAATTACGCATAAAAAGACCAATAACATCATATCCTTGTTCCTTTAGGAGAATAGCTGCAACACTACTATCTACTCCCCCACTCATACCGATAACAACACGCACTTACATCACCAGAAACATTATAACACGTCAGTCTTAAGAAGTAAATTTAACTAGGTTAAGAATGTAATAATTTTATTTAAAAGTGATGGCATGATAAATGTTTCATATAAAGAACTTATGATTAACACTATAACTGCAAATCCTAAAACCATAAGATAGCGGTTAGTGATATTTTTAAAATTTAGATTTTTCTTTTTAAAGATAGTTTCAATAAGATAAAGTGATAGTTTAATCGCATATACGCCTACATAGATTAAAGTAAGAAGATTAACTATTTGATGAGGCATGATATATACTAATCCTAAAAGAATACCTTTTGTTTTATATCTCATGATAAAACTAGAGATTGTAAAACTGATTAAGAAAGATTTAATAAAGATAAGACAGATAACAATTGGTATTCCAATAACAGATATTCCTAGTATCCATATTCCTAAAATATATAATAAATTAATAATTAAATTATTAGTAAGCTCTATTTTCATATTTAAATGCCCAAAATCAGCGATAAATTGTTCTAATGAAGCAAATACTTGCTCTTTATCATTTGAGCTTAATATGACCATAAAAAGACTTCCTGTAACAATACCAATAATACAAATAGTTGCTAAAAAGATAAGTACTTTACGATCTACGTTTAATAGTTTGTCCAATATTTTTTTCATTATTTCACCTACTAAATTATATTTAATTGAAATAATAATATTCCATTTTTCTAAATTTATGTTATAATCAATATAAATTGAGGTGAATTATGAAAAAGGTTATATCAAAAATACTTATAATTTTACTTATTGTGGGCATGTTAGGAACAATGATTATTATTCCAGCCCTTACTTTATCAAGATAATAAATATATAAATTAAAAACTACACGCACTAAACGTGTAGTTTTTATCTTATTTAACTTGTTCTTTTAAAAGGTCTCTAATTTCTTCAAGTAAAACGATATCATCAGCTTTTTTCTCTTCTTCTTTTTCTTCTTATGTGTCAATTTATTCATAAATTTGATGAATAAGAAAATACATGCTGATACAATGATGAAATCGATAACATTTTGAATGAAAACGCCATACATTATTCTTGCATCACGGAATTTAAAAGAAAGTGAACTAAAATTAATACCACCTGTTGCAAGACCAATTAATGGCATTAATATATTATCAACTAGCGAAGTAACAATTTTTCCAAAAGCACTACCCATAATAACGCCGACAGCAAGATCAACAACATTGCCACGAGCTATAAATGTTTTAAATTCTTCTAACATCTTCTTCATACAACATACCTCCTAAATACCATTTTATCAAAAATAAAATTTATTGCAATTCATTATAGTTAAGCAATCTTAAAAAACGTTCAAATTTTTCACTAATATTAGTTAAATATTCTTTACCTCTTACATTTTCTAACCAATCTTTAGGAGCATTATTAGTTCCATAATAGATACCTGCAATAGCACCCGCTAATGCCCCAATAGCGGCTGTATCATCACCAATATTAGTTGTCGCTATAATACAATCTTTAAAGTTTTCCGACTTTATAAAGCACCATAGGACAGTTTCTAAAGTATCGACAACATAACTTGTCGATTTAATTTCATCAATATCCAATTCATAGATATTACCGACAAGGATACGTGAAAAATATTTTAACGTTTGATTGGTAAACATACTAAAATCAATTTTCTTTAATTTTTTTATGGCTGCATATTTATTATTACCATTAAGGATAAACATTACATAATTGACATAAATGTAACAAGCACATATCGCTATTTCATGACGATGGGTTATGGAACATGTCTTTTTTATTATCTCATATGCATTTTCTTTAGTGACTTTATTGGCCGTAAAATAATAAGCTAATGGTAGCATCATTTTAAGAGCGCTATTACCATTATCATAGATAGAACTTTCGCCACATTCATATGCTGGTAATTGCCTTTGCGTAAAACGAACTAATGATTTTAAAGTTGTCTTACCGATATCAAATGATTGTTTAACGGAACAAAATTTATTACTCGTAAACCAACTAACACAATTTTCAGCAATATAATCGTAATCTATTCCCTTTTTAGTTATCGCATAGGTTGTTGCGATAAGCAAAGAAGTACTATCTCCCCATGCTCCTTTAGGTAACCCTTTTTTTAGACAAGGAGTCATTTTTAAAACAGGATGTTCTAATAGATCATCTCTTCTTTGATTTTTAGTGATGGTTCCTAAGGCATCACCAATAGCGCATCCAATGATGCCTTCTTTAACTCGATACATATTATCACTCTTATTTCTAAATCTATTTTAATACTTTTAGTTAATATTAGTCAACAAAAAAGCAGGAATAAACCCGCTCTTATTTCTTTTTCTCAACGCTAGTAAAAATATAATTGCCATCAGAATTTTTAGTAAATGTAAATGTATACTTACTAAATTTATCTTCATTTTCATCAGTAATAACATATGATTGTTCTGGCTCTAGATCAGCGACAACATCGACTTTATTAACATCAGCATAAGCTTTATTACCAGATATTAAACCTACGTAGACAGTTGCATAGTAAGTATTATCATTATATTCAATTTTATCGATTTCGGAAACAATGCGTTCTGTAGGAACAACACATGATTCATCAACGTAATACTTACTTTGTGTAGCATCATAGATAAAGGTAGGACATTCACCAATTGTATCAACATGCTTAATACCTACAGCTCCAAAAGTAGCTGCCACAGCACTTTCAACATCACTTATATTCATGTATGAACTTACATTAACAATGTTACGATTTTTTAAAGCTTCAATTTCTTGAGCCGTTAAATCGATATTGTTTTCCATATCAAAACTTGCACGTAAACCATATAGTAAGTAATCATCATTTGTTAAATCAGCTGTCGCAAATTTATCTTTTTTAAATAATTCAATTGATTTTGGTAGTGATTCTATCGTTGCTACATGTCCAGTAATTATACTTATAATATTTTCATCTTCTACTTTAGTTAATTGTACTTCTTCTTCCTTTTTGCCACAGGCAGTAACAACAACTAAAGCCATAATAACTAATAGTAAACCTCTTAATTTTTTCATTTTAACCTCTCCTTATTTTACATATCTATCATAGCACAAACTTTATATAAAAGCAAATACTTTTACTGGATTAACACTAGATATTATTTTAAAATAATGTTATAGTATATGCGGTGATTGTGATGCCTAATAAATTTGTTATTTTAGAATTAATTCCTACTAATACATATGAAAAAGGTGGTAAAGTCGTCCAAATATCAGCTCTTAAAATAGAAAAGACTAAAATTGTGGATCGCTTTGACTATCGTCTTGTCGATGAAGTCCTACCCTTTCCTGAAATAAAAAAATTTATCAATTATGATAATGATAAGTTTAATTACGTAAAGTCAGACAAACAATTATGGTCTTCATTTAAAAAATTTACTAAATCTTTACCTATTATGATTTTAGATGATGTATATACACCTAATTATCTATGTGACTTTAATAATGAGCTTCTTTTCTTATTTAAGTTTTTAAAGATGGAATATAGTAAAGATATTGTTGATGAAATGATGCATAAATATCATTTAGAATCAACTAATTATATTGTCGATTTAATGTATGAAGCGTTAATGATGGAAAATTAAAAGGATGAATTTAATCATCCTTTTTTTCTGCTTCTTCCAACATATTGGTAATTAGTATCCCGTATCCTCTTAAAGGATCATCTACTACTACATGTGTTACGGCTCCAACAATATAGTTATCTTGAATTATTGGAGAACCACTCATACCTTGAACTATTCCCCCTACTTCAAGCAATCTAGTATCGGTTACTTTAAACATAATGTTTTTAATATTCTTTTTTTTATCAATTTTTAATATTTCAATTTCATATTTTTTAACGACATTATCTTTTAATTCAGTCAACATATATGCTTTGCCTAATTTAATATCATCTTTAGTTCCTACTTTATATAATTTTGTTTCATCTATTTCTTCCTGATAATCACCAAATAATCCTTTATTAGTATTTGTATCTATATCGCCCATGATAGTATTATTATCGATGGAGGCGTTTTTTTCTCCTGGATTACCATTGTCACTTCTTTTGATATTGATGATTTTTGATTCATATATGTTTCCACCATTACTTTCAAGAATAATTCCGCTGGTTGAATCGATTATTTCATGTCCTAAAGCACCAAAGACTTTACTTTGCGGATCAATGAAAGTTAAAGTACCAATACCCGCTATTGTGTCTTTTAAATATAAACCGGTTTTACCATCTTCATTTATATTTAATTTTGTTTTACTTTCATAACCATCTCTAATGTAACCTATTGTAACAGATTTTCCTCTGTTATTAGAGATAATCTTTGTAAAACTGTCGATATTAATATTATTGTTATTATTGATAGATGTAATGATATCCCCTTTTTTTAGCTGTGTATTACTATCATCATACTTACCAATTACAATAATACCTTTGGTTTTTAACTTGATACCAATATTTTCACCACTCGCTATAACATATTCGGAATAGGCATAAGTATAACATGGTATAACTAAAAGAAGCATTAATAAAAAAATAGGTTTAATATGCTTAAACATAATTCTCCTTTTATAGGTTACATCATTAGTATGAATATCATTAACTTTTTTATACAAACTAAAAAAAATGAAAAATTATTTTTTTTCATTTTTTACTAATTTTGCTTGAATAACGATACGATTTCCCTTAAAGTCTTTACAAGTTGATAAAGTTAAAAATTTATCATTAATAGACACACTAGTATTAAAATTATAAATACTGCGAGACTTCATTTTTTCAACCCATTTCTTAAAAGCGTCTTCACTTTCAAAATTATGGGTTAGATAATAAGCTTCGGCTTTAATGGTATAAATAGAAAAAATTTTCCATAACGTATTGTTAGTTGGGGTTGCAAGTTTAATAATTTGATTTTCTTCATTTTTATACCAATCAGCTTTTAGTGTTTTAGAAAGACTAGCAAACATTACTTGTTCCGTTCTTCCATGACCATAAATAACGGTATTCTTTTTAAAATTTTTAAAATCAGAGCGATAATCACCAAAAATCCACCCGGCAACGTTTGACTTACGATTAAATGAATGATTTAAGTAAAAACTATTATTAGTAGTTTGAACAACAGGATAGTTAACATTAGTATTATTAACGAAAATCCACGCAACTGTATCTTTATTTTTAGATTTTAAGGAATTAAAGTTAACATTTATCATTGGGATATCAATATAATTCCAATAATCAGCTCCATATTTTTTACCTTTTTTAACAGTTGGAGTCTTATTATCATCCGCTACAGTATAGGTTTCTTCTGGTTCAGGTTCTGGTTCGGGAGCTGGTGTTGGAGTTGGGGCTGGCTGTTCAACTAATTCTTCAGGCTCTACAATTGCTTCTTCAATGATATTATCGATTTCTTCCTGTGTCTCATCACCTGTCTTTTTCCACTCTTGTAACATATTAAGACAACTGATAAAACCGACCACAGCGACAACCATGATGACCATATAGACATTTAAAACACGGTTATTAAACAAGAAGTCAATTGGTGAACGGCGGTGAGCTTTATTAGAATTTCGGATACTCTCATAGACGATATCTTTATTACTTGTATTATCTAACCAGTTTTGAGATAAGAAGACATCATTTTCACTTTCTTCATCAGTACGTAGCAATTGACCTAAAGTTGTATGACGTACTTTACCATTTAACTTTTTAATCGTATTGGTAACTTCATACATCGCCTGTTTATTAAAGATTAATTTAGCATCATCAGATGTCATTTGACGAATATATGGATCATTCATTACTTTTTCAAATTGATAAATTAATTCTAATATTTCATCAGAATCGGCAATTTCACCAGTCAGAATTTTATAATTAATACTATTAGTAAAAGTATCTAATAATATTTTCATATTAAAGACTGAAGCACATTGATACTGTGGAAAAAGATGAACTAATTTTTCTAAAGATACGTATGTTAAATGATTATGAGCATGGTTCTCTTTAAGATAAATGATTTTTTTACTATTAACATCAACGAAAAAAGCAAAGGCTTTACCAGCAATATTAATGGTTTTGATTATGACACAAACTTGTTTTTGATAGATAATTGCTTTCTTCATCATATCGCCTCTCTATTATTAATTGTATCATAATTTATAACTAAAAAAAAGAGCTTTAGCTCTTTCTTATTAGGCATTTTGTTTATTTAGTTTGAAAATACTAAATCCAGCTAAACCAAAAGTGGCAATTAAACCGGCAACAACTAATGTAACATTCATACCAGCGGTATTAGGTATTGGTGAGTTATACATAACAACTACTTTTTCAATACCACCATCAGCTGTTACTTCAAACTCAATAACATCATCACTGATACCATATCCTTTTGGAGATTGAGTTTCAATTAATTGGTATTTACCAGCTTTTAAATCAGCTAGATAATGAGGTTCGGTTGTTGAGATCCATTCATCAACAACATTTCCTTCGGCATCCTTAACAACTAATTTAGCACCAGGAACCTCTTTTTCATTTGTGATATCACGTTTACTTATTTTTATTAATGTATTATCAGGAATTGGTGAGTTATACATAACAACTGGTTTTTCAACGCCACCATCACTTTCAACAACAAAGCTTACTGTTGATGAAGATACTAAGTAACCTTCAGGAGCAACTGTTTCAGATAAAGTATATTTACCTGGAGTTAATGTTGCGATATAGTGTGGTGTTGTAGTTGAATCCCATTCATCAACAACTTGACCTAAAGCATTTTTAAGAACTAGATGAGCACCAGGAAGTTCAGCTTTAGTTGTAATATCTTGTTTGCTAATCTTTACTTTAGATGGTGTTTTAGTGTTTTCCATCTTTACTTCAACAGTTTGACCAGCTTTTACGGTAACATTAATATCAGATGCTTTATAGTAACCAGCAGGTGCAGACTCTTCAATAACGGTATATACACCAATTGGTAAGTTATTTAATACATGTGGGTTAGTATCCGTTGTCCATGTTCCAACAACAGTACCAGCAGAGTTTTTAACGGTAATTTTAGCACCAGCTAAATTAGCACCATTTGCCGTGGCATCAACTTTTACGACACGTAAATTACCAGTAGCAGATAATGTTAAATTAGTAGATGTTGAGATATTAGATGTATTATTATACATTAAACCAATATTTTGATAACTTGAGCTACCGCTTGTATAACGATAAATCTTTTGTGAATTACCGACAGCAGAAGCTTTTACTTGAATATTCATATTAGCCGTAACTTTGCTAGCAGGAATACTTACTTTAAATGATTTTCCTGGAGCAATCTTAGTATTATTTGTTTTCTCTGCACCATCAACAACGATACGAGCATCAGCAGGAACGTTAACTAAAGTAATTGTAGCAGTAGAATAATTAGATCCACCAAGCTTAATATCATTACTTACATAATTTTTACCATCACTAGATAAAGCCATAGCGTTACCAGCAATAGCTAAAGAAATCTTTGGAGTACCTAGTGTAGCTTTAGCAGCAGCATTATATAAAGCTAAAGCTTGACTACCAATACGTCCAGTAGAATTCAAAGCTGATGTTTTTAATGATCCTTGAGCTAACCAAATAGCTAATTGTGTAATGTAGTATTTTTCATCATTAGTGTAACCAGATTTTAAAATACTTGAATTCCAAGAACCACCATAACCATTATTTAAAATATATACTAGACTTGGAGTTGTAAGCTCTTTATCTAACTTTAATTTTGAACCTTCAGCAGGTGCAGCTAATACCTTGTTAAGGCAAAAGCCAATTCTTGTACCAGCAGATGTATCAACATATTTGTAGGAAGTAGTTGATCCACTGTATTGGTCAACGCCACTTAAATTACGTTTGTGGAATGTAATTGTGCTATCAACAGCGTTTACATTTTGTAATCCAAGAAGTAAGAAAGCGGCAACAATAAATAAACTAAAATACTTTTTTATGTTTTTCATTTCATTCTCCTCCATACTACTATAACGATAATATCACAAAAGCATTTTATTGTCAATGAAATATCCCCCTGATTAATTATTCCTCAACTGTAAAATTCTCTAATTCACCATTCTCTTTAACAATCTTATTTACCTGTTCCTCAATATTTTTTAATTTATCATCACACTCTTTAACAAGTTTCATGGCTTTAGTATATTTTTCAATAGATGCCTCTAAATCGATATCACCAGATTCTAACTCATTAATTATGGTTTCTAGTTCTTTAATTTTATCTTCAAATTTAGTTTCTTTTTCTTTAGCCATTGTAAACCTCCTTTACAATCTCGATAACTTTTGATTCAACATAACCATCGACAAGTCTAATTTTAACAAGATCATCCTTTTTAACTTTTTTAATACTACCGATAACTTTATTACTTTGGTTATAGGTAACACTATATCCCCTTTTAAGGACATGTAGGGGATTGACAAGCTCTAATTTATCAAGTAAATTAGCTAAATTAGTAACATAATCGCTATATAATTCTTTAGGATTATTTAAAAGATAATTACTTTTTAAATGATTAATCTTTTGACGATATATTTTGGTTTTATTTAAAATATTAATATTTAATTTATCAACTAAAATATCAAGTTTCTGTTTACGATTATCAAACATAATCATTGGACTTTTTAATATGTAAGACGATTTAATTGAATCTAGCCTTAATTTTTGATAATTAACTTGTTTAATCATCGCTTCTTTACTACGAATACTTAACTGATTAATATATTTTGATAAATCTGTTAGATTAGGCACCGCCATTTCAGCAGCTCCCGTAGGTGTTGGTGCTCTTAAATCAGCAACAAAATCGGCAATCGTAAAATCAATTTCATGACCGACAGCGCTGATAATTGGTATTCTAGAGGCAAAGATAGCACGTGCTACTTTTTCTTCATTAAAAGACCATAAATCTTCAATTGAACCTCCTCCACGTCCAACAATTAAGACATCAAGATCATACGTATTAGCTAATTCGATATTACGAACAATATCATCAGCAGCATATTCACCTTGAACAAGACATGGAAATAATAGCGTTTGACAGATAGGATATCGTCTTTTAATCGTCGATAAGATATCTCTAATAGCGGCTCCCGTTGGCGCGGTAACAATACCGATACGATTAGGATACTTAGGTATGGGCTTTTTATATTTTTGATCAAAAAGTCCCTCTTTTTCTAAATCAGCTTTTAATTTTTCAAAAGCTAAATATAAATTACCGACACCATCTTCTTGCATATCATCGACATATATCTGATAACTACCTGTTGCTTCATAAATACTGATACGGCCAGTTACTAAAACCTTTTTTCCATCGGCCGGAACAAATTTTAGCTTTTTAGCGTTACTAGCAAACATAATGGCATTAATACGACTGTTTTCATCTTTTAAAGAAAAATATAAGTGACCGGTTGTATGACCTTTAAAATTAGATATTTCCCCTTTTAAAAAGACCGTTCGCAAATGCTCATTACGATCAAATTGATCTTTTAAGTAACGATTAATAACGGAAACGGTTAAATACTTATTATTCATTGTCCACCTTTTCATGATATAACTTATCAAGTACACCATTGATCATTATACGAACATCATCATCACTATATAGTTTAGCTAAATCGATAGCTTCGTTAATAGCGACTACTTCTGGTGTATCAGTATAAAGAAGTTCATAGATACCGAGACGTAAAATAGCTTGATCAGTAAATCCCAAACGGTCGATAGTCCACTTATTTAAATATTTATTAGCTAACTCGTTAATTTTATTGATATTAGTTAAAACACCATAGACAGCATCCTTAACAAAATCATTATCTATTTCAAGCACTTCGCTTATTATATCATCGACATTATAATCAATCTTATTACTATTATAAACATTTATTTGATATAGGATAGTCATGATTTTTTTTCTCAATTCGCTTCGTGTCATATGCTTCATTATCTCACCTATAAATATTTTATCACAATATAAAAAAAATGAGAATAAAATTCTCACTATTTTAAGATAGCATTTAGGCTATTGCGAATACTTTCAAGTTCAACAAATTTTTTATTATGAATCTTTCTATCGCGAGCTAATGTCTTAATTAATTTATATACCATCATAATGAATGCTAAAACGATAAAAACAGTTCCTAAAAAATAATCATCAGTTATAAGAAGGTATATACCGACACATAGTAAAGTAAATGATAGAAAAACAGTAATTAGAATAATCATATTATTTTGATATTCATTTTCTAAAGTTGTAAGTTTAAGCTTTAAATAATCAATTTGTTCCTCTTTCGTCATATCTAGTTTTTCCATTGTTTCGACAATATTATTATAAACAATTTCGTTTTTGTTCTTTTCATCGCCACTGACAGCGATATTTAAAATATCTTTTTCCATTGTTCATCCCCCAATAAATTATCATTATTCTATCATAAATTATTTAAATTGTATAGATTATTCGGTCATAAATTGTGCGATAAAAGAAAAAAATTCCGTTAAAATGGTACTTACTGTATCTTTGATAGTATAGGATAACTTTTTACCAGCGTTAGCAAGTTTATTATTATAATCGGTCCGTTCATCTTTAATATAATCATCAACATCGACTTCTTTACCACTTTTGACATCTTCTTCAAACTGTTTAATTTGTTCAGCTGTTAATGTCATTTTTTGGTAATTCTGATATTCATAATATCCCGATATACCCGAAAAATATAATGTTAGATAAGCTATTAGTAATAGTATAAAAATGGTTTTAAAAATTTTTTCTTTTTTCATATAAATATTCTCCTATAATTTTCCCTAAAACATCAAGCGTATTATTTACCTCTTCATAAGTATTTTGATTTCCTCCTACTTCAATTAGAATAATGTTACTATTTAAGTCTTGATTATAAATGCCATTGACGTTTTTACCACTCTTGGAAATAATACCTCGCGTCAAAGTGGGATACTTATCTTTAATAAGTTTGTTAATGCTATTCATCACTTCTAAATTCTTCTTATAATTTTTATTTTCTTTACCTGATACAAAAAGAACTTTAGCGTATTTCTTTTTTTCAATTGTAACAGTTGATTTATCTTTCGTTACCGCATCCCGATGTAAGTCAATTAATAGATCAGGTTGATACTTTTGTAGAGCATCTTTAATAAAAAATTTACTGGCATAGTAACTATAGGCATAATCGATATTATTAACACGCATAAATTCTGTAATGTCCTGCTCTTCAACAATGGTCTTAACTTGATATTTCGTTAAAACATCTTTTAACCTTAAGGCAGCATCTAATACTGTCTTTTTATCTTTATAAGCTTCCTTTTGGTGCGTATTATAAATATAAACGCTGGGTAAAGTTGTATTAGTATTCGTCTTTTCTTTAAAAGTAAAAGCTAACTCCTTATCAACTGGATAATAGTAATTAAGTAATTTTTGCGGACTATTAATGGTATTCGTACTAATATATTTATGATAAGAATTAATTTGATTATGTTTAAAATTTAAATCAATCAACGGTATATGTAAAAACAATGATAAACATAGTTGAATGACTATGTATGATAAAACTAATATTAAGAGATATTTAATAATTAAATCATGACGTAATTTGCGTTTCGATTTAAAATGTTTAGTCATTTTATCACCAACATATATATATCATAGTAATTCTAAAAAAGATGTCAAAAAAACTATGTATTATCCATACATAGTTTCTTCCTCATATAAAAGGATATCAATAAGATCTTTAATACCTTTTATTTCTCCTTTAGAGTATTTAATTAAATCTTCACTACAATTATTTAAAACATAACCATTATATTGTTCTAAAAGATTTAAATCGCTGTTATCTTTACCGATAACGTAGATTTCACTCTTGTTAAAATGATAATGATCTTGTAGATAGTTAATCGCTTTATCTTTACTAGCATCAATATCGGTAATATTGATAAAGTTTTCATTAATTTGACCATGGATCATCGGAAATTTTAACGTAACTTCATTAAGGGTTATTTCAGCTTTAATCGTATCGTAAGGTTGAGCGACAATACCATTAGCGCAGGTATCTACACTTTTAATATAGCCATGACTTGTATCGATAAAAACTTCTAAAATATTATTGTCAGCTTGAAGCATATTGACAATCGGTCTAACGAGATTAGCTTTAATATCTTTACGATATAAAACATTGTAGTAGCGATCAAAGATAACAGCGCCATTATTACATACATAATAATTAGGTTCTATATTGATGAAAGCTAACTGTTCAACAACAAAATTAATCGGTTTATTTGTCGCTAAAACAAAGATGTTACCTTTAGCCATAAAGCGATTAATCGCATTAACTAAATCGACATCTTCAGATAATTTACTAATATTACTAATATCACTTATTAATACCTTCATAGAATCACCTAACTTGTTAGAAAATAAGAAATAAAATCCCCCAAATTATGGAATGTATCAATGATGATGTAATATTTATCTTTCAGCCAACGATATTTCGTATCACTGGCATCGACGATAACACAATACTTGTTACCATTTTGTTTAGTAGTAATATTTTTAGTATATCGTCTAAACTTTTGCGCTACTAAAGAAGCATTAAGATAATCGGATTCACCATAGATAATGATTGTTCCTTTACATATATAAATACTATTAGCAGCAATATATTTATAGTAATCAAAAATGTTATTTAAATCAATAAGTAAATGATTAATTGACTTCTTTTTAAATAAGCGACGAAACTTCTTAATCTTTACAGACTTACCATCTGGCATTTTAACACGTCGTTTATGAGAAAAAAGGCCAGATTTTTTATAACGTACTAGTTCATAGAGACCAATTTTATTATTACTTTTTAAAAGCTTAAGTAACTTTTTGTTATTGACTCCTATACAGACGACATTACCTTGTAATTTTTTTATTTCATCATTTAGCATTTTGATCTACCTGCTTTACTATATCATTAACAATATAACTAGTACATAATAGTCCTGCTACAGGTGGAACAAAAGAACAAGAAGGAATGACATCAGTTGCTTTAACAACCTTTTCTTCATCACTACATACGACGTAGACGTCTTTTTTAATAGCGTTATCTTTGACATATTTACGTAATACTTTCGCTAGTGGGTCATAGGATGTATCTTTTAACTTCATTATTTTAAAACGTTCAGGATGAAGCTTATTACCAGTTCCCATTGAACTAATTAGTTTAATATTATTACTTGTACAATAACTAATTAAGGCTTCCTTGGTGGCGATGGTATCACAACAGTCAACCACATAATCAATTTGTTCTTTAAAAAGTTCCATTAAATTATCAGAACTTATGAATTTGGTAATTTTAATTACTTCGATATCGGGATTGATTTCTTTTAGTCTCTTTTCAAAAGCATCTGTCTTATACTGACCGATCGTTTTAGTTGTAGCGATAATTTGTCTATTGATATTCGATACATCAATTTTATCAGCATCGACAATAGTTATCTTTTTAACATCTAGACGAGCAATACTTTCAAGGGCATAGCCCCCTACTCCACCTAAACCAATGACAAGTATATGGAGATTACTAATCTTTTCTACTGCATCTGGTATTAATAACGCTAAACGGTCTGTCATACCTATCCCTCAAAACTATTTTATCATACTGACATAGAAAAAAACAAGTAAGAAGACCTTACTTATTTTTCAAATTGTGAATTATATAATTTAGCATAGAAACCATTTAAATTAATTAATTCATCATGTGTTCCTTGTTCGACAATATTACCCTCTTGCATAACAAGAATTAAATCAGCATTTTTAATAGTTGACAAACGATGCGCGATAATAAATGATGTTTTACCTACCGTTAATTTATCCATCGCTTTTTGAACTAATTCTTCAGTACGGGTATCAACGTTAGAAGTTGCTTCATCTAAAATTAGGAATGGAGCTTCCTTTAACATACCACGAGCGATTGTCATTAACTGTTTTTGTCCTTGACTGACAGATTCACTATCATCTATTTCAGCATTTAATTTACCAGGAAGAGTCTTAATGAAATGATCGATACCGACAGTCTTGCAAGCTTGAAGAATTTCATCATCATCAACTTCAGCATTATTAAATTTAAGATTATCACG
This sequence comes from uncultured Bacilli bacterium, assembly GCA_947632495.1. Taxonomy (GTDB): domain Bacteria; phylum Bacillota_I; class Bacilli_A; order RF39; family UBA660; genus UBA5578. The sequence continues at coordinate 19,577 of CANRPL010000002.1, forward strand.
AACGGTACCATCAAATAACCAGGTATCTTGTAAAACCATAACGAATAGATCATGGATATTTTCTCTTGTTAAATCTTTAGTTGAAATACCATCAATATAAATGTTTCCACTTTTAATATCATAAAATTTCATCAATAAGTTAACCATCGTTGTCTTACCAGCTCCAGTAGGACCGACGATAGCGACTTTTTGACCAGCTTTAATTGTAGCGCTAAAGTCCTTGATAACATCTGTTTTACCATCATAACTAAATTTAACATGATCAAAAACGATATTACCTTCAATATGTTTCATATCAAGTTTTTCTTTGATATCTTTTTCATTCGACATCTCTTTTTCATCTAATAATTCAAAGACACGTTCAGAAGCGGCAGCTGTCGATTGTAAGAAAGTAAAGGCTTGCGCTATTTGATTTAATGGATTAGTAAATAGACGTACGTAAATCATAAAGGCAACTATTACACCAAAAGAAATAATATTATTTGATGTTAATAATGCTCCGACAACGCATACAGCAACATAGCCAAAATTACCGATGAAGCCCATAATTGGTTGCATAAGCCCTGATAAGAATTGACTTTTACGATTGCAGTAATATAGGCGATTATTTAAAGCATTAAATTCTTCTTTAGCATGTTCTTCACCATTATAGGCAATAACGACATTATGACCAGAATAAATCTCTTCAATATGACCATTAAGATTACCTAATTGTTTTTGACGTTGTGTAAAGTATTTTTGGGAACGACCTAATATTAACCCCATAATACCAAAGCCGATAATACTTGCAAAAATAGCTGTAATGGCCATTATCCAGTTGGTAATAAACATCATAATAATAGAACCGACGAAAAGTGTAATACTAGTAACTAAAACAGATAAACTTTGATTTAAATGCATCGCAATGGTATCGACATCATTTGTAATACGTGATAAGACATCACCTGTTTCATGGCGGTCGAAATAACTTAATGGTAAATTATTTATTTTATTACTGATACTTGTTCTTAAACTTTTAGCGAAATTATTAGATATTGTTGAAAGAATAAAAGACTGAATAAAACTAAATAAAGCACTAATACCATATAAGATTGCAAGTAATAAAGATATATTACGAACCTTTTTAATATTCATTTCGGGTTTAATTTTATCATAGATAGATTTAGGTAAAGTATCTAATTTAACGATAAACTCTTCCCCATCTTGAGTGCTATCTTGTAAAATTTGACTAAAGGCTAATTTATCTTCAGGTTTAATACCTGTATCAGCCATAATTTTTGAAACCATTTCTTCATTTAAATTAGGTGTTAATCCTTCAGTAATAATATCCGTTAAGTCGGATAATTTGTTTGGTGAAATAAGAGCTAGAATAGCGCTTATCATCGCTAAAGAAAGAGCAATTAGTAGCATGATACGCCATGGTTTTAAATTGCCTAAAAGACGTTTCATGGAACCTTTAAAATCTTTAGACTTTTCAAAATTTCTTTGTCCTCTAGGCATTGTCTAACTCCTCCTTTGATAGTTGCGATAAAGCAATCTCTTTATATACTTCACAATTTTTCATAAGCTCTTGATGTTTACCGATACCAACACATTCACCACGATCTAAAACAATTATTTTATCAGCATTTAATATCGTACCAATTCTTTGTGCGACAATGATGCTGGTAGCATCTTTGGTATACTCTTTTAACTCTTTGCGTAATGTTGAGTCAGTCTTATAATCAAGAGCACTAAAAGAATCATCAAAAATATAGATTTCTGGGTCATAAGCAATAGCGCGGGCAATAGCTAGACGTTGTTTTTGACCACCGGATATGTTTGTACCACCACGAGCAATATGGGCCTCCATACCACCTTCCATTTTATTGACAAACTCATCAGCTTGCGCAATACGGATGGCATCTTTAACTTTTGCTTCCGTAGTCTCTTTATGATTATCTCCATAAGCCACATTATCATGAACAGTCTCATTAAACATAAAAGCTTTTTGCGCTACATAACCTAATTTACTATGGAGACTTGCTAATTTATATTGTTTAACGTTAACACCATCAACTAATACTTCCCCATCAGTAACATCATAAAAACGCGGAATTAAATTGATAAGGGTTGATTTACCACTACCAGTGGAACCTATTAACGCTACTGTTTCACCACGATTAACTTTGAATGATATATTTTTAAGAAGATATTCATCAGCATCAGGATATTTAAATGATACATTACGAAATTCAATAGTACCTAATGCATTTTTATTTCCTTCAGTTATTTGGCCATCTTTAATACTTGTTTTGCGATCTAATACTTCGTTGATACGACCAGCAGATACTTGTGCTCTTGGCCACATCATAAAGATCATCGCCAACATTAAGAAAGACATAATAACTTGCATACCATAACTAGTGAAGACAACCATATTACCAAAAAGCGTAATTTTATCGGTCATACTAGCATCCATAATTAGATAAGCACCAATAAAATATATACCTAAAGTAAGAAAATGCATAACTAAATTCATAACGGGATTTAATATAGCAAAACATCTTTGGTTAAATAATTGTGTTCTCGTTAATTTATCATTAACTTCTTCAAAACGCTCTAATTGAAAGTCTTCAGCATTAAAAGCATGAATAACGCGAATACCGGTTAAGTTTTCTCTTGTTACCCCATTAATCTTATCAATTAGCTTTTGAACAATTTTAAAACGTGGTAAGACGATAATCATTAAGATAATAACGGTCGTAAGTAAAATGACAACGCAACCGCCAGTTAAGGCACTCCATTCCATACTTTTATTGACAATTTTTGAAATGGCCCAAACAGCCATGATCGGAGCTTTAATTAACATTTGAAGCCCCATAGCGATAACCATTTCGATTTGGGTAACATCGTTAGTTGTTCTCGTAATTAAACTACTTGTTGAAAAATCTTTAATCTCATCCATTCCAAAACCTAAAGTATGATCAAATATTTCTTTACGTAATTTTCGGGAAAAAGAGGCACTAATTAGGGCGGCAAAATATCCTACAATAATAGCGGATATTAGTGATCCAACCGCACATAGTAACATAAATCCCCCTTGTTTTAGAATATCCCCCATTTTACTTCCTGACGTTTGAACCAAGCGGGTAATTTCTGTCATATAGTCGGGTAACTTTAAATCTAACCAAACTTGAAAAGCCACTAGACAAACACATATTAGGGCAAATAAAAGATCTCTTTTACTTAATTTTTTTAGTAATTTAAACATAATTCCTCCTTATTAATAAATTCCTTTTTGAACAATTTTTAATTGATGATAAAAATGTTCTTTAACGACATCTAATTCGAAATTCATAATATAATATTGTGAAATAGAATGAATTAGAATATTGACTAATAGATCGGTAACATCTTTAATATCGATATCTTTTTGAATTCTTTGGTGAGCTTGTTCATTAAATAAAGTAACAGTTTTAATAACTTCATCTCTCGAGCCAGCATCCATTAGTTTATTTTCAATATTATGGTTTAACCCAATAAAAAACATCTTTAAAAGGGCCCCATAATTACCATTATCACAATATTCAATTATTTCTTCAAACATATTAGAACATACATCGATAATCGTTTTACTATTTTTAGTTGCATTATTTAGAAAGTCTATTAAAATATTATGATATGTACTAAAAATATATAAATATAAATCTTCTTTATCATTAAAATAAAGATAGAAACTTCCTCTTGGCATATCGATTGATTGAATAATACGGTTAATAGATATTTGATCATAAGGATATTTAGAAAATTCATTTAAAGCTGATGTAATTAATCTTTTCCTTTTTTGTTCTTCTAGATGCATAAAAGCTTTATTTGGCATAATCTCACCTACCATATTACCAACAAAGATAATTATACTATGACACGTTGTCATAGTCAACCCATAATTTATGAATTGTCTTTTTTTGACATATAGGTTATAATAATTATTGGGTGATATGATGAAATATAAAAAAATGGTCTTAACTTTTTTAATAATGTTTTTATTAATGGGTTGTGATAATAGTACTACTGGTGAATTAGAAAAGAATTTATCGAAAGATATCGATGTTGCCGATACTGAAGATGCTAAATTAGTTTGTCGTATGGACTTTGATCGTCGTGAAGATGGTTATGTTATTGGATCAAAATACTATGTCTTTGCTGATAGTAAAGATAATGTTAAAAAAGTTATATCTCGTGAAGTTTATAACTCATATGAAAAAGATATATTAGATAGCTTTGAACAAGCAGCTGATGAAGAAAATACGGCAGCTAGTCAGTATGGTGGATATGAATATAACATTTCTCGTAAAGATAATAAGTTAACTGTCGATGTAACAATTGATTACGCAGCTTTTGATTTAGATAAGTTTATAACCGATAATGCCACAGATGGAAGTAGTTCTATCGATACAAGTTTAACTTTATCTAATTTTGAATCACGTTATATTACTTTAGGTGCAGTATGTGAAAAAAAGTAAAGAATTAATCTTTACTTTTTATATTGTTTAAATAGAATTTTACTTATACCATCAAATGATGAACCATCGGTTAAGACAATATCAAATTCTCTTTTATATAATTCTAGACTAGCTTTATTTAAAAAGCCAATATTAATGGTTTTAAGATGCGTTGAAACATTCTTATCTGATGGTAAATCACCAAATAAGACTCCTCTTTCATCATCTTGAAGTGGAAGTTTTATAGTATTTTTATTGTGGGTATGAATTACAGGTTCTTCTAAACCAACAATTTTATCATTAACGACTCGTACCGTATTAGTAATAATTGAAACATTAGGCGTTAAAGCATGAGCTCTTTTTAAAGCGCCTTCAATAGGTTCAAATAATCCCCCACTAACAATAAAGACCGGAATTTGTAAACGACTCGTTTCTTCAATAAAGGCTGTAAACCCAGGTCTTACTTTTAATGCATTTGTCTCACGAGCTATCCGTCTAAACAAATCAATATTTATACCAAATTCGGCAAAATGGGATATCTCCTCGCGTGGCCAATCACATAGTAATTTGATACGTTCTTGCAAAGGTATTTGATGATTTAGTTCAATTGGACGATACTTATTATAACAATCATTTAAGGCTTGTTTAAAGTCTTCACTTAAAAGTGAACTTTCGGAATAGATACCCCAAGATGAAGTACTATCAGTAGTTGTAATCGTTTGATCAAAATCACAAACAATATAAGATATCCCTTTAAAGGAAATAGGTTTATTAACATAAATCATATTATTTTTGATATACCTTAAAAGTATCTTTTCCCGCTTCACGGTGATGAGTATAGATTGGTACATCAATTTGATATTTAGTAAGAATATCACGAACAGCTTTTAAGTAATTTAGGATATATTGTTCTCTAATAGCTGGATAATTAATATTAAAACTAGCCATATCTTTATGGAGTGGATGATTAGGATTAACTTTAGCTTTTCGCGTGTAATAATCGACGATTTCTTCATCACAAAAACCTAAAAAAGAGATATCACCTTCATTAACATATTTACTATAAGGAACACTTACACCAATTAGATGTTCTAGACTAATCGCATCTAATGTACGTACTTCATCATAAAAGGTTGTAAAATCACCTAATTGCTTCATATCTAAATCAGAAAATATTGGCTTATAAGGAAGAGTCCTAATAGGACTTATTTTTTTATCGAGAATAAGTGATAAAAAGTGTGTTGTATAGTGATAAAAACCAGATGTCTCACGTCCATGAAGTCTATGCTTTTCAGAAGGAGCATATTCAACTAGGCATATTTCATTATCATGATTTAATTTATGACGATTAGGTTGTTTTAAATTACTTCTTGATAAAATATTGCCACTTAAAATAATTTGTTCTAATGTTTGTAGTGAATAATTAGCATCACCAACAATAGAATAGAAATAACAATCTTTAATATTTAGTTTACTCATATTAGCCTCCAAACATTGACTTATTCTAACATAAAAAATAAAAAAAGCCAAATTAAATATTGAGAATAAATAGCTCAACACCTAATTCGGCATTAACTTTACCAGTCTTAATGTCACAATCTAAATCCGCTAAAGCTTCTAAATAATGTAGTAATACTTTAGATGAATATTTATTAGCACTTTCACAAGCTAACTTAACAGGATATGGATGAACACCTAATATTTTAGCAATTTCATTATGATTTAGACCCTTTTTACTTAAATTAGAAGCTTGATACATCAATCTAAATTTACTAGCAATTAAAGCGATAACGTCAGCTGGATCATCATTATTTTTTAATATTTCATAATATGTTTTTAAAGCAATATCTGTTTTTTTATTAATTATATTGTCAACAAAGGTATAAATGTTGGTATCGATATTCAAAGAAGAAACCATTAAAATATCTTCTTTAGTTACTTTTTTATCGCTATCCTTATATAGTTTAATTTTCGTTATTTCTTGATTTAAAATAGCGCTTGTAGAGCCTACTCTTTCTATTAATAAATTGATAGCCTCCCTATCTATTTCATAATCAGCAAAGAGTTTTTTTACTAAAGTAGGAGGATCAATTTTATTAAATTCTTTGATTTGACCAACTTCTTTAATCTTTTTCGTAATTTTTTTGGTATTATCAATAGTTTCATTATGATTAATTATAATAAGCGTTGTACTAGGATTATAGTGTTCTAGATATTCAAGGAGAAGACTCACATCATCTTCATTATTTTTAACGCGGTTAAAATAAGAACAATTATCAATAATAACTATTTTATTACTTTGAAATAATGATAACATCTGACAATCATCAATAATATTTTTAATATTATCGGAATCAAGATTATAGCGGATGACGTCAGCATCTTTTTCTTTATTGATTATTTTTTCGACTTCTTCATTAATTAGAAAAGCTTCTAACCCATATAAGAGATAATTCATATTACCACCTAATATTATTATAACATAAAAAGAGGAAATTACTTTATTTCCTCTAATTTAACACTAACTAATTTACTAACGCCAGACTCTTGCATCGTTATACCATATAATATATCAGCATATTCCATCGTTTTCTTCTTATGGGTAATGATAATAAATTGTGTCTTATCTTTAAGTCCTTGTAAGTATTCACCAAAAGATTCAACATTGACTTCATCTAAAGCTGCTTCGACCTCATCTAAAACACAGAAAGGTACTGGACGGGACTTTAAGATAGCAAATAATAAACTGATGGCTGTAAATGTTTTCTCGCCACCTGATAGTAAATTAATGCTCTTTAAGCTCTTACCAGGAGGAGATGCGACAATTTCAATACCGGTTTCTAATATATTACTTGGATCAGTTAACTTCAAGGATGCAGTACCACCTTTAAATAATTCTTTAAAAGTAATTTCAAAGTTTTTATTGATGGTATTAAAAGCATTCATGAAATTATCTTCCATGACATCATCCATCTCTTTGATAATTTCTAGTAATGTATTTTCTGCATTCTTTAAGTCTTCCTGCTGTTTAATCAAGAACTCATAACGGACACTTACACGATCATATTCTTCCGGCGCCGTCGCATTAATTGGTTCTAACTCACGCATTTGTCTTTTTAAAGAAGTGATACGATTTTTAACTAAAGTAATATCCATATCTAGCTTATAATTATTATGGGCATATTCATAAGTCATATTATAAGTTTCACTTAATTGATTTAAAAGGTTATCTAATTTAACATCATTACGATTAACCTCAATCTCTAAATCTTTTAACTCATTATTCTTCTGATTGTATAAACTATTATCCTTTTTAGCTAGATATTCATATTCATCTAATTCACTATTTAAAGTCGCTAAAGCATTTTTAAGATTATTAAGGTTATTAGTAAGCTCATTTTTAGCGTTTAATGTTTGATAGTACTCCTCTAATACTTTATCCTCTTCCTCACTTAATGTATCATTTAAAATATTTTCCGTTCCTTGGATAGCTTGTTTTAAGCTATCTTGTTTTTCTTTTAAACTCTTAAGATTATATTCTTTATTAGTTTTATCTTCCGTTTTAACGATTAAATCTTTATTAACTAAATATAACTTATCTTCTAAAGATTTAAGCTCATAATCTAACTCATTTAAATTATTTTCCATCTCTTGAATATCTTTTTCATTATCCGCCAATAATTTGATATTCTTTTCTAATTCATATTTTTCAATAATAACATTTTTTTGAATAATATTACCACCGGTAATAGATCCACCAACATGAAGTAATTCCCCATCTAAAGTGACAATACGATAACGATATTTAATTGCTTTACTAATAATATTAGCGTTATCGATATTATCGACAACTAAAACATTGCCGAGTTGATTTTCAATAATATTATCATAAATGGCATTATTGCGGACAAGTTTTGATGCGACATCGATAAAGCCATTTTGTTTTTGAACGAGTTTTAAAGTATCTTGATCAACATCTTTCGTCTTTATAATATTTAAAGGAAAGAAAGTTGCACGACCTAAATTATTATCTTTAAGATAATTGATAGCTTCTTTAGCGCTTTTTTCATTTTCGACAATAACATTATTAATCGCACCACCTAGAGTTGTTGTAATAGCTTTAGAGTATTTTTCTTCTACTTCGATGATACTTCCAATATTACTATGAATACCTTTAAGGCGTGGATTATTTAAGATATTACGAACAGAACTAGGTAAGGTATTACTATTATCGATACTTTCACGAAGATTATTAATTTTATTATTTAAAACATTTAATGAACGAAGCTTACTACTCAATTCAATTTCTTTTTTTCTTTTCGTATTATTAACATCTGAAATATTCTTTTCAATAGCTTCCTTCTTTATATTAATACTATCTATTTCAGCATCAATATCTTTTAAGGTAAGTATTAAACCATCAATATTGTTATTTAGTGTTAATTCTTCTTTTTTTAATTCAATAACTTCTTTATGCATTTTAGCGTTATCAACTTCATATTTTTTACGCTCTAAAATAATTTCTTTTTGACTATTAATACGTTCAGCTTTCGTTGTTAAATTAATTAAATCTTGTTGTTTAGAAGTTATCTCTTCGTTTAATTTATTAATTTTATTTTTATATTCTTCAATTTTAATTTCATATTTATTATTACTAATTGAGATATTAGTTATTTCTTCTTTTAAAATTTCAACTCTTTTTTTGGTATCATTAAACTTATCATTGATGATATCAATATCGTGTGTAATGGAACCAATCTCTAAATTTTTAAGTTCGTCTTTTAAAGCAAAATACGCCAACGCTTTTTCTTTTTGCTCACGAAGAGGTTCAACTTGCTGCTCTAATTCATTAATGATATCATTAACACGATTCATATTATCGTGCGTACGGTCTAATTTACGAATAGCTTCTTCTTTTCGTCTTTTATATTTTAAAACACCCGCAGCTTCTTCAAACATAGTACGTCTTTCGGTTGGCTTTTCACTAAGAATATTATCGATTTGACCTTGACCAATAATATTAAAGCTCTCTTTACCAATGCCGGAATCAAGAATGAGCGTAGTTACATCTTTAAGACGTACTTTCTCATTATTAATATAGTATTCATTCGTTCCATCTTTATATAGCTTTCTTTTAATAGAAACTTCATCTTCATCGATAGCTAAATAATGATCGGCATTATTAAAAACGAGAGTTACGGTAGCGACTGAAAGTGGATTACGCGTTTTACTACCAGAGAAGATAATATCAATCATACTATCATCGCCACGTAATGATTTAACTGATTGTTCACCTAATACCCATCTTATCGCATCAACAACATTACTTTTTCCACTACCATTAGGTCCGACAATACCAGCAATATTTTGATCTAAATCGATAACGATGTTATCAGCAAAAGATTTAAAACCTTGGGTTATAATTTTTTTTAGATACATACTATTCACACTCTTACTAATTATATCAAATATCAACTTTAAAGGCAAAACAAAATTAACGTTTCTTTAATGAAACGCTAACTTAATTGATAGAAATGATCAGATATAACAAAATCATTTTCATTTTTATATCTATATGCCCAAATGGCCTCTAGATTATCTATTTTATTAACTATTTTTTGACCTTCACTTATATCCATTAAGTATAGGATAGTTGAATATATTTGAGCTTCTTTTAAACTTTTGGCGATAACTGTCACTCCGACAATATCATTTTTAGGTTGTTTTCCGGTAAGTGGATTAATAGTTAAGCCATAGTCATTTTCTGCATATGTATAATATTTCTTATAAAGACTTGTTGTGGAAATAGCGTAATTAGTTAAACGTAAGGTTGAAAGTGAATTTTCATCTCCTTTAAAAGGACTATCGATAATGATATTATACTTTCCACCTTTTTCATAGTGATTTCCTAAAACAATATTACCACCAGCATTAATAATATATTTATCAATCTTTAGTAATTTTAAAGTATCGGTTACTTTATCTGTCGCATATCCTAAACGAAAACTATCAAGATTGATATTAGGATGATTATTTTTAATTTTATCATCATCCTTTAAAACAATGTCTTTGATTTTATCTTGAGCTTCTTCGATTTCTGCTTCAGATGGTATTCCTTTTTGTTTTTCATAATAACGTTGCCATAAATCAGTGAGCGCTCCAGCTCGAATATCTAATAATTTATCGCTTTTTTCATACCAATCGAGTCCATACGCAATCATATCGTATAGTTGATGATTAATCGTTAAATAATCTTCATCACTATCGCTCTTGGATATCTTATTTAAATCACTATCTGGATTAGAGCGACTGGTTAATTGATCATACTCTTTATAGATACTTTCGGCTTCATCTAAAGCTCTATTACCTAAATCTGCTGTAGGAGCATAGACCTTGATATCGATACTCGTATCCATATATTCAATTAAACGATGATATTCACTAGTTTTTTCAACTTCTTCATTAGATGGCATCGTTAGACCACTTAATTTAACAAAGCCTTGAGACTTTAAAATCATGGTAATAAAGAATAAAATCATCATTAAAACAATCGCTAAAGAGCGAAAATATGTAGCGTCAGCCCTTTTCGGTTTTTCTTCTCTTTTTAAATTTAATGTTTCATAGTAAGTATCCGCTAACATCTTACCGACAACTTTTAAATCTTTTTTCTTAGCTACTTTATAACCTTCTTTAGTTAAATCAGGTAATTTCTTTTCTAAAATAAGTTTAATTTTTTCTTCAAATTCGTCGATATTAGAAGCTTTATAGACAACTTTATCCGTCTCATATTCATCAAAGATAGGAATATCTCTAATTAAGGTAGGTATTTTAGCTGTTAAAGCTTCAATAATAGGAATACCTTCTGTCTCCTCTAAAGTTGGAAAAAGATATAAATCAGCCCCACTTAAGGCCGCTTTAATCATACTATTATCAACATAACCAGCAAAAACTAAATTATCTAATTTAGTATTAACAGCTTTTCTTATTTTATGAGGTGATGCCCATAGTGGACTATATCCAAACCAAATAAATTTATATTGAGGCAATCTTTTAGCAAGTTCAACAAAATCTAATATACCTTTTCGTTCAATATATAATCCAATTCCTACAATAACTTTATCCTTTTTTTGATAACCATACTTTTCACGGAAAGTTTGACCAGCTTTGGCATCATGTTCTAAAAAGTTTGTATCGACGCCATTACTTATTGCTTTAATTGGTCGATTTAAATTATAGCCTTCTAGGATTTTCTTTGAATACTCCGTTGGAGTAATAATTTGATCTCCTAGTTTATAACAAGTACAAATCCACTTTTTAAAAAGAGGCGCTACTAAATTACTAAACTTAAAGGAATTACGAAAATCTTCTTCGGTCGAATGGGCATGATAGATAATTTTTTTGCCTTTTTTACGCATTCTTTTAGTAAATAAGTAAGATTTAGGACCATAAAAATTAACATGTAAAATATCAAAATCATCTTTTAAATTAGTTGTATAAGGAATGTTGTTATCCTCTAAAGCTTTCATTTGATGTTTAATAGCTTTCCCTAATCCTGACTTACTGATTGTTTTATAACCTTCAGTATATAATAAAACTTTCATAATACCACCTACTAAAATTATATCACGTATTTATTGTAAATAAAAAGTTTTTAATTAATATCACCAATATTAACTAAAATAACGTCTTTGCCAATTTTCTTAATTTGATGCCATTTAATCTCAATAGTATGGGTATTAAATAATGACATAAAGAAGCGATATTTTTCAACTAATAAGACGACAGCCTTGCCTTCACCATCAATACTAACATCAATAATATTACCAATACATTTACCATCTTGAATATTAATTACATCTTTAGCTTGAAGATCAGATAAACGCATTATACCACCTATTAAATTTTATTTGATGGAATAAAAAAAAGAACTAAAGTTCTTTAATGAATAGTTCCACCCCACTCAACGGCAGTAAAACCAGTTCTTTTAAAGCTCTTTAGTTTTTGTTCTTTGATATTAACTTGATGGTCGACCTTTTTAACATGAATGGCAATACGAAGTAAAGAATCAGGTTTTGGTGTGATGTTTAACTTATTGTATTCATTTCTTTCATCAGTTAATTCGAAATAGACAAGATTTTTTTGATTACGTTCTAAAATTGGTAACCAATACATTATAAATTCATTAGCTTCACGACTATTTAAACCAATAATATTTAATTTTTCTTCCAAGAATTTAATAGCGTCTTTAGCTTCAACGTAGAAGCCTTCTTTAAAGGTAATTGGGTGATTACCAACCTCTTCCCAATATAGGGCATAATAATCATGATTACCATCACTTAAAGTTCCATCAGGTGAAGCCACAACAGACCATTTATCTAAATATTTAGGATATGTAGTCGTTAAGTAATTAGGATGCTTAAAGGTTATTTCAACCTTTGTTTCTTTCTCTGGATATAAGTATAAGATCGGTTTAGCATAACCACCTATATAGGTCACTATTTTACCTGTTTCTTTAGTTGTTGGAATATAGTAGTATTCATAACCATAATCATATTGATCTTCTTCGGATATTTCATTTTTTAAACTTGGATTAGCGGTTATGACATCCTTATAGGTTAATTTATCATCTTGAATAATAATGTAAATGCCATTTTTACCATTTTCTTCATACCAACCAGATAACATTGAATGAACGGAATAACGTGATTCATCATAGTCAGTTATAAAAGTTGTTAATAACTGGTCATTTACATCATGTAATTCAACTTTTTTATCATTGATAACGACAGCAAAATCCCCACCTATGGCTGCAATTTCCGTATATGCTTTACTTTCGTTTTTAAGTTTACCATTTTTATCGTAAACTTGGAACTTATTATCTTTTATGGTTACGATATTACCTTTATCATAGACTACTTGATAAACGGCATTATCACCTAAAACTTTTTTACCTATAGGGTTATAAACCGTTATCATATCATCATGATCAATACCCAAAATATAAACTTCATCATCGACATAAAGACGATCTAAATTATATGCATCAATGGTGAAATCGACACGTCCTGTTTTTAGATTGAAAAATTCATATGGATATACATCTAATTCTTCATCATTATCATATTTTTTATCTAAACGAACAATATAACCGTCATTATTGGAATAATCATTAATATAAATTCCTTCAACATTTTTATATAAAAGATTATATCTTAAACTATAAATAGTCATATTATCATCATTTTTAATGACTACTCCAAGCAAATCTAGGGTATTTTCATTAAGCAGATAATCGACTACTTGATCATAATCCTCATGCTCAGGAATATTACCAATTGGGCCAGCTACAACACTATCTTTTTCAAAATTATAGATATATAGTTTATCATCTTCATCGACAACTGAATAGTGTTCAAAGGAAAAAATTGGTTCACAAGAATATGATTTACAGGTAAAACTACCGGCTGTTGTTATATCATAATATTCTTTATCAGTTGGATCATATGTTGATGTATAGATAGCATGATTATCTAATTCCTTGTCGTCTAACTTATAGATGGTAATAACTTTGCCATCACGTTTAGCATTATCAACTGGTGGTCTAATACCGGTTGTTTCTTTATTACTTTTAGGTTCTGTTAATTCTTTGTTATCTTTAACAAAGAAAAAGTAAACAGCGACCGCCCCGATAATTAAGATAATTAACGCGACAACACTTATGATAGCCATCTTTTTATTATTCTTTTCTTTTACTTCTTCCATAAAGTCCTCCTATTTTCAAATTCATTGTAACATTTTATTTAATTTATGTAAAGTTTATCAATCTTTAAATAAGTGATCAAAATCATGCTGGTAAGGTGCTTCAAATACTTGTTCTTTAAGTGTTATTGGATGTTTAACGATAAGGATATAATTATGTAGTGCCATTCTCTTTGAAGTAGTATCATGGCCATACTTGGCATCGCCAACAATAGGATAGCCAAGTTCACTTAAGTGGACACGGATCTGATTTTTACGCCCTGTTTTAATATCGATATCTAATAAAGTATATTTTTTATTTTTCTTTAAAATGTGATAATAAGTGATAGCTCTTTTACCTTGAGGAGCACTATGAACAAAAGTATTGTTTTCTTCCCTTAAATAATTATCAATCACACCATCTTTATGCATTTCACCATATACTAAAGCTATATATCCCCTTTTGATAGCTAAAGTATTCCAATTATCTTGATATTGCTTTTTAACTTTATCACTTTTGGCAAACATTACAATACCTGATGTTTCTCGGTCTATACGATTAATAATAAAGGCTTTAAAATGATGTTTATTAGCATACATTCTCACTTGGTGAGCTAAAGTATCATGTTCTTTATCGGTACTTACGGTTAATAGACCGGCTTTTTTATTAATGACTAAAATATCTTTATCTTCATAGATAATGGTAAAAGGAACTTCTTCTGTTATTGTTAAATCAATAACTATTTCATCATTTACTTTGACCATTATGGGTAATTTAGTAACTAACTTATGATTAAGGGTTATCTTTTGATATTTAACTAAACTTTTAATCTTATTTTTAGCAAGACTACTATGTTTAACAAGATAGCTAATTAGATCATTTTCTTCACTTACTTTAAGTTTTATTACCTTCATACTTTCACCATTATCATTATATAAAATGTCCTTATAAAAAGCAAGAAAGAGGATTACTCCTCTTTCAATAGATTATCTAACATATCTAGTTTAGTCTCATTCATCGGTGGTACACCATCTAGACGATATGGTATTTTTAACTCTTTATATTTTTCAATACCATATAGATGATAAGGTAATAATTCCACCTTCGTAACATTATTAAAATCTTTAATATATTCTTTTAAATCACGTATATATTCTTCATTATCATTAATTCCCGGAACAATGACTTGACGTAACCATACTTCCTTACCACTTTTATTTAAGACTTCTTTAAAATGATTAAATTCATCAATGGTATGCGATGTCATCTTTAGATATCCATCAGGAGTAATAGCTTTGATATCTAAAATAACTAAATCAGTATATCTTAAGATTTCTTCATACATACCTTTTCCGACACCTGATGTATCAAGAGCGGTATGGATGCCTAACTCCTTAATTTTCTTTAAACATTCAAGAAGAAATTCTGGTTGATGTAATGGTTCACCACCACTAAAAGTAACACCACCATTTTCATAGTACGTACTATTATTAGCAACTTTTTTTACAATTTCATCACTCGTAATAGCTGTAGCGCCATTGATTGTCCATGTTTCAGGATTATGGCAAAAAAGACAACGTAATGGACAACCTTTCATAAAGATGACCATTCTTATACCTGGGCCATCAACAAGGCCCATTGTCTCAATAGAATTAATATAACCAGTCATTAAATATTACCATGGAAAGTACGACTAATTACTTCTAATTGTTGTTCTTTACTCAAACGATTAAAACGAACCGCATAACCAGATACACGAATGGTAAGTGTTGGATATTTATCTGGATTATTCATCGCATCAATTAAGGTATCACGATTTAAAACATTAACATTAAGATGTTGCGCTCCACGAGCAAAATAACCATCCATTAAACTTACTAAATTACTATAACGTGATTCATCATCGTTACCTAAAGCATTAGGTACAATGGAGAAAGTATTTGATATACCATCTTCACAAACGTGAGCATAAGGTATTTTCGCTACACTATTTAATGAGGCAATAGCTCCACTGGCATCACGACCATGCATTGGATTAGCTCCAGGAGCAAAAGGTACACCAGCCGCGCGTCCATCAGGAGTAGCACCAGTCTTTTTACCATAGACAACATTAGATGTAATAGTCAAAATTGATAGTGTATGTTTAGCTCCTTTATATAAAGGATATTTACAAAGTTTATTATAGAAACGTTTTACAATATCAACACCGATATCATCAGCACGATTATCATCATTACCATATTTTGGAAAATCCCCTTCAATAGCGAAGTTGATAGCGATACCATCCTTATTACGAATTGGTTTTACTTTAGCATATTTAATAGCTGATAAAGAATCAATAACAACTGACAAACCAGCTATACCAAAGGCCATTAATTTTTCAGGATCTGTATCGTGTAGAGCCATTTGACCAGCTTCATATGCATATTTATCATGCATGAAATGAATAATATTCATCGCATCGACATATGTTTTCGCCACAACATCGAGCATACGATCATAAACGGCCATAACTTTATCATAATCTAATACGGTGTCAGTCATCTTATCAAAGCCTTTAACAATTAGTTCACCTTTCATCTCATCAACGCCACCATTGATTGAATAAAGTAAGGCTTTAGCAAGATTACAACGGGCACCAAAGAATTGCATTTGTTTACCTACTGTCATCGCTGATACACAGCAAGCAATAGCGTAATCAGAACCATGAATAGGACGCATAACTTCATCATTCTCATATTGAATGGAATCGGTCATAGCGGAGATTTTCGCACAGTATCTTTTAAACTTAGCTGGTAGATTATGACTCCATAAAATAGTTAAGTTAGGTTCTGGTGATGAGTCAAGATTAATAAGCGTATGTAAATAACGGAAACTACTTTTTGTAACAAGGGAGCGACCATCTTCTAACATACCGCCAATTGACTCTGTTACCCATGTTGGATCACCAGCGAATAACTCGTTATATTCAGGTGTACGTAAATGACGAGCAACACGTAATTTAATGACAAATTGATCAATTAACTCTTGAGCTTGTTCCTCGGTTAAGATGCCATTTTTTAAATCACGTTCAATATAGATATCAACAAAAGTTGATGTACGTCCTAAACTCATAGCTGCTCCATTATTTTCTTTAATGGCAGCTAAATAACCAAAATATAACCATTGAATAGCTTCTCTAGCGTTAGTAGCAGGTTTACTAATATCAAAGCCGTAGCTATCAGCCATCGCTTTAATTTCATTTAAAGCATCAATTTGTAATGATACTTCTTCACGAAGACGAATGACATATTCATCTATTTCTCTTTGTTCAAGTAATAATAAATCTTCTTTCTTTTTGTCAATTAAAAAGTCTATACCATACAAAGCAATACGGCGATAATCACCGATAATACGTCCTCTACCATAGGCATCAGGTAAACCAGTTAATAAGCCAGCATGACGAGCTCTTCGAATATCCGTGGTATATGCTGAAAAGACACCATCATTGTGTGTACGACGA
Source organism: uncultured Bacilli bacterium (assembly GCA_947632495.1). Classification (GTDB taxonomy): domain Bacteria; phylum Bacillota_I; class Bacilli_A; order RF39; family UBA660; genus UBA5578. Next base: position 37,302 of record CANRPL010000002.1, read on the forward strand.
TACGTTGTAAAATGCTTCTTAACATCTGGATCTAATTCATATCCATAAGCTGCTAAAGCTTGTTCAACCATACGCATACCACCATATGGATTGACAATACGTTTATATAACTCATCAGTTTGTAAACCGACGATAACATCATCATCTTCAGATATATATCCAGGTTTAAAATTATTGATACCAGAGACAATTTTAGTCTCGACATCGTATATTCCTTTATCTAATTCAATTAAACTTTTATCAGCGCATACTTTCCATACTCTTTTTGTCTTTTCTGTAGGACCTACAAGGAAAGATTCATCACCTAAATATTCGGTATAATTTTCTTTTATAAAATCAAAAACATCAATATTATTTTTCCAATTTTCACCTTTAAAGTTTTCCCAACCTTGCATAACGTTCCTCCTATCATACTATTTAAGTATAACACAATATTAAACTTTATAACAAGTTTTTTAAAGAATCATCCGCTTAATATTGTCAAGTCCACTTTTTTCTAAACGTGATATTTGAGCTTGACTAATTCCTAATTCTTCACTTAACTCCATCTGTGTCTTACCATATAAGTAACGAGACTGGATGATATAACGTTCTTTGGCTTTTAATTTATTAAGTGCATCTTTGACACTTAACCTTTCTTCTAAAGAGTAAAGAGAGTTCGTTTTATCTTCTAATTGATCGGCTAGATAGATGACATCTCCCCCATCATTATAGATTGGTTCGGACATACTAATACTTTCTTTTAATGAATTTTCCGCTAAAAAAAGTTCATACTCCGTAAGACCCAAATTTTCACACAACATTCGTATAGGTGGTTCTTTACCTAATAGAGCCGCTAATCTTTCTTTTTCTTTCGCAATGCGATAAGCTGTATCCTTGATACTTCTAGCAATTCTTACACTATTGTTATCTCTTAAATAGCGTTTTACTTCACCTAGAATCATCGGAACAGCATAGGTAGAAAACTTAACACCATGTTTTAAATCAAAATTATCAATAGCTTTAATTAACCCAATACAACCAATTTGAAATAAATCATCCATATTATCAATCCGATTATTATATTTTTTTAAAATACTTAAAACTAATTTTAAATTGCCACTCACTAACTTTTCTTTAGCTTCAATGTGGCCATTTTGATACTCTTTAAATAATTTTTCCATTTCTTCATTTGACAAAACAGTAAGGGAACTAGTACTAATACCACAGATATCTACTTTATGTCGTGCCATAATCTTATCTCCTCACCCTTTTATGACACGTTTTATAAATTAATATACAAAAAAAGTCTATTTACTAGACTTTTCAAATTCCTTTTCATGTTCTTTAAAGAAATGATAATAAGTATTGACGTTTTCTAAATCTGTCCATTTTTTAGTCGTTACTGGTGTTGTATCTAAATCATATATTTTAGCTTCAGTTAAACTTAAAATGAATGGAGAATGTGTCGCAATAATAAATTGACAATTATAAAAACGTGCTGACTCTTCAATAAATTCTTTAAGTTTTAATTGATTTTCAGCCGAAAGACTATTTTCTGGTTCATCGATAATATAAAGACCATTTTCGGTAATTTCATTTTGCCAAAAAGCTAAAGCTGACTCGCCATTTGATTCTTGAATAATGGTATTATTAACTAAACGTTTACGAATATAACTTGATGCGGTAAGACGGTTAGCATCGACTTTATTTTTTAACTCTTCATATTCTGAAAAGATACTACCATAATTAGACGATGGTGTACTTTTATATCTTAAATATTCTTCAGTTAAGTCATCCTTACGACGACTTATTTTGGAATTAATTGCTCTAATGTCTAATAGATAATCAAAAATATCATCACTTGAGATAAATTTAGCCTCTCTTAATTCGCTTCGTTTAATATTTTCCATACAACAACCTAAATAAGCATCAAAGACTTCTCCTAGATCATTCGGATTTTTTCTCGCTGCAAATATTTTACGAGCAATAATATTTAAAAGAGTTGTTTTACCTGAACCATTCCCTCCATAAAAGATTGTAATTGGATCAAAACTAATTGATTCAAACTCTTTGCTTGAGAAAAGATTAATTGGATAATATGACACATTTGTACTTTTTAATCCCAACGTAATGTTATGTTCAGAACGAGCATCAGGTAATTCAAAAGATCGTAAATAAACCATATATCTCACCTCTTCTTAATTATATCAAAAAAAGCGTTAAATTACGCTTTATTTTGTAAATGAATTGATACATATTCACTATGGTCACTAGTTCTAATAGGAAAAGCCCAACCAGCCATCCCAGATGAGACAATGACATCTAAATTATCAATCTTTTCATGACCATAAGCTACTTCATTAATAAATAGTTTAATTATAATACCAGCAGGAAAAATTTGACCGGCATGGGTATGTCCAGATAGTTGCATATCAAAGCCTAAATTAGCATTTTTGGATATATCTAATGGTTGATGATCGACTATTAATAGATATTTACTTTGATCTAAATCTTTAATAATTGATGAACTATCCTGACGTTTACTATTTCTCGATATTTCATCGCGTCCATAGATAATAATATCATCATTAAGTTCTTGATAGGTATCAGATAACAAAGTAATGTTATTAGTTGTTAAAACGTTTTTTAACTCCTCTTTAGAATAGGTTCGATGGGTACTGTAATTTTGTTCATCATGATTACCATAGACATAATATATTCCGTATTTGGTCTTAATATTACCTAAAGAATTAAAGACATCTTTTAAATCTTGATTGGTAGTACTTTCATCGACGATATCGCCACCTAAAATAGCCAAATCATATTCCTTTTGATTAATATCATCCACTATTTTATCAAGCTTCTTTTTATCCATCGTCGTCTTATAATGCAAATCGGAGATAAAGAGAATATCATAGTCTTGTTTTAATTCTTTAAAACTGATAATCGTCTCTTTATGTTCAATGACATTGGTCATATTATAATAACCATAAAGCATGACAATAATAGTTAAACAAATGGGAATAATACTACTTAATTGTAGTTTTAAATAACGTTTAGTGCTTATTTTATTTATAACATAGAAAACTAAATCGGTTATTACACTAAAGACGAACCAATGTAAAACAATAATCCCGATAACATTGAAGATATTAATCGCTAAAAAGGAAATTAATAACGTTGTTATGATTGTTAAAGTCATCTTTAATTTAAAACTTAATTTTGTTAAATTATATAATCTTTTAAAGTGACAAAAGAAATATGAAATCATTAAAAGAATAAAGATAAAAACTAAAATCATTACAAAAAGCATATGATCACCTAACTAAGTTTAAATGATGTATATTTACTACTCTTATAATTTGTTTCTTCAAAGTGCCACCATTCAGAATTTAATGTTTCAAAACCAGCTGATGTCATAATACTACTTAATGTATTAGCGACACTATTGTTATATTTTCTTAAAGATCTGGTATCTAGAGTGTGCATCGCAGATTGAGCTTTTAACTCATTACCATTACGATCAGTTATCGTTATATCAAGAGCTATACCACGGTTATGATTAGATACACCATTAGCTAAAAACCAACTGGTACCCCATTTAACCCCATTGCTATCATAGTCAACCTTATTTTTAACTGTTTTATTATTATTATAAAGTGTTTTAAAATTACTATTAACCATTGTTGTTACCGAATATGGACGATAAGAATCATAAACTTTTAAATTATATCCTTTATTAACGGCATTGTTATAAGCTTTTTGAAATTCTTTAGCGACAGGATATAGAAGTGGTGCATAGTAAGTTGTTTTACTGATTTTTTCATTGTACGCCTTTTTAAAGCCATATAAATTTTTACCAGTAACATTTGGAATATTAACATCAGCTGATTTAAAGATAGAACTATTAGCATTCGTTATCTCATAAATAGCATCAGGAACGATGTCAGGTAAATTAATATAAATATAGTCAGAATATACATAACCGGTTGTACTACCATATTTAATCTTAATATATTTAGTGCTTGTATTATCAGCAGATAAAATGGTCATCTTCCCACCTTCTGGTACCGTACCAACTTTAGAAGCACTTTGTTTATCAGAGCTACGAACATTTAATTGCTGATTAGCCCACGCTTTAGCACCATACAAAGTGGCACTAAATGAACCAACTTTAGCTTTGGCAGCACCTGTACTATCGAGATATACATAGTCAACGTAAGTATCTTTTACTTTAACTCCATCACGGTAGTAATAGCGTTTGCCACCTTCTTCGTACCATCCATTTTTCGCAACAACCGTTATGGTACATTTAGCTTCTTTATTACCATCAGCTGTACGAACCGTAATAATAGCTGTTCCTGCCCCTTTCGCACTGACGACACCATTACTTACGGTCGCTACCGAAGCATTACTAGTTAACCATGTAACGGATTTATTAGCGGCATTACTTGGACTAATTGTCGCCGTTAAAGTACTTGATCCTCCCAATGATAAAGAGAGACTCGTTTGACTCAATTTAACGCTTGATACATGAACGACGGTTGGTGTGTTACTATTTGATGGTTTAGGTGTATTACTATTTGTACTAGGACTAGGATTACTATTTGAGGTACTTGGTGCTGGTGGATTAATAACTTGGACTGTAACTTGTGACATACCTCCACCATTTAATTTTATAGTAATAGTACAAGTTCCGGCTCCCATACCCGTAACGACGCCTTTAGAATTAACGGTCGCCACTTTAGTATTACTTGATGAGAAAGTCATACCTTTATCAGTAGCGTTACTAGGATTAATTGTTACTTTAACAGTTGTTGAAGACCCAACATATATTTTATTACTTGCTAATTCTGTAATAAAAGAAGAAACAGGAACATAATTTTTATCTTTAGATGCTGTAGTTGGTTTTTTACTTGGCTTATTAGAAGTAACAACCTTAACTGGTTTTGAATTTGGTACTTGACTATTGCTAGTTTTTCCTGTCTTAGGAATATTCGATTTAGAACTAGCTTGACCGACAACATTGCTATTAGATGTCGATGATGTTGTACCACCATAAGGGCTAAAAGATGCTATGCCCGGGTTACTATTTAATTTGCTTGCCGCAAATATTGCTACACTTATAAAAATGAGAAACAAAATAACAGCTAAAAATTGTTTATTACTGCTACTACTTCCTCTATCATTATTACTACTCATATCATCACCTATTATAATAATTAAACCACATTTTACGATTTTTTACAATATAATAAAAAATGATTAATAATTTAACCATTTTTTTAAAGTATTTAATGTCGCACGTCCATTTATTTTAATTCTTGGAATTGCATATTGATCACTACTGCGCGTAGCGTAATCAGATGGCGTGAAACGGTAAGCAACAAGATACCCTTCCTCTTTTAATATTTCTTCAATCATCTTGTTATAATCACCAAAAGGATAAGCCATTGTTGTATATCCAAACTCACGATTTCTTACGACATCATTTTTTAGATCGTTATGAGACATACTTTTAATGCGATGTTTTTTATTTTTGGTGTAATAATGCATATCATATGAATGACTTTGAAATTCATATTTGGGATATTCTTTTCGAACTTTTTCAATTACGTCACGGCCCAGATAAGCAGTAACATTTTTATCATATGGATGAGTTACTTCGCGAATACGACTACCTACAACAAAAGATGTAGCTTTAAAACCATATTTTTTAATAATAGGATAAACTAAATAATAATCTTCATAAAAGCCATCATCGATAGTAATCATAACGGTTTTTTTAGTAAACTGACGTTTACCAGTATACCATTCATAGAACTCCTCATTACTTATGGTTTGATAACCATTATCATATAGATATTTCATCATTTCGGCAAACACATCAACTGAACCTACCCATTGATTATCAGGATATTTCTCTAACTTAACATCATTAGGTACGATACGATGAAAAGTTAAGATGGGAATGCGATCAGTTATTTGTAAATCGTCTTCTCCGGTAGCGATTGAGGTATTTTCTTGTTTAGGAAAAGTGACAAGAAACATAAGCAAAAAGGCAAATATAATAATTACACCATTGCATATTTTTTTATTCATTTTAACTCCTTAAGAATTCTCTATGTATAATTTGTAAACATATGACTTCTTCAGTAATATAATACTATAAAAAGTATAAAAGTGCAAATACATTTATGGTATAATAAAATTGGTGATGATATGAAACACGATATTAAAATTGCTTTCTTCGATTTAGATGGAACGCTTACTAATAACAGTAAAGAAATAACAGAGGTAAATAAGAAAGCTCTACAATTATTACACGATCATCAAGTAATAATCGCTCTAGCTTCAGGACGAAATTATGCTTATATGAAGAAAATAGCGCAGGAATTAGGCTGCTGTGACTACTTAATTGCGAATAATGGGGCTATCATCAGTGATGGTAATGGTCAGTTTATCTATCAAGCAAATATTAAAAAAGATTTGGTTAATGATATGTGGTCATATGCTAAAGATCATCACATCGGTATCATTTTAAATGGTATTAATAATTGTTATGAAAATAATTTTTGTCAGATTAATTGGCCTAATATCATTACGTTAGATGATATTAATGAACTACCGGAAGATGTTTATCAAATTATTTATAATACATTAGAACATGATAAAGTTAATCATTTAATCAACTATATACAGCGTAAACAACTTACTATTTCATATATTTCAAAAGTATTTTTTCAAAAAATATTAGATGCACCAGTATCGGTTGATGTTAATGATTTTGATATATCTAAAGGTAAAAGTATTACTATTCTTTTAGATAAATTAAATATATCTAAAGAAGATAGTCTTTGCTTTGGTGATAATTTTAATGATATTGGTATGTTTGAAAGTTGTGGCATAAAAGTCGCAATGGAAAATGCTCATCCGGATGTTAAAAAACATGCCACATATGTCACAAAATCCAATGAGGAAGACGGCATTAGTTATTTTATTAATAATTATATTAAAAATAAAAAGAACAATGAATAATCATCGTTCTTTTTTTAGCAATAAAAAAGCCAAAAGACTGGCGCCAACTAACGATTAAAACCTGTTCTACCAGGTGGGTGTCAAGCTATAAACGTTAGGATCTCTTAGTTACCCAAGATATTCGACACGGCTTATAATACTTTAACTCCCAATACGTTAATTAGTAGGTTTTTCAGATTTCGGCAAACCATATCTTCTAGCAATTTTAGTGTATCATTTTTTAATGTACCTTGTCAATAGTTAACCAATAGGTACATATCCCGCTTCTGTTGCTACCTTCTGACCACGACTTGATAACATTGCATCTTTTAATTTAGCAACATTTTTATTTGTTTCCCCTTTACGAGTTACAATGTAATAAGCAGATAGTAATGGGTATGAACCATCTTGAATAGTACTATATTCTGGTTTAATTCCATTAACAGCTAAATACTTTAAATTATCATTTTTATACATAACATTAGCATAGTAATAGTATGAATAACCGATTGCGTTAATACCATTATTATAATCGGATACGATATCAATAATTCCTCCCATTGTTTCAATTTGTTCAGTTGTGGTAGGAATTTTAACTTGTTTACCTTTCATAACTAAACTAAGTAAACCTGTTTGACTTCCGGAATTAGTTGGTCTTTGATAAACTACAATTTTGGCATTAGGGCCTCCTAATTGTTGCCAATTAGTAATTTCTCCAGTATATATTTTCTGTAAATTTTCAAAGCTTACATTATCAACTTTATTACCGACATTAACAAAGAAGACAAAGCCCTCAGTAACAACTTTAGTAACCTCTAGCTCAACTCCTTATTCTTTAGCTAAAGCAAGCTCTTCATCACTTGGTTCTGTAACAACAATTAAATCAGTCTCATTATTAATTAATTTTACGTAACCAGGATGGGTATTAGTATATTCAATTCCTAATTCTTTAGTTGTATTACCAGTAAAATCTTTAACAAAAGCATCTACAAGTGGTTGTGTCGCCAAAGAAGCGTCAATTCTAGGTAAAGTATCTTTCGTAAATAAAACATTAGGGTTATCCTTATTTTCCTTCTTATTAATTATCATATCGGTAAGGAAATATACTCCAACTACACTTGCAATAGCAATTAAAATAACAATAATCCAAACAAAAAGATGATTTTTTTTAGTTTGTGGTGAAACTTGTTTGTTCATTGGATTTTCTCCTACGATAATTGGTTCATTTGGTATTTCATTAAATTTATTTTCTTCCATAATCTCCTCCTAATATTTTAATTTATCTTCATCAAAATCTTCCCAATATATATAATCATAGTTATCAATATCAGAATCGTCATCAATAATACTATAATAAATAACTATAGCATCTAAACTTATCATATACTTGGCATTATTTTTAAGAGTTTCAAAATCAATTTTAAATGATTCAGCTTTTTCTTTAATTACTTGATCAATAACTGATTGATAGTCATAGCCATCAACAAACATTTCAGCAGGTGATGTTATTTGCTTAAAATCTTTATTGAAAGTCATATAAGATTTTTCATAGCCACATTCAACATTTTTATTTTTCTTACCATTATCGTCATATTCAATACTAGAAATATTAAAGTAGGAATCTAAACTAGATTTAAAAGCCGTTTTCTCCATGTATATTTGTGGCTTCAATGTGCTTTCAAAATATTTTTTTGATAAAGTAGTACATGACTTTAAAACATATTCAACGCTAGTCAACGTATAATCTTCATTTCCATATATAATTCCACTTAAATTTATATAGCGATATTTATTATTAGGTAAAGAAGCTATTTGGGTATTAATTATTTTATCATAATCAACTAGAGAAGTAACTTTAGCTTGAAATTGATCATAATTATCAACTTCAGCATCAATCGTATAATTATAGATAATAGCATCAACGAAAGTATTATTATCCTTATCACCAATATTATAGTATAAATTCTCATCATATACCGCTACAAACGCATAATCATGTTGATTTATATCTTCTTTATATAACGATTTATCAGCCATAAAGCGTGTTGGGAAAGCAAAATAATCATGGTATGTTGTAAATTCTATTTGGGCATAACAATCACCATATCTTACATATACATCTCCATCACTAGCAATGGCAAATTCACCTTTTCCTTGACTAAATCCTAAAACACATTGATATGTTATATCCTCTATTTCAGCTTCTTTTTGAGTACGTTCAGCATCAGCATACGCATTTGGAGAATCTATATCTTTAGCTAACTCACGAGAAATCTCTTTAGTTAGGATACTGTTTACAATATCACGATTAATAAAGATGTCATAGATGTCTATTTCTTTACCATCTTTTAAACTTATCGTATGATACTCTTCGACAAGGGTATCATTTTCATCATTCGTGATATTGATTTCATATGATAAAATATCGCCATAATTACCATATAAAATCGTTGATATTGTATTCTTTTCATCTTTGCCGTATTCTTTATCATATTTATCAAAAATCTTCTTGATATTCTTATTAATTATCGTTTCTGTTTCACTATTTTTAAGGCCAGATATTTCAAAATAATAATTTTGCTTATTTGGACCACATGGTTTAGCAATTATTTCAATATCGTTGTCAACTCTTGTGGCATATAAACTAGTCCCTTTAGCTTCTTTATTAGGTGTTGCATAACTCTTTTCTTCCTCTTTTGTAACTGAAGACTGGTTTTCTTTATTTTTAAATATAACAACACCAACAACTGTCACTAAAGCTATGATCCATATAGTTATTAAAATAATTATATTTCTTTTTTCTTTCATATCTTACACCCCTCCCAATTATAAATATATCATAATAAAAAAAGAAAAGAAACTATTTGATAGCTTCTTTTCTTGAAAAGTTTAATCTACCACGATTATCATAACCAAGGCATTTAACAATGATTTCATCGCCTTCTTTAACGACATCTTCTACCTTGTTAACACGTTCTAAAGCAAGTTGACTAATATGAACCATACCTTCACATCCTGGCCATATTTCAACGAAACATCCTTTATCACTTAATATTTTAATTACTTTAGCTGTATAGATTTTATCTTTTTCAGGTTCTCTTACAATGTCTTTAATCATATTAGCAGTCTTATCGATAATTTCTTGATCAGTATGATAGATGATAACACGACCATCATCTTCAAGATCAACTTTAACGGCATTGACATCATTAACACTCTTAACATCACTACAATCTAAAATAATCTTTGTAATAGTTTCGCCACCTTTACCGATGACATCTTTAATACGATCAGGATTAATCATAAATGTTACTGTCTTAGGAGCATATTTACTTACTTCTTTACGTGGTTCAGGAATTTGTGCTTCAATTACATCAAGGATTTGCATACGAGCTACTTTGGCTTGCGCTAAAGCCTCTTTTAAGATTTGTTTCGTAATACCCTTAATCTTAATATCCATCTGTAAAGCACAAATACCATTTCTAGTACCAGCTACTTTAAAGTCCATATCACCTAGATGATCTTCCATACCTTGAATATCAGTTAAAATTTGATAATTATCACCATAAGTGATTAAGCCCATAGCGATTCCGGCAACAGGAGCTTTAATAGGAACACCGGCGGCCATTAAACTCATACATCCAGCACAGATACTAGCTTGACTCGATGAACCATTACTCTCTAGTATTTCACTTACGACACGAATAGTATATGGGAATTCATCCTCCGATGGGATAACTTGCGCTAAAGCTCTTTCACCTAAAGCCCCATGACCAATTTCTCTTCTTCCAGGAGCTCCATAACGTCCAGTTTCACCAACGCTAAATTGTGGGAAATTATAATGTAACATAAAACGTTTTTCAGTTTCTAAATCAAGACCATCTAGAATTTGATGTTCACCTAAAGCACCTAGTGTTGTAACACTTAAACTTTGGGTTTCACCTCTTGTAAATAAGGCAGAACCATGAGTACGAGGAAGTAGATCAATATCGGTTGATAGTGGTCTAATTTCTGTCATTTCACGGCCATCGGAACGAATATGTTCTTTAACGACAATCGATCTAAATAAATCATATTCAATACTTTCAAGGACTAGTTTTACTTTAGTAATTAATTCATTTAAAGCATCTTCATCTAAATCAGCATTATCTTCAGTATATTTATTAACAATACGTTCTTTACATGCATCAATAGCAGCGTATTTTTCTAATTTTTCTTTAATACGTAAAGCTTGATCTAACTCATCTTTACATAATTCAAGTATTTCATCATGTAATTCATCCGTTATTTCAAGAACTTCATATTCCATTTTTTCTTGACCATTCTCTGCAATAATTTGTTCCTCGAATGCAACTAATTCTTTTACAGCTTCATGACCAAACATCAAAGCCTCTAACATATCATCTTCAGATACTTCTTTCGCACCGGCTTCAACCATGTTAATAGCGTCTTTAGTACCAGCTACCGTAAGTTCTATATCGGTTTGTTCTGTTTCACTAGCTGTTGGATTAATGACAAATTTACCATTAACGCGACCAACTTTAACACCAGCGATTGGTCCATCAAATGGTACTTTAGATATACATGTAGCAAGTGAAGAACCAAACATAGCAGCCATTTCTGGTGAATTATCTGGATCGACGCTTAATACGGTATTGACAATTTGTACCTCATTACGGAAATTTTCTGGGAATAATGGTCGCATTGGACGATCAATCATACGAGCCGCTAAAGTAGCTGCTTCGGTAGGACGACCTTCCCTTTTAATAAATCCTCCTGGTATTTTACCAACTGAATATAATTTTTCTTGATATAAAACCATTAATGGAAAAAAGTCAGATAGAATATTAGCTGTTTTACTAACAACAACGGTACTCAAAACAACTGTATCACCATATCTTACTAAAACCGAACCATGAGCTTGTTTAGCAAGTTCTCCTAGTTCAACTATTAACTTTCGTCCTCTAAAATCTAATTCATATACTTTTTTCATACTTCCTCCTTAACTTATCAAATTAAAGACACTCAAAAAAGAGTGTCTATGTTTTTTCCAATTTTTTTACTTTCTTAAGCCTAATTCTTTAACGATAGCACGATATCTTGTAACATCATTTTTAATTAGGTAGTTAAGTAAGTTTCTTCTCTTACCAACTTTTTGAAGTAAACCTCTTTTAGAATGATGATCTTGTGGATGTTCTTTAAAATGATCAATTAAAGAATTAATCTCTTCTGTTAAGATAGCTATTTGTACTTCAATAGCGCCAGTATCGTTTTCATTTTTACCATACTTCTTAACTAATTCTGCTTTCTTTTCTTTACTTAAAGCCATATAATATTCTCCTTCCTTTACATTCGCTTAAACCTAGACGGAGGCGGAGAAGCTCTCATCCAAGAATAAGTACATAATTAATATACACTATTTTTATTTTATAAGCAAGTATTATTTATCTTTTTTTGTATCTAATATCGTTTTAAGATATTCTTCACTAGTCATAGGTTTCTTATTATATTGATTATAGATTGTCGTGAAGTAATCTTTAAACATATCATCATCTGTACTAATAAAACCTCTTTCTAGTAACTTAAGTGCTCCTTCTTTATTAATACCTAATATGCGAGCCCCTACTTCACATGTTTCTGTGTTAGACGCATTCTTAAGGTAACGATGAGCAAAGTTTTGACCTAGTAAGAAAAACTGCTGATAAGTAGAATCAATTAGGTAATAACGTTCGTTTACTTCAACCACTGTAATATAATGCTTTTTAGGAACATCAAAGGTATCAGCTATATTGATGGTGTAACAAATTAAACCTAAACGATCACACATATCTTTAACATAATTATTAGCTTTTTCATCATATTTACGTAGACTATCACTAGTAAAATCAACGGAATCTTTAACACTTAATTGACGACGCGTAAAATAGACAATCGTCTCTAGTAAATAAGCGTCACTATCTTCAACTTCATTAGGTGCGGTAAGATTTGTTTTAAAAGGAACGATAAATTCACTTAACATATTCTCTAAACTATGAATACGAGCAAAAGTATTATCATCCATTGAATCTTCATTTTCTCTTACATAATCATATATACTATCAAAATACTCCTGTACGACATGATAGTACGTACTACGTTCTAATTTTCCTTTTTTGACATTTTTTAAGCCCTCGACAATAGCGATATGAGCTTTCTCAATATATTCATCAATCATATTACACCTCTAAAATTTTAAACGATAACGTTTTGTTTCAACATAAATACGTTGGACCATAGCCAAAGATAAAGTAAGCATAATAGCGAAACTACCACCATATGACATAAATGGAAGTGGTACACCTGTAAGTGGTAAAACAGCAAATAACCCACCTAAATTAACTAGAATATGTAAAAAGATATAAGTCGCAACGCCTAGACAGATATATTTACCACTGACAGTCATCGCTTTAGATGATAATAGTAGAATACGCGCTATTAAAACCATATATAAAATGATGATAATAGCTCCGACTAAAAAGCCATCTTCTTCGGTTATAATCGAAAAAATCATATCGGTATGAGGTTCCGGAATGTAGGAATATTTCTGTGTACTACGACCAACCCCAACACCAGTAAGTCCACCTAAATTCATCGCAATATAAGCATTACAAATTTGATATCCCTCATCGTTTCGTTTACTTATGTCACATGGATCATAAAAATTAACTAAACGAGATTTTTGTTCTTCCGTAAAAGGATTTATACGAAAGGCTAACATACCAAAGACCGCCACGACAACTAAAGCACTACCAGCACCAATAGTTATGGCCTTTTCCCGCTTCGATATAGGACTTAATAAGAACATTACCCCAAAGATTGCTACATTGATTAAGGCTGTACCTAAATCTTTCTCTAAAATAATTAAAACGGAAGTACTAAGCCCCATAATACACATGATGATAATACCCTTCCAATGTTTAATACGTGGATTACGGAAATATTTAGCCCGAGCTTCAATATATAGTGCCGTCAAGAGAATTAAAACTGGTTTTGCTAATTCCCCAGGTTGTAGTTGAAAACCAATAATCGGAATTTTAATCCAGTTACGAGCTCCTCTTGTCCCATCCCCTCTTAAAACTAAATACGCATTAGCGCCTAAAACAATAAGCCAAAGAATAAATATTAAAAACCGATTATAGGCTTTAGTTGGAACCGATACCACAAAGATATAAATGATTAGACATACAACTAAAATAAATATTTGACGACCAAAATAGTAATAGACAGATTGGTTTAGGTTATTGACTGCCTCACGAGTTGACGCTGAAACAATACTAAATAAACCAAAACCGAATAAGATAATGGTTAAGGCTAGCGACCATTTATCCATGTCGGCAAAAAATTGACGTAATTTTTTTAATCCTTTCAGCATGCCATCACCACTTACTATCTATATAATAATATATCATATTTGTCACAAATTTTAAATATTTATTTGATATAGTTATTTATAATTAACACTTACCCATTTTTTTAATAAAATATAGTGAATAGTTAGGAGGGATTATATGTACTACTATGGTGGTTATCAAGGATATGGTGGTTATCCTATGGGACAAAATTGTGGTAATTATGGCAATAATACCGGATATGGTGCAGCCATTATTTTAGTTTTATTTATCCTATTAGTAATTATCATTGGCGCTCGTGCTTTTGATGGTTCTAATAATAGACGATAAAAACCGTTAAGCGGTTTTTATTTTGACTCTTATTTGTATATTTTAGAAAAAATTGTTATAATATTTCTCGGAAGTGATTTTATGTTTGAAAAATTACATATCCTTGATGAAAAAGATAAACATTTACGTCAAATAAGTAAAGACGCGACGTTACCTATATCTGATGAATATCGTACTTTAATTCAAAGAATGCTTGATGAATTACGTTATAGTCAAATCGAAGAATTAGCGGAAAAATATAATTTACGTCCCGGAATGGGACTTGCTTTTCCTCAACTAGGAATTAACGAGCGTATTATCGTTATTGTTCATGAAGTTGAACCTGGTAAATTTGATGATTATGTTGTTATTAATCCTAAAATCGTTAGTTCTTCCGAAGAGATGATTGCAGCTGAAGCTGGTGAAGGATGTTTAAGTGTAAATCGCGAAGTAGAAGGACATGTCAAACGTCATGCTAGAGTAACAGTTGAAGGATTTGATATTGATGGTAATAAAATAAGAGTTCGTGCTCGTGAAGAATTATCTTTAGCTTTCCAACACGAAATTGATCATCTTGATGGCATCTTATTCTATGACCGTATCAATCCTAAAAAGCCTTTTTACACCGAAGATGAACTACGACTAATATAGGAGGAAACATGAAAGGATTTCTAAAATATATTATATTATTTATCATTGCTTGTGTTGGAGCAATCGGTATCTACTATATGGTAGTACCGGAAGAAAATCGTATTCCCTTTAGTATAGAAATAGGAAAATAAAAACGTTTATTTAATAAACGTTTCAGACTGTTGACAAAAGAAATTTTGAAAACAGTCTTTTATTATTTATAAAAATTTAGTATAATTAAATTGCGAG
>CANRPL010000003.1 GCA_947632495.1 uncultured Bacilli bacterium
CATAAATCCTCCTTAATACTAAAGAATACTAAACCAATAACTGCTAAAACAATACAGGTATCAGCAAAATTGAAAATAGGATATTCGTAATTGAAAATAATAAAGCCTAAATAATCAATAACATAGTGATATATTAGGCGGTCACAAAGATTACCTAAAATACCACCTATAAGCATACTAATTAATAATATCTCAATTCTACTTAACTCTTTACCTTTGATAAAGAAATAATAGATAGCTCCTAACGCTAAAAAAGTTATCAGTATTAAAAAAAGATAATTACCACTAAAAGAGCTAAAGGCGGCACCATCATTATGAACATTGGTAAGATAAAAAAAAGATGGTATAACTTCAATACTAACATTTAATTTAATTAAATTACTTACAACAATTTTAATAATTTGATCAATGACAAAAAACAACGTACTTAATAAAAATAAACTCTTTTTCATCACATCACCACTATCATTATATCACATTTGATTTAAGGTAACAAAAATAGAAAGCAATAGCTTTCTATTTCATTTTTTCTAGTTTTTCCGTAGCTGTGTCAATAGCTGTATCCATTAAGCAGTTAACTTTTTCTTTTAATGGCTGCTTATATTTTTGATAGGCTAATACACCAAGCGCACCTACCGCTATCATAGCCATATCACGTCCCATTTGCACAATATCACCTCACACTAGAAAATGTATATATTTCTATATACATTTTTAGTATGAACAACATTTCCCGCAATATACAATTTTAGTCTTCCTTATGGCAAGCGAAAGATTCATTATCTTCAACATCATGTAAAGTCATTGACTCTTGATCATCACCATAAATAGTTATTTCATATGCATTTTTCTCTCCGCCACCATAAGATTTACCATCAACTTTTTTATCCTCTATTGAGAAATTAGTATCATACTTGTATTCAGCATCACCATTAGTAACACTAGTATGATATCCATTAATTTTATATGTACCATTAATAACGATTGTCTGTGATGAATTGTACATTACAAACCTTTTTTCATCAGTATTAAATTCGACAATATCATTATCGCATATCCATTTACCATCTAGTAGTTCTCCAGTCTCAATAAGTTTAGTTCCGACAATAAATGCAATAACGAAAATAACAGCAAAGAAACCGATAACACCTAATAAAACCCATAGCCAAACTTTACTAGATTTCTTTTGATTATAAGGGTTAGGATAATTATACATGGGCTGATTAACAGGATATCCCGGATATTGTTGATTAACGGGATATGGCTGTTGATTATAAGGATTAACTCCTTGATTATTGTTCATATTTTGATTCATTTTACTCCTCCATTTTTCCTACTTTCCTACGCTAAAAATATAACATAAAAATTAAGATATGGCAATAACCAAAGAAAAAATGTTTAGATAAAAATGTTAAGCAATTAAATATTAAAGAAAGTCATCATTCTTATTGTTACTTACTTCACATAAGCGCTCAACCATATCACTTTTACGAACTTGTTCATTATTACTATGAACACCACCTTCAAAAGCCATTGGTTCACCAATAATTATCAATTTCTTTTTAGCTCTAGTTACACCAGTATAAATAAGTTTACGATATAACATACGGTGATAACTATGACAGATAGGCATAATGACAACATCAAATTCACTTCCCTGTGCTTTATGGATACTTATGATAAATCCATGCCTAATATTAGGTAGATCTTTAGGTGTATAAGTAACAATATTACCATCAAAATCAATACATATTTCTGTCTTACCACTTTTAGTTTGAACACCAGTTTTAATCGCTACAATAGTTCCAATGTCACCATTATAAACATTATTATCAGGATCATTTACTAATTGTAAGACCTTATCATTTTCCCGATAAATTATATCCCCATATTTAAACTCTTTAGATGTTTTTTGAGGAGGATTAAATATTTTTTGTAGAATTTTATTTAAATTATCAATACCATTAACACCGGCATACATTGGAGCCATAATTTGATAATTCTTATAATCATAATTTTTACTTACTAACTGTTTACATACCTTTGATAAATTTTCAATAATATTACTTTCATCGCAAGGTATAAAACTATAATCTCCTTTAATAGTTGTAAAATCAGTTAAAGTATCATCTTTAATTTCTTCAGCCAAAAGAGGAATATAACTATCTTCTTTTTGACGATATAGTGTATCAAGTTCAACTGTGTCAATCACTTTACTATCAATTAAATCCTTTAATAAACTACCAGGTCCAACACTTGGTAATTGATTATAATCACCTACTAAAACTAATTGAATATTTAAAGTTAATCCTCTAAACAAACTATCCATAAGCGCTACATCGATCATACTTACTTCATCGACAATTACTAACTGACTAAAATCAGGATTATACTCATTAATACCAAAAGTATTAGTCTCTTTATTCCACTTTAAAAAGCGGTGAATAGTACTAGCCGGTAAATTCGTTGCTTCACTTAATCTTTTACTAGCGCGACCAGTAGGCGCTAAAAGAGCTAGACTACTGATAAGCTCACTATTATTATATTTCTTTAACTGTTGATATAAATTAACAATAGCTTTAATAATCATCGTCTTCCCTGTTCCTGGTCCACCAGTAATAATTAAAATATTATTTTGCATAGCTTTCGTAATCGCTAAACGTTGCTTATCATTATATGTTATTTGACTACTCTCTTCTAATTCCGTAATTAAACTATCTAAATTATGGTAAGCATTATTCTTTTTCTTACAAAGATGAAGCAAGCGATACACGATATTATCTACTCCCCTATCTAATTCGGCTAAATAATATCGATCACCTTTAATAACAATCTTTGTTTCATAGTTTAATTCCTCTAATAATTCAGCAATATATCCCTCATCTAAACCTAAATCTAGATAATGGATAGTTGCGTAATATATTTCATCAAAATTTAAATAAAGGTCACCATTTTTAAATGTTAAAGTCTTCATAATATAGAAAAGACAAGCTTTAATTCGCTCAATCGAATCAGGTTCTAAATCCATATTATGCGCAATCGCATCAATTTTAGTAAAACTAATCTCGGGAATATCATCAACGATACTATATATATTTTGTTCAATAACCGAAATAGTATGACTTTTATAAGTATTATATATCGCTAAAGCATCACGCATAATAAAACCGAGTTCAGTCAAATAGACGATGGTTTTATGACTTTCTTCATACCTAATTAAAGTCTCATATATCAATTTAGCTTTTTTACTTGATAATTTAGGAACTAGCATTAAAACACTCTCATCAGCTAATATTTCATCAAGAGCCTTATCACCTAGTGTATTAACAATCTTTTCAGCCATTTTCTCTCCTATCCCAGGAAATAAATCACTAGCTAAAAAAGCGACAACTCCATCGCGATCTTCCGGTTTAACACGTTCATAAGAACTGACATTAAATTGAAAACCATATTTTGGATGAACTGTTTCTTCACCTTTAAAATAATAATTTTCATTTTCATTTAACTCATGAAAATAACCAGTTATAGTAATAACTTTGTTAACATAATCTTTCATCGCATCAAGATCGGTATCTTTGATTTTAACTAAACCAATAACATAACCATTATCGGAGCTAAAAATTTTTTGGCGAAAAGTTCCCATTATATAGTTTTCCATGTTAACCACCATTTTCATTATATCATGCAAACAAATGTTTTTACAATAATCAATTATGGGATGACATATAATATATGGGAAGTGATTTATGTTTAATTTTTTAAAATGGCTCTTTCAAGATTTTCACCTTTTTTGTGCTGCCTATTCAAATAATATTTTTCCTGATCCACTCACAAAAGAAGAAGAGACAATCTTACTAGAAAAGATGAAAAGCGGTGATAAAGAAGCCCGTAATGCTTTGATTGAACACAATTTACGATTGGTCGCCCATATTGTTAAAAAATATGATAATAAAAGTGAAGATATCGATGATTTAATAAGTATCGGTACCATTGGCTTGATTAAAGGAATTGATTCTTTTAATAGTAAACATAACGCTAAACTGACAACTTATATCGCTAAATGTATTGAAAATGAAATTCTTATGTATTACCGCGCTAATAAACGCAATAATCGAAATATAAGTTTAAATGAAGCAATCGGTTTTGATAAAGAAGGTGATGAAATAACGTTATTAGATATTCTTAAAACACCTACACCTGACTTTGCTTTAGATATTCATAATCAAAATAATATTAAATTAATTGATAAATATTTTCATGTTCTAACGGAACGAGAGAAAGAAATAATTACCAAAAGATATGGTTTAAATGATGAAGACAAAATGACCCAAAAAGAAATCGCTAAAAAATTTAATATCTCACGTAGTTATGTATCCCGTATTGAAAAAAGAGCTTTAACTAAAATGTTAAAAGAATATATCAAAAATAAAGATAATTAAAAAATAGGAGGTTAACTCCTATTTTTCAAGACTTTGATAATATTCGAATGACTTCATCGCATAATCACGATTAGCCTCTAATAAAGAACTAGCTTTATCAGGGTTAATTACTTTAAGCATATTATAACGCGTTTGGTTATTTAAAAATTCATCATATAACGTAAAATCAACTTTCTTACTATCCAAAGTAAAACCATCGTCCGGATGTCTTCTAAACGTTAAGAAATATCCACATTCAGTAGCTAATTTTTCCATCGCTACACTATTTTCCATACCACCCTTAATACCATGAGAGATACATGGTGTGTAGGCAATAATAATAGCTGGTCCATCATACTCATTAGCTTCTTTAAAAGCTTTAATAGCCTGAACAGGATTAGCCCCTAATGAGATTTGCGCAACATAAACATCTGGATAAGACATCGCTATACGTGCCAAATCCTTTTTATTAGTCTTTTTACCTGTGGATGCAAACGAAGCAATCGCACCTTTAGGACTGGCTTTAGATGATTGACCACCCGTATTTGAATATACTTGGCTATCTAAAACTAAAATTTTAATATTATCATGACTTGCTAAAACATGGTCAATACCACTGAATCCAATATCATAAGCCCAACCATCACCACCAATACACCAAATATTACGCATCGTAATATAATCCTTTAAGTCTTTTAATTCTTTAGGTATATTATCAGTTAAATGATCATAGACATCTTTAGTTACTTCATAACTATTAGGATTTTCTAACCACTTACTAAATAGTGGAGCATTTTCATTATCCATATTTTGACTCATAATACGCGCTATTTTATGACGCGTAATATTGTTAGCGACTAACATACCATAGCCATATTCAGCATTATCCTCAAATAGACTGCTAGCCCATGGAACCGTATATGGTATATTAGGGGCACTACCACCATAGATTGATGAACAACCTGTCGCATTACTAATAATTAGATGTTCACCAAATAATTGAGTAAGTAATTTAATATAAGCTGTTTCACCACATCCAGCACAGGCTCCAGAAAAGGCAAAGCGGGGTTTATTAAATTGGCTATTCTTAAGAGTATAGGTATTACCTATCTCTTTTTTAGAAATATTTTGATCTAAATAATCAAATACCTCTTGTTCAGATTGATCAATCTGATCCATCATTAACGCCTTATTGCCACGCATACCTGGGCAAATATTAACACAGACACCACAACCCGTACAATCAGCGACAGAGGCACTTACAATATAATAGTAGTCCATACCTATAGCCTTAATAGCGCGGTCTTTAATAATATCCGGTGCAGCTTGATATTCTTGTTCATCTAATAAGAAAGGTCTTATAACACCATGTGGACAATATAGTGAACATTGATTGCAATTAGAGCAATTTTTATTAATCCAACGGGGAACAACGGAGCTGATATATCGCTTTTCAAGACTACTTGTTCCACTTTCAAATATACCGTCAGCACGATCAACAAAAGCCGATACCTTTAAACTATCCCCTTTACGTTTCATAATTGTTTCTAGGAAAGATAAATTTTCTAATTTTGGTTCTTCACCTGTCATTTCAAGTGAAAATTCTTGTATTTTTTTAGTAACTAAATTAATAGAATCAAGATTAGCTTTGACGACTTGATCGCCCTTTTTAGCAAATTTAGTTTTGATACTATCAGCAATCTTATCAAGAGCCTCATCATATGGGATAATATTACTTAAATACATAATGGCGCTTTCCATAATCATACTGATTTTACCCTTTAAACCAACTTGATCAGCTAATTCATAAGCATTGATGTAATAAAGATGGGCATGACGTTTAATTAATACTTCTTTTAAATGCTTATTCATCATTTTATTTATTTCTTCTTTAGAATGAATAGAATTGATAATAACCGTACAGTTATCCATAACATCATCTAATAGTTCAAATTCTTCTAAATACTTATCTTTAGCAACAACTACTAAAGAAGGTTTTAACACATAATAAGAAGAACGAATACATTTTGGACTAAAGCGTAAGTGACTACAAGTTACACCACCACTTTTTTTAGAATCGTATTGAAAATATCCTTGAACATAATTATCAGTATTATCACCAATTAATTTAATAATTGATTTAGAAGCACTAACCATACCATCACTACCATAGCCATAGATAAGCCATTCATGAGCTTGGTCAATATCGATAGGTACGGGTGTTAAACTTAAATGGGTTACATCATCATCAATACCGATTGTAAAATTATTAACTGGATGATTTAACATATCATATACGGCATTAATATCCGCTGGTGTCGTATTTTTACTAGATAAACCATAACGTCCACCAACAATATTGATATCTTTATCTTTAAGAGCATTAACAACATCTAAATATAGTGGTTCACCATTACTACCAGCCTCTTTAGTACGATCTAAAACCGCTATGGCTTTTACAGATTTAGGAAGGACATTACATAAGTATTTGGCACTAAAAGGTCGATATAGATGAACTTCAATTAAACCGACATCATCTTTAGTATCCACAACTTCTTTAATAGTTTCACAAACTGATCCCATGGCTACTATAACTTTAGATGCATTCTTACTTCCATAGTAATTAAATGGTTTATAGTCCGTATCAGCTTTCACATTTATTTTTTCCATATATTCATTGACAATATCTGGTAAGGCGTCATAATATTTGTTACGAGCTTCCGTTGTTTGAAAATAAATATCTTCATTTTGTGCGGTACCATAAGTACATGGATGATGAGGATTTAAAGCGCGCATACGAAATTTAGTTAAAGCATTTTGATCAATCATATCGGCATAATCCGTAGCTTCTAAAACATCTATTTTTTGAATTTCATGACTTGTTCTAAAGCCATCAAAGAAATGCATAAAAGGTAAACTAGATTTAATACTAGCTAAATGCGCTACCGCACTTAAATAAGCGGTATCTTGAACTGAAGAAGATGCTAACATTGCAAAGCCAGTCATACGGCAGGCATAAATATCTTGATGATCGCCAAAGATACTAAGCGCATGAGTCGATAAAGAACGAGCCGCTACATGAATGACACCAGGTAACATCTCACCAGCAATTTTATACATATTAGGAATCATTAAAAGAAGTCCTTGACTAGCAGTAAAGGTCGTCGTTAAACATCCAGCTTTTAATGAGCCATGAATGAAACCCGCTGCTCCACCTTCACTTTGCATCTCAACAACTTTAACTTTATCATTAAATAAATTTAGACGTTTACTACTCATCTCATCTATATGTTCAGCCATTGGACTAGATGGTGTGATAGGATAGATACCAGCTACCTCTGTAAACATATAAGCTGTATAACTGCAAGCTTCATTACCATCAACGGTTATTTTCTTCTTCATATAATCACCATATCAATTATAACATAAAAGGAAAGATATTGACTATCTTTCCTAACTTAAACATTTTGATTTGATGGCATTTTCAATCTTATTATATCCTGATGTACGATAGTGAACTGCATCACCAAAATCAGAATTTGTAAGGCCTAAACCAGTACTGATATCGCAGTATTTTAGGTTCTTAACACGAGCATTACGAAGAGATTGTTCCATTTGAGTATTAAAGGTATCAATACTAGCTTTAGAAACAGGCCATCTACCACCACTGTTTACGCCTCTAATAGGTGTAACTGAAGCAAAGACAACATAATGATTTTTCCATTCTGATTGAGCTTGACTAACAACTAAACTAGCATATTTTTGGGCTGAAGATCGCCCAAAATTAACATCGGAGCCAACATCATTAGCACCCATTAAAATAACAATATTATAACGTGTATTAGGATCTCTATTAAGTAGACCATTAACAGATGAAATCGCTGTTGATTTGAACCAAGCATACCCCATGGCGCCTCTTGCTACAGCTAATTCACCACGACAAGAACCAACATATAAAGAAACTGTTGCTTGACCACAGAAACCAACCGTTCTTGAGTCACCGACATAAATTGTCTTTGTTCCTTTTTTACCTGTACGATTACTTGTTGTCGGTTCTCCTATATTACTATAAGCATTAGAATGCGTCTCATCGGTAACATTATTACCAGAACTTGATGCATGACAATTGTCCCCCTCATCCGTTCCATTATAGTATAAGAAACATGATATGCATTCGGAAACAGATTTAGTATCATTATCATTACTTGTTACTCTAGTAATTACAAATTGGACTATAGCAGCAATAAGAAAAATAAAGGCTGCCATAATAAATTTTTTAAATAATTTTTCCTTTGCCTTAAGCACCTTATCGGCATCACCTTTTCTAATAGCACTAATTAAGGTTATAATTGAAAAAATCATTAAGACTAATGGAGCGCCTACCGTAAGAAGAGTATACGCAATTGTTGTAAGTTGAGGAATAGGTTTCGGTATTCCTTCTGCACTACCACAGCCAACATACTCTAAAGCACCAGCATATTTAGCTAGACTATCACTAGTAAAAAGGATTATACCCATAAAAATGAGATATAAAGATCCTAAAATCTTACACTTTTTACTCATACTATGCCTCCTTTAGTAATTCTTTTAATTCATTTAACTCACCATCAGATAACTCTTCACTTGTAAGTTCAATATTTTTAATACTTTCATACATACCTAAATACTTTTTTAAGGCATGAATGTACTCATGGCTATCATTTAAGCCCTTTTTGATAACTTGTTTAGCACTAATAGTAATTTTAGCTTCCTCTAACATATTAACAAATTTATTAACATTTAACAAATCGTCAGTGCTTAAATTATTATAATTATATAAAGGGATACTATCTATTTCTAAAATAACGAAATCGATATGTTTAAATAAATCGCTATCTAAAGGAACACCAATACCATTAGTTATAATGCAAGTTGTAAAACCTGCCTTATGCGATATTTTAGTCGTCTCCTTTAGATAATCACTTTGCTTAAACAAAGAGGTTCCCATAAATGTTACACCACCATCATCAGGTCCAATATAAGGTCGAAACTTACGAATACGGTCGACCGTCTCGTTAGGTGTTAACGTCACGACAGCATCATCATCCAATTTAATAACCGTCCTAATACCTGGTCCAGCATCAAAAGACATAGGATCAATAGATGTTATATTACCTTTCATTGTAGCACCTCATGATAAGTTTGATCAATTAAGCTCTCTTGTTGTTGAGTACTTAATTCTTTATATCTTATCGCACAACCGCCACTACGAAGAACGATATCTGAACCTTTTTTATCATTATCTTTAGCATCCAATAGAACTTTCTTGTCAATTAAATTAAACTCGATATGCGTTCCCTTTTGGCCAAAGAAACTATCTAAAAGAACCATCATATTATTGGCGCGTTCATTTCTTTTAGTACCTAATGTATTAGCTGTTGTATTGACCGTTGTAACAATACCATTTTGACATAGATTACTAGGCAGACGCATAACTGACTTAAGGCTATTAATTAAACTCTTATTATCGATATTGCTGATAGGATTAGCATTGAAAGCAAAAGGTGCGCCTTTAAAACGTCCGTCAGGAGTTGCTCCCGTGTTAGTGCCACAAACAACATTCAAAAATGATGATGCAATTCCCATTTTAATAGTCGCATTACGATACATATGATGACTTTGTAACTCTTTACTAATCATCTTAATAGTATCTGATGCTAATTTATCGACCGTTACATCACCCAAACCAAAACGTGGAAAACTATCTTTAATAACAAAGTCCGTACTTAATCCATTTTCATCACGATTAACTTGAACATCAGCAAATCTAATTGCTGATAGAGAATCAATAACATTAGCAAAACCAATAAGATTAAAAGTCATTGAACGTTCAACAACAGTATCATTAAAAGCCATTAAAGAACTTTCATATCCATACTTATCATGCATATAATGGATAACATTTAAGGCATCATCTTGAATAGAAATGACCTTTTTTAGAACTTTAACAAAATTTTTTACGACTTCAGAATAATTTAATTTCTTACCAGTAAGAGGCTCAATACCACCGATAACCATTTCGCCAGTTAATTCATCACGGCCGCCATTGATGGCGTATAGTAAAACTTTAGGTAAATTACAACTGCCACCATAGTAGTCAATTTGTTTGCCAATTTTTGATAATCCCGCCATACCTGTACTAGCATATTCAAAGCTATTTAATGTATCAGCATTTAAAAATTGTAGACAATTAAATTTAAGCATCATTTTAATACAATAACGTTTAAAATTAACTGGTAATCTACTAGACCATAAAATTGTATAATTAGGCACTTCATAAGCACCAATATTTTCAAGTGAATTTAAAATACGATAAGATGTTTTAGTAATCATCGAATGATCACCACTCATCCCACCAATCGTCTCTGTTATAATTGGTGCCATACCTGGAAAGCAACTCAAGTATTCAGGGGTACGTAAATATCTAAGTAGACGCAATTTAATTAAGAATTGATCAACTAATTCTTGAGCCTCTTCCTCTGTTAATACTTGAAGGGCGATATCTCGTTCAATATAAATATCTAAAAAAGGACTATTATTTCCTGTTGGTAGTGAGACACCATATGTTTCTTTAGCGCCAGCTAGATAAGCTAAATATAACCATTCAAAAGCTTCTTTAGCGTTAGAAGCTGGTTTAGATACGTCAATATCATAAGTACTAGCCATTTGTTTTAATGCTTTTAAGGCCGCAATCTGTTTAATTACTTCCTCACGAGTTCGTACAACAGAATAATTAATATCCTTACGAAGACGTTCTAAATCGCGTTCTTTTTGTTTGATTAAATAATCGGCACCATATAAAGGTAAGCGACGATAATCACTGACAATAAAGCCACGTCCAAAAGTATCAGGCAACCCATCAATAAGATGGACTTCTTTAAACTTTTTTATTTCCTTTGTATAAACTTCATTTACCGCATCTTCATAACTTACTTGAAATTCTCTAAAGGATTCTTCAACATCATGATTAAAACGATAACCGTTACTCTTAAGAACACCTAATGAAGTATTAAGCGATATATATGGATTGATGAAATGTTTTAAAGGTTCATCCGTCTGTAAACCAACAATAATTTCATTTTTCTTATCAACATAACCAGGATCAAAATGATTAATACCCGCTAACGAAAGACTATCGACATCTAAAAGATGAGCTGCTTCTTCTTTATCTAATAATTTTTGAACTCGGCTTAAAAGACGTGTCGTTTTACGACTTATACCTTTTAGAAAATCAGAATTACCAACATATTCTGTGTAATTATTGAGGATAAAATCTTCAACATCAGGGGTGCGTTGCCATTTAGTCCCTTTAAATCCATTCCATGCTTCCATATTATCACTTCCAAATACTATTATTTTATCACATATTTAAATTATTAATAAATGTTTGCTCATCCCATATCGTAATGCCCAATTCTTGAGCTTTAGTATATTTACTACCTGGGTTTTCACCAACAATAACGACATCTGTAGCTCTAGTGACACTACCTGTTACCTTACCACCACGATGCTCAATACGCTCTTTAGCCGTATCACGAGGCATACTAATCGTTCCAGTTAAAACGAATGTCTTTTCATTGAATATCTCATTTAATTCTTTAGGTTTACCTTGATATTCCATATTCATTCCCATTGCCTTTAAATCACTTATTAGTTCTTTATTGGTATCATCACTAAAGTAATCAACTACACTTTGAGCAATTATTTCGCCAATATCAGGAATCATACATAAAGCATCGTAGGTAGAACTCATTAAAGCATCCATTGTTCCATAATTTTGCGCTAAAAGATGAGCTGTCTTTTTACCAACATGACGAATACCTAAACCAAACAAAAGTCTCTCTAAAGAATTATTCTTGCTATCTTCAATAGCCGTTAAAAGTTTTTGAATGCTTCTTTCACCAAAACCCTCTAACTCCATTAAATCTTCCTTATGTTCATATAAAGTATAATAATCTTTAATTGAGCGAAGAAAACCTTTATTATAGAAATCTTCAACGATGCTTTCACCAAAGCCATCAAGATTCATCGCATCACGACTAGCATAGTGAATGAGGCCTTCAATCTTACGTGCATCGCACTTTGGATTTAAGCAGAAATAAGCTGATTCACTTTCTTTACGAACTAATTTTTCACCACATATTGGGCAATGGGTAGCCATTTTAAAATCTATTTCAGCACCAGTACGACGTTCTTTTTTTACAGCGACAACTTCAGGGATAACATCACCTGCTTTATGGATCGCTACAACATCACCAATCTTAATATCTTTTTCTTTAATGTAATCTTCATTATGTAAGGTTACACTACTAATGACAGATCCCGCTAAATGAACAGGAGTTAAATCTGCCCTTGGCGTAATTTTACCGGTGCGGCCTACACAAAATTCAATATTAGTAAGCTTTGTAAGAACTTCTTCGGCTGGAAACTTATAAGCAATTCCCCATTTTGGAACACGAGCTGTAAAACCTAAAGTGTGTTGATCATTTAAATCATTAACCTTAATAACTACACCATCTATCTCATAAGGTAGTTCGGGACGATGTTGTTGCCAATACATTACGTATTTAACAACTTCATCAACATTCTTACAATGCTTAATATTAGGATTGACAATAAACTTTAACTCTTTCATAAACGCAAGAGCTTCTAATTGTGTCTTGACGGCATAATCACTGGCATTAGGAATATGATACAAAAAAGTATCCAAATTTCTTTCAGCTGCAATAGTAGAATCTAATTGACGAACAGATCCAGCTGCGGCATTACGAGGATTAGCAAACTCTTTTTCACCTTTAGCACGTCTTTTTTCATTTAGCATTTCAAAAGACTTTTTAGGCATATATATTTCACCACGGACTTCAATATCTAAAGGTTTAGGAAGGACAAGTGGTACAGACTTAATCGTCTTAACATTATGAGTAATATCTTCACCAGTTGTTCCATCACCTCTAGTTGCTCCTCTTACAAACTTACCATTACGATAAACTAATGAGACTGATAGTCCATCAATTTTAAGCTCACAAACATAAGTAGGATGAGGTATAACTTTTCGTACCCTTTCATCAAAATCGCGGATTTCTTCTTCGTTAAAAATATCGTCTAGGGACATCATAGGAACTTCGTGGACAACTTTAACAAAGTCATCAATAACAGTTCCTCCTACACGATGAGTAGGTGAATCGTCTCTAACGAGCTCTGGATATTTTGTTTCTAACTTTACCAATTCAGCATAATAATCATCATATTCTTGATCGGTAATCGTCGGCATATCTAAAGTATGGTATTCATAACTAGCTTTATTTAAGATATCAACTAATTCTTGCATTCGTTTTTCAATCATGTTATCACCTACTTCCATTATACCATTTATTCCCTAGCAAAAAAAGAAATTCACTTAAATTTATCTATAATAAAAAACTATATCTTTAAGATATAGCTTATTCTTCTACTTCTTTTTCCCATAGACCATGTTTATTACAATATGCATATAATTTAGCATGTGGATAATAATCAAATGTAACTGTAGCTTCATGATGAGGAGCTAATTTTTTGGTAACTATTTCTTTTGGAGACTCCATACTGATCCACTCAATATAGTGATCATCATCCATAACATGATTAACCGTTACTTCCATTTTATTTTCTTTAATCGTATAAGTTGGAACGTGTTTCTCAAAAGCTGCATCGACAGAATTAGGAACGACATCCTCCATCTTTTCATCGCAGCACATAAAACCACATTTACAATGACAATCATCAATTACATAAATGAAAGCTCCACAATTATTACATTTTTTATACATATAAATCACCTTTACCCTTTCAAAAGCGCTAAACGCTCTTTTTCTTCACTTAATTTTTTACGATCAGCTTCAACAATATTAGCTGGTGCTTTAGAAACATAATTTTCATTACTTAATAATTTTTCACGGCGCGCTACTGATTCCTCTAACTTTTTAATCTCTTCCTCTTTTTTAGATTCATCTTCTTTCGTACCCTCATAGTAATAGGTAATATCGATATATTTAGACTTATAATTACTTGTCAAGTAATGATCATCTTCTACTTGTAAAAGATTTTCATCTTTGATTTTCAATTGAGAACGATAGATAAGTTCGATAGCATCATCAACAACATATTTTACTTTAGCTTGTTTAGTAATATTATTAGTTGCTTTAAGATTTCTAATAGCGATGATATCCTCTAAAATTTTATTTAATTTATCTTCTTCTTTTTCATAATTTATATCTTCAACATGAGGATAAGGACTTATCATAATAGACGCACTATCTTTAATTGGTAACATCAAATATATCTCTTCTGTTACATATGGCATAAAAGGATGAAGCATTTTTAAAATATCGGTTAATACTTTTAATAAAACACTCTTATTAGTATTACTCATATCACTTTTAGATAATTCAATATACCAATCACAGAAATTATCCCAAATAAAATTATATAAAGTATTACCAACGTTATGGAAATCATAAGTATCCATATTTTTTCTTACTTCTTTAATCGTCTTATTTAACTTATTTAACATCCATTTATCAGCTAAAGAAAGATTATCTAAAGTATAATCCTTATCACTGAAACCTTCTAGATTCATAAGAACAAAACGAGAGGCATTCCATAATTTATTAATAAAATTCCAAGCTGACTTAACTTTTTCTTCATCATATCTTAAATCAGCACCAGGAGCTGAATTAGTCGTTAAGAAAAATCTTAAAGCATCACAGCCATATTCTTCAATGACATCCATCGGATCTACACCATTACCTAAACTTTTGCTCATCTTACGACCTTCTTTATCACGGATTAAGCCATGTATTAAGCAATCTTTAAATGGACGTTTATCCGTAAACTTTAAACCCTGGAAAGTCATACGATTAACCCAGAATGGAATAATATCATACCCCGTAACTAGAACATCATTAGGATAATAGCGTTTAAAATCTTCACTATCTGATGGCCAACCTAAAGTGGCAAAAGGCCATAAAGCACTACTAAACCAAGTATCTAAAACATCATTATCTTGAACCCAGCCATCACCTTCTGGTGGATTAACTCCTACATATACTTCGTCACCCTTGTACCAAGCTGGAATACGATGACCCCACCATAATTGACGAGAAATACACCAATCATAAGTTATTTCCATCCAATGGTTCATCGTCTTTTCATAATGTGGGGGAACAAAATTAACTTTCTTACTCTTTTTCTTTTGATTTTCTAAAACACGATCGGCTAAAGGACGCATCTTAACAAACCACTGTTTTGATAAATAAGGTTCAACGACAGCATCAGTTCTCTCACTATGACCAACACTATGAACCATTTCCTCAATACTGATTAAAATGCCACTTTCTTTTAAATCAACAAGAAGAGCTTCGCGACACTCTTCACGCGTCATACCAGCATACTTGCCTGCATTTTCATTCATTGTAGCATCCTCATTCATAACAACTACACGTTCTAGATTATGGCGATTACCAACTTCAAAGTCGTTAGGATCATGAGCTGGTGTTATCTTAACGACACCAGTTCCAAAGGTAGGATCAGCATGTTCATCTCCGACGATAGGGATTAATTTATTTACAACCGGTAAAATAACATTTTTACCAATAAGATGCTTATAGCGATCATCATCAGGATTAACGGCGACAGCTGTATCACCAAATAATGTTTCAGGTCTAGTTGTAGCGACATCTAAATATTCATCAGTTCCTTCAATATAGTACTTTAAATGATAGAAAGCACCTTTATCATCTTTATAGATTACTTCTTCATTAGATAAGGCTGTTTTCGCTACAGGATCCCAGTTAATAATACGTTCTCCGCGATAGATTAAACCCTCATTATATAAATCAACAAATACTTTTTTAACCGCACGAGTTAAATTTTCATCTAAAGTAAAAGCCTCTTTACGATAATCTAAACTAAGCCCTAATTTAGCCCACTGTGAACGGATATTATCTGAATATTCATGTGTCCAATCCCAACAAGCTTTAAGAAAATCGTCACGGCCTAGTTCGTATTTATCAATACCATTTTGGCGTAATTTTTGAACAACTTTAGCCTCTGTAGCGATAGCGGCATGATCCATTCCTGGTAGCCATAATGTATCATATCCATCCATTCGTTTATAACGAATAATCAAGTCTTGAAGGGTTGTATCCCAAGCATGACCTAAATGTAATTTACCTGTAACGTTAGGTGGTGGAATAACAATACAATATGGTTTCTTACTTAAATCACCACTCTCAAAATAACCAGCTTCTTTCCACTGATAGTATTTTCCTTCTTCAACCTTTAAATGATTATACTTTGTATCTAGCATGATATCACTCCTTTAATATAATTACTTAAAAAGGTATATAATTCCGATAAATCTTGATGAGTATTAACTTCTAATAAATTTATCTTATTTTCAATTATTTTTTCCTTTAAAACAAATTCAAATGTGTACTTAAAATTAATATCAAAAATAAAACCTAGCATTAGAAGAATCATATCACAAGAGTTATGAGCATCTTTTTTATCACAAGTTTCTTTATGCATTAAATTATCAAATAGTACTTGAGAAATTATAGGATGATCTTCTTTAATAACTAATCCCTGTTCTTTTAAAATATCCATCTTATCAGCATCACGAACAATTCTAGCCACTAAAAGTTCTTCTTCACTACCATTTGGTACCTCTTTAGCGCCATGATATCTTACAGCAAATAAAATAATATTTTGTTCATCTTCTTGATCAGTAAGTTTATTAATCATACCCTCTTTTAAAATATCGTAGCCTAATTTAGCATGATCAAGAGACTTTAAATCATCAAACGTATGATAATCCTGCATCTGTTTAAAGCGACCTAAATCATGAAATAAGGCACATAAGTAAACAAGATGGCACATTCTTTCATCAAGTTCTAAAGAACGCGCTATCGCTTTAGCATAAGCAACCACTCGGTATGAATGATGAAACTTGCCCATAATAGGTTTTTGTTTAAGATCAAATTGTTTAACATAATCATTAAATAAATTACGTGCTTCTTCCAATGAAATCATATATCCTCCATAAAAAAACGGTCCATCCTAAAAAGGACGAAGACCGTGGTACCACCTTTATTCGTAAACATTGTTTACCTCTAAACGATAACGTCGTTAACGATATATTTTACTATTAGTTCTAATATATAGCTCCCAAGCTACCTTCAATTAATCTTCATTAAGAAAGGCTTTCACCCAATGACCTTTCATCGCTAATAACTACTAATTAATTTACTCCTCTTGTTCTTCGCCTTTGTAATACTTACATCAATAATTATAACATATGTTCTTTTGTTTGAAAAGATAAAACATCTTTTTTTTTAAATTAAAAGAAGGTATAATTAAAATAGAAAGATGGCGTAAAAATGGAAATAGAAGGTATGCATAAAAAACATAAATTAGCTTGTGATCAATATGAAGAAATAAAAAAGCCCAAAGAGATTTACCTACCTCTTATTATCGGTAATGATACTGATCTAGTAGTCCTAGTTAAAGTTGGTGATCACGTCTATAAAGAGACGATGGTAGCCTATAACAAAGGTAAATTTAAATCTTATCTACATTCAAGTATTAGTGGAACGATTAAAGCTATAGAAGATAAAACATACTCTAATGGTCAAAAAGTTAAATGTTTAATAATTGAAAATGACTATAAAGAACAAGTCCAAAAAAGAACTGGCGTTAAAGAGGAAATCAATAACTATAGTAAAGAAGAATTTATTGAAATAATCAAAAATGCTGGCATTGTTGGATTAAGTGGTAATGGATTTCCTACATATGTTAAATATGATACGGATAAAAAGATTAAAACCTTAATTGTCAATGCGATAGAATGTGAGCCTTACTTAACAGCTGATTATACCATTTTAAAAAATAAATATCGCGAAATATTAGAAGCTATCGACGCGATATTAGATATTAATAAAATTGATGAATGTCTGATCTGTATATCTAAAAGGAATCGAAAACTTATCAAACTATTAAATCAATATACAGGAACTTATTTAAGAATCAAAATTGTTAGCATTAAAAATGCTTATCCGATGGGATGGGAAAAAGGATTAATCAAAGAGGCAACTGGGCTAACTTATGATGGCCTTCCTAGTGAATGCGGTATTATAGTCAACAATGTATCAACAATATACGCGATCTATAAAGCCTTAAAAAGTGGTACACCACTATTGGAACGTATTATTACAATATCGGGAGAATTAGCCCCTAAACACACTAATGTTTTAGCGAAAATTGGTACCCCTATCAAAGACATAATTGGGGAAGTAGACTCAAATAATGTTTTAATTATCGCTGGTGGTCCAATGATGGGTCATGCATTAGTTGATTTTGATACTATGGTAACCAAACAGGCTAATGGATTACTACTTATAAAAAAAGAAGATAGGCAAGAAACAGCTTGTATTCACTGTGGTAAATGTCTTAAATATTGTCCATGTCATCTAGCACCCATTCTCGTAAAAGGAAAAAATAAAGACGAATTAAAAAAATTAAATGTTGATAAATGTATGGATTGTGGTCTATGCTCCTATGTCTGTCCTGCACGTATTCCTTTAAAAGACTACATGGATGAAGCTAAAAAAAGCATCAAGGAGGTATCACATGAATAACAATGGTCCTTATATTTTTAGTAAACTATCTACTAAAAGAATAAACTTAAATATTCTTTTAGCGCTTCTACCAATTACTTTTTACTTTATTATTAAAGATATTAACACCCTAATACCATTAGGAACAATCGTAATAACAACCTATCTATCAGGTATATTATTACACTATCTATTTCATCATCAGCTAGTAATAGATGACTTAAGTACCATTAATATTGGGTTAATATTAACATTACTTCTACCTACTGATATTCCTTTTTACTTCTTGATAATTGGAAGTATAAGCGCTACAGCAGGTAAATTCATCAGTAAAGATTTACTTAATCCACCTTTAATAGGTTTTATTGTTATCATTTTATTAAGCCTATTATTTCGTTATAGTATCAACTTTCCAGGATATGATCTTATCAGCATCATTTTAGTTATTGGCGGATTAATATATCTTATTCTAACAAAATCTATTAAATATGAAATTGTCATTAGTTATCTTTTGATGATCGTCACTATCTTTATCATTATGACATGGAAAAATAGTTTACCTATTGATAATCTTTTAGAAGAACGTCTTCTTCTAACTGGTATATTTCTATTAATGCATCATCAAAGTACACCTATAACTCAACATAGTATGATTATCTATGGCCTATTTATCGGTATCGTTACAGCTTTTATCTATTATCATACTCTACTACCTAGTGGCATTATCATCAGCATTTTAACCGCTAATCTTTTTACCCATATTTTAGATTATTTAATTTTAACTAAAAGAAGAATATTTATTATCATACCATATAGTATATTATTAATATTATTTGGTATAACTTTACTGACAAACATAAGTATTTAAAGAAGATATTCTTCTTTTTTTGATGTGATTATGTTAAAATGATACTAGGTGAATAGTATGGAAGAAAAACGAAGTTTTTGGTGGCTTAAACTTATAATATTTATACTAATTCTTATCATAGGCGTTGTCGCTTATGCCTTTTACGTTGGACCTACTGGCATTTTTGTCAAAGAAATAAATGTCATTGATAATCGCCTTCCTAGTACATTTTATGGCTATAAAATAGTTCAATTAAGTGACATTCACTATAAGAGTACAACGGAAAAAAGTGACTTAAAAAAGATCAGTCAGAAAGTAAATCAGAGTAAACCGAATATTATTATCATTTCTGGTGACTTATTAGATAAAAAAACAGTTTATAATGATCAAGATAGTCAAGATTTAGCTAACTTCTTAAACGATATTAAAGCACAATATAAATACATTATTTCTGGTGATCATGATCAAAATGAATTATTTACTCAAATTATCAATAAAAGCGATTTTAAATTATTAGACAACACCTATGAAATAATATATCATGAAGGATACGATCCTATATTAATTGCTGGTCTTTCATCACGTAGTGATAAAACCGATACTAAAGAAAAGCTAGTAAGTATCAAAGAAGCTATCAGTAGTAACGCTATCAACTATAATATTCTCGTTCTTCATGAACCAAGTCTAATTGAAGATTTTGATTATCAAAATTATCAACTGATATTAGCTGGTCATACCCATAATGGACAAATAAATATACCAGGTATTAAGCAATTATTTATATCTAAAAAAGATGCGGAATACTATGAAACATACTACGATTTAGAAAATACCAAGATGTATATATCATCAGGTATTGGTACAACTAATGTTAAAGCTCGTCTATTTAATCGTCCAAGCATCAATTTATATCGACTTTTAAATAAGTAAGGTGAACTATGGATTTTAATAATATTTTTAGTGATACAATTAAAGAATATCTAGGAATTATCAGAGAACAAAAAAAATTATCAACATATAACTATCTAAATTTAGTAGCGCTTTTACTTACCAAAGCTATCATAACAAGAAAAGATATTATTGAGACAGACGTTAACTATTTTTTAAATCTAATTATCAATAGTCCGCAAAATAAGATTGTTAATGATAACACCCCTATTTTTAAAGAGGCTGTTAGCTATTCAGTTAAAGCATACTTTGACCAAGAAGGTATCAATGAAAAGAGTTACGAAGTGATAATGAACAATTGGTTTAATGGCTATATGTATCATACTTTAAATGCTTGTTATGCTAATTGGATTAATGAGCATGGATTAAAAATAGCTAGTAAGCCTTGGGATATGGAAGAAATAAGAGGCATTATGCGCCTATTTGACCATAGTGTCTTTGGCCTATTCAATGGTGAAAATGAAGGTATCTTCTTTGCTCCTAATTTAAGTGTCTCACCATATTATGGTTTAACATCTCCCACTTTCTTCCGCAAATTTGTAGAAAATGATCGTAAATATTTAAATGTTTTTCTCGATCGCAACTTACCATTAGCTTACGAAAGCATTGAAGCCCTATGTAAGAAAAATAATTTAAGAAAAGAAGAGTGTGAAACAGTATTGGCTTTTTTTAAGAAAAACTGGCTCGTATTTGCAAGCGATGAACTACCTAGTATTGTTATTAAGCAAAGACCACATACTACTATTCCAGCATATCCTAATGATAATGTGTTAGAATTTGTTATTAATGAATTCATGAGCGATATTCGTAATACCTATTATAAGCAAGATATTCCCCGTGATGAAATAACTATTTTTAGCTATGATAAACTAGGCCTTGTTCAAAGTTATCAAAAAACCAATTAATATTACTTAATTGGTTTTTATATACGATGATAATCTAATCTTAATTTGTCAGCTATTGTAACAATAAATTCACTATTAGTCGGTTTAGCTTTATCGACATCAACACTATGTCCAAAGATTTCTTCCATTAAATCCCAGCTACCACGATTCCAACTAACTTCAATCGCATGTCTAATAGCTCTTTCTACACGTGATACTGTCGTATCGAACTTACTAGCTAATTCAGGATACAACTCTTTTGTAATACCTCCGACAGTTTCAGGTCGGTCATATAAAATATTGATACCTTCACGAATATATTGATATCCCTTAATATGGGAAGGAATACCTAATTCATGTAATATCTTTGAAATTGAACATTGAATATTATTGTATTCCATATCAATAATCTTATTATCATACTCTTTATTAGCAATATCTAAAATTCTCTTTTCTAAATCACTTAATTCAAATGGTTTTAACACATAATAATTAACGCCATATTCAGAAACTTCTCTTATTACATCCATCGAATTATAACTAGTCGCTACAATAACTTTCTTATTAATATTCTCTTCTTTCATACACTCTAAAACATATAATCCATCTTTACCTGGCATAATTAAATCTAAAATAATAACATCAAAATCATCAGCATTATTTCTTATTAACTCCATGCCAGCATTACCATCATTAGCTGTCAAGGTAATATCAATTTCTTTATTTCTTTTAAAATATTCTTTAACCGCTTCAATTAAATTTTCATTGTCATCAATCATTAGGACACGAACGTTTTTCATTAATTTTCCTCCAATTTTCTATAAACATATTATATATTACTCGTCACATATATCGATTGTTATCGAAAAATGTCGAATAATTAAAAAAGGAGCTTATTTTGTAGCTCTTATTATTTTAATAAACTTTTCTGGTACAAGACAAGCTCCACCAACTAAAAAGCCATCAACACTAGAAATAGTACTTAATTGTTCAATATTCTTATCATTTGTACTTCCACCATATAAAACCATTGGTTCAACTTGGTAATTATCTTTCACTATATCTTTGATATATGTAACAACATCATCTATCTCTTCATTAGTAGGAACCTTACCTGTACCTATTGCCCAAATAGGTTCATAGGCAATAATAAGATTTTCATTGGTAAAAGTAACACCATCTAAATCTTCTAATAATTGATGTTTTATTTTATCCTTGGTCTTAGAAGTTTCACGTTCTTCTAATGTCTCACCAACACATAAAATAACTTTTAATTGATTACTTAAAGCTAGATTAATTTTGGCTCTAACGATTGAATCATCTTCATTTAAATACTCACGGCGCTCACTATGACCGATAATCGTATAAGTGACGCCCAATGATTTAGCTTGATGAGCTGATATTTCACCAGTATAAGCACCATCTTCATATTTAGCAATACTTTGCGTACCAACTGTATAACCAGCTTCAATAAAATATGGTAAGTAAAGATAACTAGGACAAATGACACAATCCTTATCATCTACCATATCTTCAATATAAGATTTAACCTCATCTAAAGTTAAATTCATTTTCATATTGCCAACTATTAATTTTTTATTTGCCATACAATCCCTTCTTTATAACATTTTTCATACGACTAGAAAAAGTCTTTTTAGGTCTTCCTTCATCAGGCATTCCACCTAAAGCTTTATAATAAACATCTAATACTTTTTCAGCGTAATACTTTGATGAATGAGCTTCCGCATTAATACGAGCTTGACGAGACATCTTATCATATAATTTATGATCAGTCATCAACTTAATAATAGCATCTTCATATTCTTTAGGAGTATGAAAAGAAATGCCATTTAAACCATCTAAAACAACATCACGAAAAGCTTCATCATCTAAAGCCACCACCGGTATTGATGCAGCCATTGCTTCTAATGGTGTTAAACCTTGTGTCTCGGTATGAGAAGCTGTAGCGAAAACATCACCTAATTGATAATACTTACCGATTATCTCATGAGGTACTTTACCGGTAAAGATGACATTTTTATCAACCCCACATTTTTGCGCTAAAGCCTTAAAGGTATCCATATCAGGTCCATCACCAATTATCAAAAGCTTACACTTTTTATTTTTCTTAATAATATTAACTTGACTCTTAATCAAGAAATCAAAACTCTTTTCACTAGCTACTCGTCCAACAGATAAAATTACAAAATCATCTTTATTAAGACCATATTTACGTCTCAAACGAGCTGTCTCTTTAGCGTCATTATTTTCAATATAAAAAGGTTCAACTTCAATACCCGTTGGAACGATATGAATATTGCGGTCATACTCATACTTTTCCTTAAACAAATCATAGGTCTTTTTCGTTGGAACAATAAGTTCTGAAACCGTCTTGTCACAGTAGAATTTAGTTAGATATTCTACTGTTTTTTTACTAGCAGCATCAAAATGACCTTTAGTTATATAATGAACATAATCTTCGTACATTGTATGATATGTATGCACAATAGGAATATCTAATTGTTTAGCCATGATACGGGCAAAAGTACCAACACCAAATTCCGTATGTGAATGAATAATATCTAAATCCCATTCTTTAATCTTATTGATAGCTTTAATGGGATAAATACTAGTCAAACGATAATCATAAATGCCAACAGGAATACCCGGTAGGCGGATAATACCATTTTCTGAATC
Source organism: uncultured Bacilli bacterium (assembly GCA_947632495.1). Taxonomy (GTDB): domain Bacteria; phylum Bacillota_I; class Bacilli_A; order RF39; family UBA660; genus UBA5578. Next base: position 24,488 of record CANRPL010000003.1, read on the forward strand.
AAAATCATAATGTAATGATTCCGGATTTACCGTCACCACAAAAACCTCATGGCCCATTTTAATTAAAGCGTTACGTAAGACTTCAATACTAGTTGAAACACCATTGATATATGGTGGATAAGTATCTGAAAAAATACCAATGCGCATTATCTCACCCTCTTCATATTTAACGCTAAAGCACCTACCAACATTCCAAAATAATAAGTAACAAAGCGCCACAATAGCATAATTGCGGTTAAGCTTGCTCCTCCTATAAAATTACCATAAAATGACATAAAGCCATATTCTAGACCACCACTAGCTCCTGGAATCGGTACAAAAGAACCGATAAGCATAACATAGGCACTAGTAACAACGGCTGTGAATAGTCCATAACTATGAAAGTCACCCATAGCGTACAATAAAACTAGAGGAATAGCATATAAACAAGTTAACGCTACAATATTATATAAAATATTCTTAAAGAAATCCCACTTTCTTTCTAATAACACTTGGACATTTTTATGGAAACGATTGATATAATCATCCCATTCTTGTAACTTCTTTTCACGATCTTTAACAATGTGAAAAAAAGTTAATATTCTAATTCCCAAACTAACTAACTTTTTATTTAATTTTTTACTAAAAGATACAATAAACATAACAACGATAATAGCCGTATTAGTAAGAAAGCCAATACTTACAAGATGTTGAAGTAAGGTTACTCGCTCAAAAAGATTAAATATATGATTCGAAGTAACAGCCACCAAACCCAGTAATACTAATGCAATTTGATAAACAATAAAGTTTTGAATAATAACACTTGTTGCGGCCGTAGTACCCATATCATGGGTTAAATAATAAATTTGATATGGTTGCCCACCTGTCGCAAAAGGCGTTACAGCATTAAAAAACTGGGTGCGAAGCATAAGCTGTAAGGAACTGGCATACTTACTCTTGTTATTAATTTTTTTAGTAAAATTATGAAGCGCCAAACTTCTTAAAAGCCAATATATGATAACAAGTAAAAAAGCTAATAGTAAGTACCATATATTAACACTCATAACTCTTTTAATAATGGTTGAAAAATCATCCTTTAATGAGAAGTATAAAACTAAAATAGTTATCAATAAAAGGATAACTATATTAAGTTTCCCTTTATTTTTTTTAATAAAATTTTTCATACTATTTTTCAGCAATAATAGCTATTCCTGGTAGCTCTTTTCCTTCTAATAATTCTAGTGAAGCACCACCACCAGTAGAAATATGAGTATAGGCATCCTTATATCCAAAGTTAATTGCTGCTGAAGCAGTATCGCCACCACCAATTATGACATTAGCATCTAAAGTCGCTAAAAGATCACAAAGGCGACGAGTACCAGTAGCGAAATTAGGATACTCAAAAGCTCCAACAGGACCATTCCATACAATAGTCTTACTTTCTTTTAAATAGCTACTAAATAAATCAATTGTACGTTCAGAAATATCAAGACCCATTTCATCAGCATGGATATCACTAATAATCGTAGCGCGTGGTGCAGCCTCATTAGTTAATTCATTAGCGCATACACAATCAACTGGTAAAATTATTTTATTAGGATAGTCCGTCAACATTTCTTTACAGAAGTTAACACTTTCAGAATCTAATAATGATTTTCCAATTTCATAACCTTCAGCCTTTAGAAAAGTAAACATCATACCCCCGCCAATTAAAATGTGGTCTGCTTTAGTTACAAGATTTTTAATAACCCCAATCTTATCACTTACTTTAGCTCCACCTAAAATAACCGTAAAAGGACGAACAGGATCATTTACCGCTTTATCTAAATTTTCTAACTCTTTTTCAATTAAAAAGCCAATTCCATTATCTAGATGACTTGCAATACCAACATTAGACGCATGAGCACGATGAGCTGTACCGAAAGCATCATTAATATATATATCACCCAATGAAGCCCAGTAAGCACCTAATTCTTCATCATTGCCACTTTCCTTTTTACCATCTAAATCTTCATAACGAGTATTTTCTACTAACAAGACATCGCCACGCTTTAAATTATTAATAGCCGTCTCTAATTCTTCACCTCTTGTAACAGGTATGAAAGTAACATCTTTACCTAGAAGTTCACTTAAACGAGTCGCTACAGGTCTTAAAGTGTTTTTAGCTAAATCTTCTTCAGTCTTAACACGTCCTAAATGAGACAATAAAATAACTTTAGCACCGTTACTAGTAGCGTAATTAATCGTTTTTAAACTTTCTTTAATACGATTATCATCAGTAATCACACCATCTTTAATTGGTACATTAAAATCAACACGAATAATAACTTTTTTATCTTCTAAATTAAAATCTCTAATTGTCTTCTTCATAAATCCTCCATTATATACTTATATTTTACTATATTTTTTTTAGTTATACAATCATATAACTATTTTTTATGATTGACAATAAAAAAAGAGGTCCCCCTCTTTAAGCACGTGATGCATAAGAACCATCTTTAGTATTGACAAGAATTGTTTCGCCTTCTTCAATAAAAAGTGGTACTCTTACTAATAAACCAGTTTCAACTGTCGCATCTTTTTGCGCATTATTAGTTGTATTACCTTTAACAGCAGGTTCGGTAGCTGTAATTTTTAATTCAACTTTTTCAGGTAGAATAACTCCTAATACTTCTCCTTGATAAATAGATACCATCACTTCAAGACCATCCTTTAAGTAATATTTATCATTACCTAAATGATCTTCTGATAACTCTAATTGTTCATAAGTTTGATTATCCATAAAAGTATATACGCCACCTGATTCATATAGATATTGCATATTCTTCTTTTCAATCATGGCACGGTCAAGTTTAACACCACTATTAAAACGTTTTTCAATAATAGCGCCAGATCTTAAATTCTTTAATTTAACTTGAACAAAAGCTGCACCCTTTCCTGGTTTAACATGTTGGAAATCTAAAACTGTATAGATATTATCTTCAAATAAAATAGTCATTCCGTTTTTAATATCATTAACATTTATCATCCAAATCACTCCTCTCTACAAAAAATAAGGTTTAATCCTTATTATGTAATTTATTTCTTACACGTACCCTTACTTTATGATGATCAAGCACTTGGCTTTCCCCTAATTTATATTCTTTACTTATAACTGAACTGAATGTTGTTTGCTGGGCTTGCCAGGCAATTAGTTTTCCAATGTTGATGGATCTATGTAAGTGTCTAAACATTTTACTACTTCTCCTCTTTATGAACTGTTACTTTTCTACATTTTGGACAAAATTTATTTAATTCTAAACGTTCTGTCGTATTTCTCTTATTTTTTTCAGTACGAACATTTTCTGATTTACATACTGTACATTGAAGTGTTACTCTTTGACGTGCTTCACCTTTTTTAGCCATAGTCTTGCCCTCCTTTTTTACGCATTACTATTATAGCAAATTATTTATAAATTTCAAAGTATTTTTTAGAAATTTTTTGGGCAATACGCTTATTAACAGTAGATAACTGGCGATAAGTGATATTACCAGTACCAGCATCTGGTGTTATAACGGTAAAAGTAACTTTAGGATCATCATATGGCGCATAAGCTACAACCGTACTGGAAATCGTCTCGGTATCGACAATGCCATCACCATCACTATCGACAAAACTTTGGCTTGTACCAGTTTTACCAGCTGGCTTATATTTATTGCTGATAAAACCATAACCAGTACCATTAGCAAAAACCATACGTAAACCTTTTTTAATACGAGTAAAGTATTTTTTATCTCCCTCTACCTGATTTAAAATAACCGGTGTATTAGTATAAATTAAATCGGTTAAACCATCTTTAGTAGGAGCATAAACACGTTTTAAAAGAGTTGGTTTTATTCTTGTACCATCATTAGCAACAGTATTAATATATTGTGCCATCTGGATAGTTGTATAATTATCATACTGACCAATTGCAAAATCTAAAAGAAAACCTGAATCGGTAGATGTACCTTTATAACCAGCAAACTCATTTGGTAAATCAATACCAGTCTTTACCCCTAACCCAAATTGAGCAAAAATATTACGATAAGTATCAAAAGCTTTAGGGTCCAATTTTAATGGTTTGTTATAACGATATTTGCCTTTTCCCACCTTAATGGCAGTTTGAAATTGATAGGTATTAGAAGAATAAGACAAAGCTTGAACATCATTAATATTACCATATCTAGTATAAGAGCACTTAAGAGGTGTAGCCGCAATCTTAATGCAGGCATCATTACGTACTTCACCAATTTTAAGATTACCCGTAACATACCCGACCATATGTGATGCGGCCTTAACAGCTGAACCAGGTGTTATTGTAGCGTTAATAACACCAACTGAATCATCATATATTTTGTACTCTCCATTTTCTTTTTTAATTTGCTTACCAACCATCGCTAAAATTCCCCCTGTTTTAGGATCACTGATAACGACAAAAGCACGATCAAAATATTTGGTATAACGATCTTTCGTTTTTGTTTTTAATAATTCACTTTCAACAATTTTTTCAATTTCTTTTTGAAGTTCAATGTCAATACTTAAGACAATATCATTACCCCTCTTACCTTCTTCTAAAACGACATAATTACCATTATCATCTAAAGTATATTTTGTCTTTGTACCTCTTAAAATACTTTCATATTGATATTCAAGATAACTTGTACCAACCCGATCAGACAAATTATAGCCAATCGCTAAATAAGAATCTTTTAATTCGGCAGGTAAACCACTCGAACTTGATGACACACTACCTAATAAGGTGCGAAAGACGTTTCCATATGGATAGTCTCTTTCCCAATCTAACTTTGTACCAAAGCCAGATAATAATTCGTCGTTAGCGCCTATAGCCGCATATTCTTCATCAGTTACATCTTTATTTTTAATTGTTTTTTCAGCATAGTAATAGCCTTTATTCATTAAGTAATAGATATAGGCAGCTTCCCGATCAATATCATTATATTCTTTTAACTCATCATCCGTAACTCGTTCAATCTTATATTTTTCAATATCATCTTTATCAATACGTCGTTCCGCTAAAGCTTGCCACTCTTCATCAGTAATCTTTTTTTCCGCTGATAAAGGATTATTAGTAACCCAAAAACTTTTTAGAGCATAATCTGTTAAAGGAGTAGCATCAATATCTAATATTTCCGCTACTTTATAGGCTTTAACGACTTCTTCTTGAACAGTAACATTAGCCTTCTTTTTATAATAAATGGTTTTGACTGCTTTATTATCGACGATAATCTTTCCATTACGATCATAAATGCGGCCCCTTGGGGCACTATCACCTTCGATAATTACTTGGCTTAACTCTTTTAATTGTTCTTGATAATAACTACTTTTAACAATCTGAACATAAAAAAGAGAAGAAGCTAACACAACAAAAAGAATAGTTACAGCTACTATTAAAATTTTATATCGCTTATTAACAACAATCATATCTTCTTCTAATGAATACTTATGTTGTTTTCTAAAGTAATTAATCTTTTTTTTCATGTTGCCTCCTGTAAACTTTTTATATTACCACCATATAATATTATTATATGAAAGAAAAAATAATCAAAATGTATATTAAAAAGTTAACTAAAACCGATATTATAAACTTCGCTAAAAAGCAGAATATTGTCCTCATGCCTAATGAAACTAATTTTATCTATGAAACTATAAAAAATAAATATGACGTAATAATAGATAATCCTCTCGCTATATTGCAATATAGTAAAGATAAAGTCCGTCCTATCGTCTATGATAAAATATATGAATTATACACTATTTATTATCCGCAACTACGTCAGTTTCTAAATGATCATTAAACTTCTTGGCTCTAATCATTTCAATTTCAAACTTATATGGAGCAAAAGAGCCTTCTTCCGTATTAATATATGGTGTCTCTAAAATTTTAGGGACTTTTTGAATACGATCATTATAAAGAACATTTAGCAAATTATTAAATCCTATTGTACCATAACCGATATTCTCATGTCGATCCTTTTTTGCACCACGAATATTTTTACTATCATTAACATGAATTACATATAACTTATCTAGGCCAATAATATTGTCGAATTCATCTAATATGGCATTAAAATCATCTAAATCATAACCAGCATCATTAATATGACAGGTATCAAGACAAACAGCTACCTTATCTTGATAGGTTACACCATCAATAATCGCTTTTAATTCCTCAAAACGTGAACCAATTTCGGTACCTTTACCCGCCATTGTTTCTAGACAAATCGTAACTTTAGTGTCAGGTGTTAAAACCGCATTTAAAGAGTCAATGATATTTTCAATACCCTTTTCTATACCCAGTCCAACATGGCTACCAGGATGAAGAACTAACTTACTAACTCCAAGTTCCTCAACACGCTTAACTTCTCTCGTTAAAAAATCGATATTAAAATCTTTATTCTTATCATTAGCTAAATTAACAATATATGGCGCATGAACAATAACATCATCAATATTAATATTTTCATTTAACATCAAATTATGAGCAAGTTGAGTTAAATGCTCATCAATTGGTAGACGATTCGTATTTTGCGGTGCGCCCGTATAAAACATAAACGTATTAGCTTTATAACTTAAAGCTTCAATAACGCTTCCTAACATCTGTTTATCTTTTGAAAAAGATACATGTGATCCAATAATAAGTTGCATTATATCACCATCCTTTTTTATTATAACAAAAAGGCTAGCTTCAAGCTAGTCTTTATTTAAAACAGTAAATAAGGTCTTAAAAATAACAACACCACCAATAACTATACCTACCCATAAAAGAGGGTTGCTATAGTTTTCAAAAATCCAAGCCTTTATTGCTTCTGACCATTCTTCTAACTTTGACATAATTGATAAATAATACATAACAACACCTATACCTTTCTTACACTTTTATGTCCTTTGATAATTGTTTTTATACCAGTCGGATGAGGGAAAGCGATGTTTAAAACCGTTTTAGAAATACTGACAATAATTCCTTCACCAAAAGTCGAATGAATAACCTTTTCTCCTACCTTATAATCAACATCATCATTAACATTATCATCAATTGCTCTTTTTTTATTGGTAAAGAAATCTTCAACATCATCTTTTTCGATGTACTCATCGCTTATCTCTTTAACAAAGCGACTCACAGGATTCATACTATCGATACCAAATAGGACACGCCTTTTTGTGCCCACTAACCAAAGCTTTTCTTTAGCTCTAGTAATCGCTACATAACAAAGACGCCTCTCTTCTTCTAACTCATCATTAGATAAAAGTGAACGATTATGAGGAAAGACTCCTTCTTCCATACCAATAACAAAAACATCTTTGAATTCTAGTCCTTTAGCTGAATGAATTGTCATCAATGTTACAACATCTTGACTATCTTTATGTTCCTCAATATCCGCTACTAAACTTAATTCCTCTAAAAACTCACCTAAAGAAATAACACCATTACGCTCTTCATAATTTTTAGTAATTGATTTAAATTCCTCTAAATTTTCTAACCTAGCTTCCGCTTCAAGACTATGTTCACTTTCTAATTCTTCCTTAAGTCCTGATTTCGTTAAAACTAAATCAACTAATTCAGTTAAAGATACATTATCACTTACCTCTTTGAAGGATGCAATCATTTCTTTAAACTTAAGTTCTTTACCATTATCAATCGCATCATAAATACTAGTATGATTAAGATTAGCTTTACTGACTAATTCTTCCATCGTTTTAGGCCCAATACCTCTTTTAGGAGAATTGATTGTTCTAATCAAACTAATATCATCATCACTATTATATATTAAACGAAGGTAAGCAATCAAATCCTTAATCTCCTTACGATTATAGAAATAAAAACTACCAATAACCTTATAAGGAATATTTTCTCTTAAAAAAGCTTCTTCAATATTACGTGATTGAGCATTGGTTCGATACAAAACAACAATATCATTTAAACTAGTACCATTACCTATTAATTTATTAATTTCACGAGTGACATATAAAGCTTCATCTGTCTCATCAATCGCTTTATGGTAGATAATTTTATCACCAACGCTATTATTAGTCCATAAATTTTTATCTTTACGTTGCTTATTATTTCTAATAACATCATTAGCGGCATTCAAAATAGTTTTGGTACTACGATAATTTTGTTCCAATAAAATAATTTTGGCATTTGGATAATCCTTTTCAAAATTTAAAATATTACGATAATTAGATCCCCTAAAAGCATATATTGATTGTGACTCATCACCGACAACGCAAATATTTTTATACTTTTTACTTAACATTTTAGTCAGTATATACTGAACCTCATTCGTATCTTGATACTCATCAATCAAAATATATTGAAAACGTTCTTGATACTGTTCTAAAAGATCAGGATGGTTCTTAAAAAGTTCAATTGGTTTTAACAACAAATCATCAAAGTCTAATGAATTATTATCGATAAGCTTTTCTTGATAACGTCGATATACTTCAACCACTTTTTCATCAAAATCACAAGCACTAAAGCGATCTAACTCATCAGGACCCATCATCTCGTTTTTAGCGCTACTGATACGATTGCGAATCGTTTTAGGATTATATAATTTAATATCCAAATCCATATCTTTTAAAATACGTTTAACGGTCGTTAAAGAATCATCACTATCAAGAATGGTAAAAGATTTTTTATATCCTAAAAGATTATAATTATCTTTAATAATACTTAAGCCAAAAGAATGAAAAGTCGATATTTGAATGTCATAGGCAATATTACCAAGTAAGCCAATAACTCTTTCTTTCATCTCTTTAGCAGCTTTATTCGTAAACGTAATAGCTAAAATGCTTGATGGTGATATACCTATCGTTTCTATTAAATAGGCAATTCTCGTAGTTAAAACTCTCGTCTTACCACTACCTGCCCCTGCTATAACAAGAAGAGGCCCATCAGCTAGCATGACAGCTTCTCTTTGTTGCTCATTTAATCCCTCTAACATAAGACCTCCTAATTATTTTATTCCTAACTTATTATAGCACGTATAAGTTTAATTAGTAAATGAATTTTAAAATTATTAAAGCTATATCAATGATATAGCTCTAATTCTAAATATTATTAATATCTTTATGTTTGAAGACAACAAAAGCTGTTACTAACATTGCACCCAACCATAAAAGACAAATCAATACGGAAAAATTAAAAGTTAGTCCTTTTAAGGTTGGATTGAGATTAAAGATATACGGTGTCCAATCCCAGTTAAAAGAGACAATATACTTTAACCATGCTTTACCAGATTCAATAAAGACTGAAAAAATATTACCAATAAAATATGCGACAAAGCCTACAGTAATTGCTAAAGATTTACTATTAAAAATAGTTCCAAACATAAAAGATAGAGTAGCTAAAATAAGAATAGCTGGTAAAATACCCATTGTCGATAAACCTAAATAGCTTACTAAACTATATGTATTTAATGTATCGGTTATTGGGCTATAAACAGTAACAGGCATACTTAAAGATTTAATATCGAGAATGATACTTCCAACAATTAATTGAATAAGCATTGTAATACCAATAGTAAATAGTATTGATAAAATTAAAGTTAAATATTTGCTCAATAAAATCTTCATACGCGTATAAGGTCTAACTAGTAATAATTTAATCGTACCCGTACTATATTCATTACTCATCATAGAACCCGCTATAATAAAGATCATGATGACAATCATCAAGGAATATTCACTAAAAAATTGGGTGAAGACAGTATAATTACTACCCATCTTATCAAAATCTAAATTATGTTCTAAAGCATACTTATTAGTTAAATATTGTTCACGGTGATTATGATAATCTGTCTCATTAACCTCATCCATCTTATCAATAGTTTCTTTATCAAGTTTATAGTCGTCATCTAAATCAGCCTTATAATAAAGACTAATATTCCATAAGGAAGTTTGGCTATCGATTAATCTTTCTAAATTTGCATTTTGGTAGTCATCACCATAAATAATGTCTTTATCAAGACGTATTTTAGCTCCCTCTAAATCTATTTTAAAAGAAGGATCAGATTTAACTTGTGTTTCGTAGTGCTTAATTTCAGTCTTAACAACATGGCGCCAATCATCATCTTCTAGCCCTTTTAAAATTTCCTCATAGATAACTTTATTACTTTCATATGCATCTTCATCTTCATCATATCCTAAATCATGACTTATAATAGTGCGAAGATATTCATCAAGATAATTATCAATGTAATAGGACTGCCATGCCTCTTCATCATACTTTTTTTCTAATTGCTTTTTTTCTTTAGTGACGGCATTTTCTATTTTAAGATAAATGTCATCCTCCGCATCTTCATCTTCGCTTTCAGTAAAACTTGTCTCTTCGATCATCTCACCTAAATCATCGAAAGAGCGATAAATAAAGTTCGTTAAAAAAGCCCAACCAGTAATAATACAAAGCATAATAATAAAGCTTTTCTTTTTAACAATCTTTACTATTTCATTTATCATTAAATTAATCAATCGTATTACCTCCAGTCTTTTCTAAAAAGGCCTCTTCTAGACTAATCTGGAATTGCGCTACCTGATATATTTGATAATCATTTTGGACAAGCTTCTCAATTAGTTTAGGTACACGGTCACGATTAATCTTTATACGGAACATATTCTTGTTTATAACTTCAAATTTATCATCAATAATCTTATATAAATCACTAACACGATCCATTTCAATAACATAAACAGAATCAGACATACGTTTTTTTAACTCGCTAATAGCGCTAGACTCTAAAATAACACCATTTTGAATAATGCACACTTTATTGCAAAAGCTTTCTAGCTCTAACAGATTATGACTAGATATTAAGATTCCCATATGTTCTTCTTTAGCTAGTTTAGTCAGTAAATCTCGTAATGTTTTAATACCTTCAGGATCTAGACCATTAGTAGGTTCATCAAGAATTAAAAGATTAGGTTTAGGTAAAAGGGCTGCCGCAATACCTAGACGTTGACGCATACCTAAAGAATATTTACTGACTTTATCATCAATGCGATTTCCCAGTCCAGATAATTTGATAACTTCATCAATACGCTCTTTATCAATATTATGATATAGACGCGCTATCATTTTAAGATTTTCACGTCCGGATAAATACATATACATATCGGGATTTTCTACAATGGCACCAACTTTTTGAATAGCTTTAACAAAATCCTTTTTAACATCATAACCATTTATAATAACATTACCACTATTAATTTTTTGTAATCCTAAAATTAGTTTAATAGTTGTCGTCTTACCAGCGCCATTTGGACCAATAAAGCCTAAAATGTCTCCAGCTTCAACATCAAATGATACATCTTTTAAAACTTCTTTTTTACCAAAACGCTTTCGTAAGTGTTGACACTCTAATATTTTTTTAGTCATTTGTTCCTCCTTTTAAGATATTACTCATTATAAGTATATTGTTATATCATGTCTATTTACAATTTTTTAAATTTGACATTAATCTTAATTATTTTATTAAAATATTACCTTTATTATCTTTTATTAATGCAAAAAATAATATAGCCTTTTTTCTATTTGGCATATCTTGTCAATTATTTTGTCAAAATCTATGTTTTCTATATTGTAACACAAAAAAATAATAATGAATATACTAATTAAAGAAAGGGGATTAAAATGAAAAAACTTATAATTATATTAATTTGTATAGCCTTTTTAGGAACATTTTATTTAGTTCTAAAAAATAATAATGATAAAAAAGAAAGCGAACTAACTAAAGTAAAAGTTGCTGAAGTAACCCATAGTTTATTTTATACACCAATGTATATAGCAGACGCTAAAGGATATTTTAAAGATTATGGTTTAGATGTTGAAATCATTTTGACGAGTGGTGCAGATAAAGTTGCTGCCGCTGTTATGTCAAAAGATGTGCAAATTGGATTTTGTGGTAGTGAACAAACTTTATACATATATAATAGAGGTGCTAAAGATTATTTGATCAACTTTGCTGGCCTAACAAAGAAAGATGGTATCTTTTTAGTGGCCCGTGAAAAAGTTGATAATTTTGATTTAAGCTATTTAGAGAATAAAACCATTTTAGGTGGAAGAAATGGCGGAATGCCTGCTATGACATTAAACTATACTCTAAAACAAAATAAAGTTAAAGCTAACGTTGATACTAGTGTTGACTTCGCTAGTTTATCGGGTGCTTTTATTGGCGGTAATGGTGATTTAGTAGCGCTTTTTGAGCCAAATGCTTTAACTTTAGAAAAGGAAGATTTAGGTTATGTCATTAAATCAGTTGGTGAATTAGGTGGTGAAGTTCCTTATACAACTTTTAATGCTTTAAAAAGTTATATTGAAGAAAATCCTAAAATAATTGAAAACTTTACCAAAGCTATCCAAAAAGGTATTGATTATACCAAAAGCCATACTGACCAAGAATTAGCTCAATTATTGGTTGATTATTTTCCGGATACTAGTTTAAACGATATTGCGACAGTTATTAAGCGCTATCGTGAAATTGATTCATGGTATGATACAACGCAAATAAGTGAAACGGGATTCAATCATATGCAAGATATTGTAGAATTCAATGGTTTTCTTGATCGAAGAGTAGATTATAAAATACTCGTAGCGAATCAAATAAATGAATAGTGTTTTATCAGTAAACAATATTCATAAAGTATACCACACAACTAAAGCTGAAATAGAAGCAATTAAAGATATTACTTTTAACGTTAATCAAGGTGATTTTATCGCCATTGTCGGTCCTAGTGGGTGTGGTAAGTCTACTCTTTTATCCATTTTAAATGGGCAAGAGAATGTTACAAGTGGTAAAATAGATTATCATCATAAAACAATCGGTTATATGTTGCAGGACGATGCTCTATTTGATTGGTTAACGGTGCTTGATAACTGCCTAATAGGCCTAAAAATTAAAAAGCAACTAACTAAAGAAAATAAAGAATATGTTTTAAATCTTTTAGATAAATATGGTTTAAAAGATTTTATTAATAGTTATCCAAGAAACTTATCTGGTGGAATGCGTAAACGTGTCGCCTTAATTAGAACTTTAGCTACTAAACCCGATATTCTTTTAATGGATGAACCTTTTAGCGCTCTTGATTTTCAATCACGTTTAAAAATATCTAATGATGTATATCAAATTTTAAAAGAAGAAAATAAGACGTTAATTCTTGTAACCCACGATATTTCGGAGGCTGTAACTTTATGCGAAAAAGTACTTGTCCTTTCTAAAAGGCCAAGTACCATTAAAAATATTTATTCTATTTTCTATAGTCAGAAAACACTACCCAGTAGTAAAAGAACAGCTCTAGAGTTTAACGATTATTATCAACAAATATGGAGGGATATCGACCATGAGTAAAGAACATAAAGAATATTTAAAAGCCCTGAAAAAACATAAAATTAAAATATACTTTTGGCAGATTATCATTTTTATTATAGTAATTATTAGTTGGCAAGTTTTGACTGATTTAAAAGTTTTGGATTCATTTATTATTTCATCACCTAAAAATATTATAAACACCATCGCTAGCCTATATAATAGCAATAACCTCTTTATTCATATAGGAACAACCCTCTACGAAACACTAATAAGCTTTATTATTAGTATGTTGATAGGTATTGTGGTTGCTACTATTCTTTGGTATTCTCCCTTTTTAGCAAAAGTTGTTGAACCTTATTTGACCATCCTTAATAGTCTACCTAAAGTGGCGTTAGGCCCAATTATTCTAATATGGTTTGGAGCTTCTACAACATCGATTATTATCATGGCCATTTTAATTAGTTCAATTGTGTTAATCATTAATATTTATAATGGGTTTATTAATATCGATAATAATAAAATTAAGTTAGTAAAGACATTTTCTAATAGTAAGATAACATTGTATCGCTTTCTTATTTTACCAAGCAATATTCCAAATATTATAAGTAATTTGAAGATATGTATTAGTATGTCTTTAATTGGAATTATTATGGGTGAATTTTTAGTATCAAAAAAAGGCATTGGCTATCTCATTATGTATGGATCACAAGTATTTAATCTTGATTTAGTGATGAGCGGTGTTGTTTTATTATGTATTGTTGCAACAGCGTTATATTATCTTGTTTACTATATAGAAAAAAGATATGAAAAAACTACGCATTAGCGTAGTTTATTTTTTCTTTTGTTTATCCATAGCTTTTATTTTATCAGCTAAAGCAAAAATTTCTTCTGGTTTTACTAAATCAATATGATATACTTGACCTGGCTTAAATTCCTCTCCCCTAATTTCAGCAATCATAGCTGTATATCTAGGTAAGAAGTAACCATCATCTAGTAATCCCAAAGTTTCACATAACTCTTTAGCACGAGCTTCCTCATCAGCAGCTGGTGTGGAAGGTGCTGAAGTAGTTTCAGCTTCTTCTGTTGGTGTTCCAACAACTCCTGCTTCAGCTGCAGCAGCAACATCCTCAACATGTACTGGAGTTCCAGCTCCTTGAATAATAACATTTTTTTCAGAAGTTTGAGCCATAAACATGGCTTTTAATGTTTCTAATTTTTGAGCCGGAGGTAAACTTGCAAGTGCAGGATCCGCATTAATTGCCTCTAACATTTTAGCAACAACAAGGCCTTGCTTTTCAGCTTCAGCTGCATTAACTAAACGTTTAGCATCAGCATCACCTTTAGCTTGTTTTACACGAGCCTCAGCCTCTTTAGCTGCAGCTCTATTTTTAATTTCAGCATCAACCATTTCTTGAGGTAATTTAATATCTTTGATAAAGAAACGAGTAATTTCAACACCATAACGATTACCTAATTCAAATAATTGATTGGAGAATGAATCAATTAGATCAACTGACGATTTATTAGCAAATTTATCCATTCCTTGATTACGAACATAATCAATTACTAGTTGATCTAGTTCACGGCCAATACGGCGACTGATTTCGGCTTCAGCGCGTCCACCGATGGATTCAGCTAATGAGTTAAACAAAGTAGCATATACCTCTGGATCAATAATTTTAAAACGATAATCCGTATCAAATGTTAAACGAACACGTTCAGAGGTATCTATTTGAATAGATGGAGTTGATATTTCTTGTTCCTTCACACTTAAAATAAGAGCAGATTCCCATGGCCATCTAATTTTAATACCAGTTTTGGCTTGAATTTTTCTTCTTATTAATTCTCTTTGGGCGCCTTTAACTTTAATAGTCGCATTTTCTAATTCTTCAGAAACAGTACCATTACCGTCACGGAAAGCCAATTCTTGATCAATAATGGCTGCTGTTCTACCACTAACACGGCTGCGAGCACGTTCCAACAAAGCACGAGACACATTGGGATCATGAATCCTAATTTCGCGAATATCAGTTACTGCTTTTCGTTCTTCATCATAAGTACCTAAAGACCAAATTCGTCCTGTAAAAATACTCTTTTTTACTAAAACTGTACCACTGGCAACAGAAAATAAGACACCTTTCCTAATAAATCTTCGAGCTTTAACTGCATTTGTACTTGTATTTGCATCAGCCATAAACTACATCTCCATTCTAAAACAATTTTACTATATCTCCCTTTTAAAGTCAAATAAATAAAGGCAATATCTATTTTAAGCTATAATATTCACCATCAATTGGATAGGCATAAACATCCGTATTAGGATATAAATATTCCAAAAAATATCCGGGTGCGGTAGTTTTATTCCCTTCAGATAAGTAATAGTCAAACATTCTAATTACTTCACGAGGATAAAAATACAAAGCTAACGCCATATGGCTACCAATTGGTTCATTGACTTTTTCATGCATTTCAATAACTTTATTGTCCCCATCAAAACGAATAATACCATATTTTCGCATTTCAGTCATGTTTTGTAATGCTTTAACAGCAACAACAGGTGCCTGTTTTTTATTATAATATTCATACATACTAATAAAGTCAAAGTCGTATAAAGCGTCACCTGCTACAATTAACAAATCATCATCGATGTTTTCACAGTTTAGAGTAAACTTAATATCTCCAATGGCTCCTAACTTTGCTTCAGGTGAAGTCGTATTATCATTAATAATTTTTATCTTACTGCTTTTATTAATACTCCAATTTAGAAAATTATCATAATACTTTCCATTAGTAACAACGTATATTTTGTCGATACTATTAATATCTTCAACCTGATCAATTAAAACATCGAGAGCACATAAATTTTCGTCAATGGCTAATAAAGCCTTGGGTTCATCAACATCATCATTATGTTCAGCACATAAAATAATACATTTCATTTTTAACCCCTATTCTAATACTGTATTGGCTTTAGCTTTTAAATCTAAACCTGACGTACGTCCTTTTAAATAAGCAAAGTACCCAGCCGCTGCTATCATCGTCGCGTTATCGGTGCAGTAACGAAATTCAGGAATTGTTAAGTTATAATTTTTTTCTTCACATAGTTCCTTTAATCTCGTTCTAATACCGCTATTTGCTGCAACACCACCAGCAATAATTAAATTTTTAACATCATAATTTTCTAAAGCCATCATTGTTTTTTTAGCTAATATATCAACAACACGTTGTTGAAAAGAACATGCCAAATCAGCCTTATTAATTTCATGCCCACGTTGTTCTTCATTATGAACTAAATTAATAACTGCACTTTTTAAACCACTAAAAGAAAAGTTATAAGAGCCATCAGCTAATGGTGTAGGTAAAGAATAATTATCTTGTCCATCGTAGGACATTTTATCAACTAAAGGTCCACCTGGATATGGAACTTTAATAATACGTGCTACTTTATCATATGCCTCACCAACAGCATCATCTAAAGTGCCGCCTATTTTTTCAAAGCAATAATTATCTTTCATATAAACTAGTTCTGTATGACCACCGCTAACAACTAAAGCAATCAAAGGAAATTCCATTTTCTTTGTTAAGTTATTCGCATATATATGTCCAGCAATATGATGAACTGGAACAAGTGGTTTATTATAAACATATGCTAATGTTTCAGCTGCCACTACACCAACTAATAAGGAACCAATTAAACCTGGACCATATGTAACAGCAATAGCAGTAATATCATCCATTGTCATATTAGCCTTTGTAAGACATTCTTCAATAACCATCGTAATATTTTCTACATGCATACGACTAGCTATTTCAGGTACTACACCGCCATAATTAGCATGTGTATCCATTTGTGATAGAACAACTGTTGCAATATCTTCTGACCCGTTTTTTACAATGGCAACACTTGTTTCATCACAACTAGATTCTATTCCTAAAATATATACATCTTTACTCATCATTCATCAACTCTCTTACCATTAAAATACCATCACCAGTTGGATAATAGTCCTTTCGAATAGCTACTTCCTTAAACTGAAATTTCTGGTATAACAAAATAGCCATGGTATTGCTTTTAGCAACTTCTAAAGAAATATTTAAATATTTTTTTTGAACTGCTTCCTTAATTAAATATTCAAGTAATTTACTAGCAATACCTTGATGGCGATAATTATCTATAGTTAAGATATAATTAATCTCTATACGATCATAAATATCACTATAATAAATAAATGCTTTTACCTTTCCATGATCTTCAAAAACCATGATTTTACCAAAAGGATTGATTACTTTTAAGTTTTCAGGCGAAGGCGCTACCATATAATATTTATTTAGTAATTCATAATCATCAACGATAGCTTCTCTAATCATTTTTTCCCTTTAAATTTTCTTCCGCTTCTGTTTTCTTTAAATAATTAGGATTAACTTTATGACAAGGTATTGCCTCATCATTAAGATGCATAGCGACAATCTTTTCAATATCAGTTTGAGGTTTTTCAGCATCTAAATTGTCATCATGACTAACTTTAATGCCATCGGTAAAATATTCTTTTAAGTCATCATATTTTATATATTGGTCAGGCAATATATTCTTCAAATCAGTGTCATAAACCCCTGCATAAACATAGCCTCTACGTGCATCAATCATAGGAATGATATATTTCTCTTTATGTGGCGTAGTTGCCATAAATTCAAGACTGGATATTGTAACAATATCTTTTTTTAATGACCACGCTAAAACTTTAGCGATAGTCACACCAATGCGGACACCCGTAAAAGAACCTGGACCATTGACAACCATTATTTTATCAATGTCATTAATTGTAAATGATACTTGATTAAAGCCTTCTTGAATGACAGGCAACATCCTTGATGCCATATCATCCTTTATTTCTTCTTGAAATAAGTATTTAATCTTTCCATCTTCAATAATTGCCACTGTAGCAAAAAAAGAAGACGTATCTAAAAATAATATTTTCACAATACCGCCTCACATAATTCTTCATATTTTGTTCCATAAGGAGTGATGATAAGAACACGTTTATCTTCATCAACAACCTTAAATTTTATTTCTAATCTTTCTTCTGGTAAGACGTCTTTAATTGTATCGGCCCATTCAATAGCAACGACGCCACCTTTAGTAAAATATTCTTCCATACCAATACCATCTGTTTTACCATCTAAACGATAAACATCAAAATGGTATAAAGGTAGCTCGCCATCATACTCTTTAACAATTGTAAATGTTGGTGAGGTAATACTTTCTTCAATGCCTAAAGCTTGGGCAATACCTTTAACAAACATCGTTTTGCCACTTCCTAATTCACCATTTAGGCAAATTACCATATTAGGGAACTTCTCTGATTCAAAATTTTGGGCTAACTCAAGTGTCTCTGTTACACTATGAGATGTATATTTATATTCCATAAAATCACCACTATCATTATAGCAAACTTTTTATATGTTAGACAACATTTTTTAAATATCTGTTAATTATGTTTACGATAGACTTTCATCCGGGCATGTTCTTCTGGCTTGATTTTACTTTCATCACGTTTTAGTCTATCTGCGATAATATTACCATAACGCATTCTTAAATAATACGTGTTTCCTTCTTTAACAATTTTAAAACGACGGTTATCCAAGCCGACAGCGTTAATAAGACGTAAAGAAGTTTTAGTTTTATCCATTGAATCAGCTAATGTAAAATAAACATTATACATATGGTATTTTCTTTTTTGTTTGCCAAGGCCTAAAGCCATCCGGTAAACATGGAGATTTTGATATTTGTGGGTATCAACAATATCTATTTTATCAATATAATTTTGTCTTTTAGCCCATCTAATAAGTCTTACCGTATAAGCTTGAGAATAAAAATTATAAACTTGCTTTTTATTATCCGTATTATAAACGGGTAACTGATTGATAAAATTGACCGCGTTCATCTTATAATAAGCTCTTGGATCTTTTAAAAGACGGGCTTCTAAAAAATTTCTAATGGACGTCGAGCGTTGAATAATGTCAAAACCAAGGAAAAGGCTAAAGCAAGAATGGCGAAAACTTTTCATTGAAAGTCTTTCAACGGAAGAACCTAACCACACCCCTAAAGTAACAGCCATGAAAAGGCCTAAAATAGCGGGGATATTAGGTATCGTGGCCATTAAACCCCAAATACTGACAGGGATGATTAGAGCCAGGCGATGTTTAATATTATAACGTTTTAAAGCTTCTCTTTTACTTCTAGATTTCATAGTTTATCCTCACTTCACTAATGTTTTAATCTTTGACGGCTCACTTAAGGCATCACTTTTAAAGATACGACTTTTAATAATATGCCTATAACGAATCTTCAAATAATAAGTTGAGGTATCCTTAACAATTTGAAACCGTTCTTGATTAAGACCTACTTCATTAATTAAATCTAAAGCTACATGTGGCTTATCCACTTCGTCAGTTAAAGTAAAACTAACTTGGTATAACTTATAACGTCTAGAGTGTGGTTTATAGCCTAAAGCTTTAGCGTAACTACTTAAGGCGTCATTACTTTTATCCCTATTTATAACCACATCTTGAACATAACGCTTACGTTCTAAAATGCGGAAAAGGTACATCGTATATGCGTGTGAGACAAAAGAATAATGCATTCTTTTACCTTCAGTATCATGGATAGGTAATTGATTAATTAAATTAACCGCACTCATTTTATAATAAGCAGTCCTGTCTTTTAAAATTTTACTATCGACATAATCTTTCATACTAGTAAGCCTTTGGGTTACTTCATAATAATCATCATTATGAAAAAAACAAAAGCAAGTATTCTTAAAGCTTTTAACGACAGCGCTTTCCACAAAATCAGTTCCCAAGATAGCCATAAGAGGTAAGAGGGTGAAAAAGATAATGATGGCTGTAATTTCCGATACCAAAGCCATTAAAAGGCCCACACTAATTATTGGCATAATTAAGCCTAAGCGATGCCGAAAATTATACTTTTTCATCCGTTCCCATCGGTTATTTTTCATCATCTCACCCCCATAAATACGTATTATGTATTCTATCACAAACAATAATATAAGACAATAAAAAAATGACTTTTGTCATTTTTATAGCAAAAAAAAAATTTGCAACACCCTATTTTCGCATACACTATCGTCGGCACTAAGAGTCTTAACTTCTGTGTTCGGGATGGGAACAGGTGTATCACTCTTGCTATCGTCACAAATTTAAATATGGGAAAATAATTCCCTGAAAACATGATAATGTGTAATCTCATCAATAAGAATAAATAGGATTAAATCCTCGATCTATTAGTACTAGTCAGCTCAACATATCACTATGCTTCCACCTCTAGCCTATCAACCAGTTAGTCTATCTGGGATCTTACTACATAAAGTATGGGAAAACTCATCTTGAAGTTGGCTTCTCGCTTAGATGCTTTCAGCGATTATCCATTCCATACATAGCTACTCTGCACTGCCACTGGCGTGACAACAGATACACCAGAGGTATGTCCGTTCCGGTCCTCTCGTACTAGGAACAGCTCTCCTCAATTTTCCTACGCCCACGACGGATAGGGACCGAACTGTCTCACGACGTTCTGAACCCAGCTCGCGTGCCACTTTAATGGGCGAACAGCCCAACCCTTGGAAGCGACTTCACCTCCAGGATGTGACGAGCCGACATCGAGGTGCCAATCACCACCGTCTATATGAACTATTGGGTGGTATCAGCCT
>CANRPL010000004.1 GCA_947632495.1 uncultured Bacilli bacterium
GGACAGGTTTCTATTGCTGATCCTGCTAGTAGAGAAAGAACTAATCAATCTTGGTTTTCATTTAATACTATTGTTGAGCAGATGGCAAAAGATACAGGTTTTGCAATTGTTACAAAGTCATAGGTGATATAATGAAAAAAATATTATTAATTGTTTTTATGGTCTTAATTTGTGCTGGTTGTGAGGCTAATTATACTATAAAATTTGATGGTGATTTAAATGTAGAAGAAAGATTACGCGCTCTTGAAGATGCTGAATTTTTCAAGCAATATGAAAATTCATCTGCTGGTCGTGTCGTAGGCTTTATTCTAGAACCTTATCTTGATGAACTAAATAATAAGGGCTATACTACGGAAACACATATAACTAATCAAGATAGTGGCGTTTTTATCAATAAAAAATATAAATCATTAGAAGAATATATCAAGTCAACTATTTTGGCGAATGAGTTTACAGATAAAATAAATTATGAAGTAGATGGCGATAAGGTAACATTAAGTGCTGTCGGTAAATTTTCAACAGGAGGCCAAGATCAAACGCACTTTTCAGTTGATGAAGGTAGTATTACAATCAATATTCCATTTAAAGTAATTGAACATAATGCTGATGAAGTAGATGGTGACGATTATACATGGAATATTGATGGAAAAAAAGGTGAACAAAGAGAGTTAAAACTTGTTTTTGATAAATCAAGTTTTAAGAATGGAACATCTGATAAATTTTCACCAATTATTTTCCTTGTCATTGCGGGTGTATTGTTGATTGGTGGATTTATGTTGTATAATAAAATAAAAGGTAAAAGGGAAAATGTTAACCAAATCTAATTTGGAGGTGTAATCTTGAAACTTAAATTTCGTGCTGAAACAAAAGATATGGTTATTTTCGGTATTTTTTCAGCAGTCTTATTTTTGTTAATATGTGTTGCTGTTTCAAATGTTGGAAGTTTCATATCTGATAATACTTTTTCTGGACTTAATATTTTACCAGCATTAACGAAATATCTTACTGTTACAATTGTTCTATTTATTATTGCTATTGTAGCGATGTTTTTAAGTGTTCAATCTTGGTTTATTGAACGTGAAGAAGGTATTGGCTTCCAAATTGGCTCTAAAAAAGAAAAAAATTATTCGCGATGGGCTAAAGATAAAGAGATTCAACAGGATAATGATGTTGTTGCGGTTGACCCTTTAGCGCCTAAAGCTGAAGCGGGTGGTATACCACTTATGATGTCTCCTAAAAAGGTTTGGGTAGACAATGGTGGTTATCATAACCTTGTTATCGGTTCTACTGGTGCTGGTAAAACGCAGACTACTGTTCTTCCAATGGTTAACTTATTAGCTAAACATGATGAATCAATGATTATTACCGACCCTAAAGGTGAAATCTATGAAAATACTTCCAACTATTTAAAAAGTTTAGGTTATAATATCGTTTTACTTAACTTCCGTGATCCACAACAGGGAAATAGTTGGAATCCAATGTATTTGCCATATTCATTGTATAAATCTGGTAATATTGATAAATCAATAGAGTTACTAGAAGACTTAGCTGCAAATATTCTTAAAGATCCAACTGCTAAAGGACAAGATCCTTTCTGGGAAAATACATCAGCTGACTATTTTGCTGGTTTATCCTTTGCCCTATTTGAAGATGGTGACGAGAAGGAAATCAACTTAAATAGTATTAACTTGATGAGTACTTTAGGTGAAGAAAAGTTAGCTAATACAACGTATATTAAGGAATATTTTAGTTTTAAAGATCCGGCAAGTACAGCTTATATTAAGGCTTCTTCTACTTTAATGGCTCCTAATGAAACTAAAGGATCAATTTTATCTGTTTTTAAGCAACGTGTCCAGTTATTCGCATCACGTACAAATTTATCAGAAATGCTTGCTAATAACGATTTTGATATGCGTGATATAGGTCGTAAGAAGACGGCTGTATTTATCGTTATTCAAGATGAGAAAACAACATATCATACTTTAGTAACTATCTTCTTAAAGCAGTGTTATGAAACGCTTATATCTGTAGCGCAAGAGAGTGGGGGCAAGCTTCCTCACCGTACTAATTTTATTCTAGATGAGTTTGCTAATATGCCACCACTTAAGGATGTTACAACAATGGTTACGGCTGCTCGTTCAAGAAATATTCGTTTTACTTTCATTATCCAGAACTTTTCACAATTATATGAAGTATATGGTAAAGAAAATGGTGAAACAATTAAAGGTAACTGTGGTAATATCGTTTACCTAATCAGTACCGAATTAAGCGCCTTGGAAGAGATAAGTAAGATGTGTGGTGAAGTTAAATCAAAAGAAAAGGAAAAAACTTCTTCAACACCATTAGTAACCGTAAGTGACTTACAACGTCTTGAACAATGGTCAACAATTATCTTGCGTATAAGAATGATGCCTTTCAAGACGAAATTAACACCTAACTTTAAGATGGATTGGGGACATAAATTTCCAATAGCTGAATATCCACATCGTACAGAAATACCTGTTAAAATATTTGATTTAAAATCATTTGTAGAAAAACGTCGTGAAGAAAAGATTAATAAATTAATCGGTGGTGATGGTACTGTTCCACCTGTTGGTGGAGGTTTACCTGCAACGCCATTTGGTAATGGTACGCCTAGTAGTCCATTTTCATCAAAGCCTTATCCACCTACGCCTAAAGCACCTTTTGGTGCTAGTAATAATAATGCACCAACTAATGGTGGTTTAAATCTTGATAATTTGGTTAAACGCATCGATGCTAAAATAGCTGAAATGGAACGTGAAGAGCAAATGAAGAATGAGGTTAGTAACAATGATAAGCCAGTTACACCTATTCAAAAAGAGGAACCTAAAAAGGAACCAGTGGTACCAAAACCTGTCAATATGGTTGCACCTAAACCAGTTGTTAGTGAACCAAAACAGACTTTTGTTCCTGATAAAAATGTTAACGTAAGTGATGATCAATTTTTTGATGATTTCTTTGGTGATGATTAAAATAGCATGTTAAGTGCTATTTTTTTAATTTGATGATATAATTATATTTAGGTGATAAGATGGAATATGTTATTGTTGGACTTTTAATCATTATTTTAATTTTATTAGTCATATTAATTATTAAGAATAAAAATCACGAATCAGTAGTTGATCGTATCGGAAGAATTGAAACTAATATGGTTAAAGAAATAGGGGACTTTAAGAGCGATTTTAGTCATAATATTAATGATGATTTTGATAAGATGAACGATAAAATCGACAATCGTCTACGTCTTATTAGTGATAAAGTTAATGAGCGGCTTGATGAAAACTTTGAAAAGAGCAATAAAACTTTTACGGCTGTTTTAGAAAGATTAACTAAAATAGATGAAGCTCAAAAGAAGATTGATAGCTTATCAAATGATATTATATCTTTACAAAGTATCTTAACAGATAAGAAGACGAGAGGTATCTTTGGTGAGGTCAATTTGGAACATATTATGGCTAATGTTTTTGGAGTTGGCAATGACAAAATTTATAAGATGCAATATGCCTTTGATAATAATACAATAGCGGATTGCGTTTTGTTTGCTCCAGAACCTTTAGGTACGATTGCGATTGATTCTAAATTTCCATTAGAAAATTATCAAACGATGGTTGATCGAAGCAATAGTAATAGTGTTCGTACCAGTGCTGAAAAATTATTTAAAATAGATGTCAAAAAACATATTGACGCTATCAGTAGTAAATATATTATTCCTGGTGTAACATCTAATCAAGCTATCCTTTTTTTACCAGCTGAAGCTATTTTTGCTGAAATTAATGCCTACCATACAGACCTACTTGATTATGCATACAAAAAAAGAGTTTGGATTACTTCTCCAACTACTTTGATTAGTACTTTAACTACCATTCAGATTATTATTAAAAATATGGAACGAGATAAATATGCCAAAGTTATTCATCAAGAATTAATGCTTTTAGATGATGAATTTAGACGTTATAAAGATCGTTGGGATAAGTTATATCGTAGTATTGAGACTGTTAGTAAAGATGTTAAAGATATCCATACAACGACAGATAAAATTACTAAAAGATTTACGAGTATTAGTCAAGTAGAAATGGAGCAAATTGAACATGAAGATTAAATATCTCAATTATTCTTTAGCCTTAGTAGCGATTGTTGGAAGTCTCTATATAATTTTTACACATGATCAAAGTGTAGGAATTTTACTAAAAGATTTATCGATTATTCTTACCATGCCACTACTATATTGGATCGAATTGATCTTTAAAGTTAAAATTGATGATCGTTTAAAATTTGTTTATATGCTTTTTGTTTTCAGTGCCCAATTTTTAGGCGTAACTGTGGAACTATATAATTCATTTGATTACTATGATAAAATTAATCATACTTTATCGGGAATGCTTAGTGCTTACGGAGGCTTACTTATACTTTCATTAATGGATAATAATAAACATAAAGGATTTAATATCTTGTGGATGGTTTGTTTTAGTTTGGCCATTGCAGCTGGTTGGGAAATGTTTGAGTATAGTGCCAATTTAATTTTTGGAGGTGATGCCCAACGTGTTGCCTTAACTGGGGTAAATGATACGATGTTAGATATTATTGTTGCTTTTTTAGGGTCTCTACTAGTATCTCTTTTCTATGGCTTTTATAGTAAACTAAATGTTTTTGACTTTACAAATAGTATAAAAAGGATAGATTAACTATCTTTTTTTATAGTATAATGATGATAGGTGAAGTATATGGAAGAGCATATTATTGAAAATTTAAAAAGAGAGAAAAGAGCTTTAAGTGTTCACGAGTTAGAAACATTATTAAATCTTAGTGGTGTTGAAGATTTAAAAGAACTTTTAAAAGCTTTAAATAATCTTGAGGAACAAGTTAAAATTTATCATACTAAAAAAGATAAATATATGTTATTCGAAGATAGTAATTCTAGAGTAGGGATACTTCAAGTTACCATGAAAGGTACAGGTTATGTTCAACTTGATAATGATGAAGAAATTAAAGTATATCCGGAAAATTTAAATGGTGCGATTAACAAAGACCGCGTTGTTGTTAACATTACAGATAATAAAACAGAACCTATGGAAGGAGAGATTGTCAAAATAGTTGAACGCGCTAATGATCAATTAGTTGGAACTATCTATTTTGTTAAAGACCATATTTATGTTAAACCAGATGATCATAAACTAAATATTAAAATCGTTATTGAAAAAAATTATCACAATAATTTAGTTGAAGGTCACAAAGTTTTAGTTAAACTTTTAGGTTTAAATAATCATAATGAATATCGTGGCCAAATTATGCGTATTATTGGTCACATCAATGATCCTGGGGTTGATGTTTTATGTATTATGGCTAAACATAATATCAATGATGCTTTTCCTAATGAGGTAATGGATGAGGTAAGTAAGACGATTCCTGATCATATTACTGATGAAGAGATAGATGATAGACTAAAACATACAGGTAAAGATTTACGTGAAGAAGTGATATTTACTATTGATGGTGATGATACTAAAGATATTGATGACGCTATTAGTATCAAAATGCTCGATAATGGCAATTATGAATTAGGTGTTCATATCGCTGATGTCAGCTATTATGTTAAAGAAAATAGTGCGCTTGATAAAGAGGCATTGTCTAGAGGAACAAGTGTATATTTAGCTGATCGTGTTACACCAATGTTACCACATGAATTATCCAATGGTATTTGTTCGTTAAATCCTAATGTCGATCGTTTTGCCTTATCTTGTGTTATGGAAATTGATCATACTGGGCAGGTAGTTAATTACGATATTTTTGATAGTATTATTAGATCTCGTATTCAAATGACTTATAAGAAAGTTAATTCTATTCTTGAACAAGATATTGTACCTGAAGGTTATGAACCATTTGCTGATAAGTTAAGACTTATGAAAGAATTAGCTGATATATTAAGGCAAAATAAAATCAACAAAGGATATATCGATTTTGAAATTGATGAAGCTAAAATTATTGTCGATGAAGATGGTGAAGCTACTGATGTTGTTTTACGTGAACGTGGGGCCGGAGAAAAACTTATTGAAGACTTTATGATTGTCGCAAATGAAACGGTGGCATCACATTTTTATCACATGGATTACCCACTTGTTTATCGTGTTCATGGTGAACCTAGTGAAGAAAAAATGACTAATTTTATGCACCTTGTTAGTGTTTTAGGGTATCAAGTAACTGCTAATATGAATCGATTAACACCTAAAACAATTCAAAGTATCTTGGAGCAATTAAAAGATAAAAAAGAGTATTATATTTTATCAAGCCAAATGTTAAGAAGCATGCAAAAGGCAGTATATGATGTTACCAATATTGGTCACTTTGGTTTAGCTAGTAAAATATATTGTCATTTTACTTCACCAATTAGACGTTATCCTGATTTATCTGTTCATCGTTCTATTAGAAAGTGTCTTTTAGCGCCTGATGTTACTGTTCAAAGTATTAAAGCTTGGGAGGATAAATTACCAATGATAGCTGAACAATCTTCTATTAAGGAACGTGATGCTGTGGATTGTGAGCGTGAAGTTGATGAGATGAAGATGGCTGAATACATGATGAAACACATCGGTGAAGAGTATCATGGTATTATAACAGGTGTTATGAGCTTTGGCTTCTTTGTTCAGTTACCTAACATGGTTGAAGGGTTAGTTCATGTTGAAGAACTAAAGAATGATTTTTATACTTATGATGAGTCGACATTCAGTTTAATTGGTGAAAAAAATAAACGAGGATACCGTTTAGGTGATGAAGTTGACGTTGTTGTTAAGGAAGCTAGTAAGGAAAATCATACTGTCGATTTTGTCCTTAAAACGGATATGGAAGAAGAATAGTTATGGAAATTAAAAATAAAAAGGCTTATTATGATTATGAAATTGAAGAAAAATATGAAGCTGGTATCGTTTTAACTGGAACCGAAATTAAATCAATTAGGGATGGTAAAGCTAACTTAAAAGATAGCTACGCCATAGTTAAAAATGGGGAAGTTTTCCTTTTGAATATGCATATTAGCCATTATGATAAAGGTAATATTTTTAATCATGATGAGACTAGAACAAGAAAATTATTATTAAATAAAAAAGAAATATATAAAATTCGCGATAGTATTGATCGTGAAGGGTATACCCTAATTCCTGTTCGCCTTTATTTTAATAAAAATAAAACTAAAATAGAGTTGGCTATTGCCAGGGGTAAAAAGAGCTACGATAAGCGTGAAGCTATCAAGAAAAAAGATATGGCTCGCGATATTGAAAAACATTTAAAAAATTATTAATATACTTGCAAATCATCATAAAATATTATATACTTAAGATGTATATACTACATGAAGGGAGTGTGCGGATATGCAAATTACATCTGTAAATGTCAAAAAATATGACAAAGAAGAATCTAAAATGAAAGGAATTGCGTCAGTTTTAATCGATGATTGTTTCGTAATACGCGATATTAGAATTATCGAAGGTACTGATGGGCTATTTATCGCTATGCCAAGTCGTAGAAGAAATGATGGCGAGTATCAAGATGTTGCTCATCCAATTAATGCTGAAACAAGAAAAATGTTTGAAGATGCAATTTTTGAAGAATATAACAAAGTAGAAGAAGAATAAGAGTTTATCTCTTATTTTTTTAATATTAAAATAGTTTTTTCATATATATTATTAGGAGGAATATATATGGAAAAAGAATTAACTGACTTTAATCATAATATTACCCTTACGGAGCGTAAAAATTTAGTTGTAACTGGTGTCAAAAAAATTGATAACTTTGATAGTGATGAGTTTTTGTTGGAAACGACAATGGGGTATTTAACTGTTAAAGGATCAGAGCTAGAAATAGTTAAATTAGATACTTATCAGGGTAATGTATCGATTAAAGGACAAGTATCAAGTCTAAGTTATACTGATAATGGTGGTAAAAATAAAGAGGATAGTTTCTTAAGTAAAATATTCAAATGATAGCTTCCAATATTCAATATCATATTATTGTTTTTTCATATATATTTGGAAAATTATTTTATTATTCTCTTTTTTTAGTTAGACATTATATTGATTATCCTAAAATGTTTTATCGTTTTATCAATACGATAACTTTTTTTCTCTTTTTTACCATTATTTATTTTATAGGGCTAGAAATCACATGTGATGGTATTTTACATTTCTACTCTTTACTTGTCATTATTACATCCGGTGTCATAACGCATTTCGTTGCAAATGGTAAGAAATAATGATAGAATTGTATTAGGGTGATGGTTATGGCTAAAAAAAATAAACCAACCATTGAAGCAAGACGGAGATTGTTTTTTATCCGTATTTTTTGTTTTGCCGCTGTATTGGTTGTTATGATGACCCTAATCTCTAAATCATTTGATTTATATCAATTAAATATTGAAAAGAAAGATAAAGAAAAAGAATATGAAGAGCTTCAAGAACAATCTGAATATTTACGTAATGAAATAATTAAACTTCATGATCCTGAATACATTGCTAAATACGCCCATGAGAAATATTATTATTCGAAAGATGGGGAATTAATTATCAAAATAGTTGAAGACAATGAAGAAGAGACAAAAGCTGGAAACAATTTACAAAAAGAAAAAAATGAATGGGCAATATATGGTGCCATTGGTGGAGCTATATTAGTCGGTTATTTATTTATTAGAATGATTATTAGAAAATTGGCTAGTTGAGGTATTTTTATATGAAAAAAATAAATATAAATAAAATAATTGCTTTATATATTATAATAGCAGGTATTATTCTTTTTATGAGTAGTGACTTAAGTAGATTTGCGACAGCATTGGAGTATGTTGGCTGTGGTAGTGCAGAAGGAATACCTAAACCGCTTCCTCAACTTACAACGATTGCTTATACGATACTAGTAACAGGAACGCCACTTGTTTTAATAGTAACATCAATTATAACTTTAGTTAGAGCGTTATCCGGTGGTCATGAAGATGAAATTGGTAAAGCTCGTGTACGATTATTTATAAAGTTTACGATTGCTATTGTAATCTTTTTGACAGCATCAATCGCCAAGTTTGCTATTTCTCGTGTTACATCTAATAGTAATGACTCTAAGTCACTTACGGAATGTATATCTTGTTTTCTATATTACAATGGAACAGATGATGGTGATAATTGTCATGTATCTTCTTCTGGCAATAATGTTACTGATGAGACACATTCTAATGCTTATAGTAATATAGGAGAACCTACGACAAGTAATCGTCATGATCGACCTAATGCGAAAGATCGACTTACATTTTATAATTCACTTAGTGTTCTACATTCTGGACAGCTTCCTAATGATAATACGCTTTCTTTATTTGAGTCAGCTGGTAAAGCTAAATTCTATGCTGCCGAATGTGATTTGCGTATGAGTGGTTCAACTTTATATTGTGCTCATAACCGTGGCCCATCGACAGCTACGAAATTTGAGGATTATTTAAATATATGTAGACAATACAATATGATGGCTATCCTCGATATTAAATATGCATCAATTGGATGGAATTACAATTATACATCAATGTTAAATACATTAGGCGATTACATTAATAATAATAGATTACAAGATAGAGTTATTGTCCAGACAGTTAATCTATCAACAATGAATCAGATTAATAGTCGTGTATCGGGTGTTAAATATTGGTTCTTAATTACTAATAATTCAGGTTATAGTACATTCACTAGTAATATGGCTTCATATAAGAGTGCCGGTGTTGTTGGTGTCAATATGCAGTTTACAATGGTATCTGAAGACAAGGTTAAAAACGTTCGAAATAATGGCTTTACGGCATGTATTTATTCTGTTGATGGTGATGCTGCTCGAGCTAAATATTCAGGATATGGTGCCGAATATATTATGACTAATGCATTATCTTAAGACAATAAAAAAGTAGACCTAACATATTATCTTTGGTAGGAGATAAAGTGTTAAAGTCTACTTTTTGTTTTATTTTAAACTATTAATTAGTTCACTATGATCTTCGATTGTAAATAAGTCTTTGTTCTTATATTTTTTAAGTTTAGCTATAATCATAGCCGGAAATGCTGAAATGATATCATTATATTTTTTAGCGACATCATTATAATATTCCTTTAAAGCTAATATTTCAGATTCTGATGCGATAAGATCTATTTCAATTTTAGCATATTCATCGTTTTCTTTTAAAACAGCGTTATTTTCACCATAACTATGGAATTCATCAATGATAGTATAAATATTTTTATCAAGTTCAAAATTATCTAATTTTTGGGATTTGATATCATCTAACGTCTTTAGAATTTCACCTTCTTGTTTTGTTATATTACGAATTATATCGACTGATTTATTTAGAAGATCAAAACGTTTTTGTAATGTTGCTTCAATGTTGGCTTCCGCTTCATTAATTCTAATAGCATTTTCCTTTATACTATCTTTTGTAACTGTCGCAAAGACTGTAATTCCACAGACAATAATGAAAATAACAAATATAATATAAAAAATAGTCATCCTACCACCTATTATTAATTATAACAAAGAACTTTATTTTTTACAATCTTACTGAGCATTTGGATAGAATGTATCACTAGTATTAATATTCTCGTCAAACTTTATATAATCGACATATATTAAAAGAAGTAAATACCAATTCCCTGTATTAGGATCACTTAAGATGATATGATCTTTTCCTGACTGTTCAATTATACCTTTAAATACACGATCTTTCCAGTCGAGAGAATCAGCAAATGACATATATACTTCGACTTGTTTACCCCTATTTAAACGTAAGATATTTTCAATATATGATTGCTCATTAGTAGGAGCATTATATATAGGAATATTGGCGTAATTATTGTTTATAAAAATCATCCTTTCTACCTAAATATATTAAAAAAAGAAAACTTTTATGATATAATTGTTATAATTGAAGGTGTAATATGAAAAAAGGATATAAGTTTTTTATCTTTCTCTATATTTTTATGATAGGCTTTGTTTTACTAAACAGTGATAATTTAGCACAATATGCATCCGCACTTGAGTATGTTGCCTGTGGTAGCGCGAATGGTATTCCTAAACCTATCCCTCAATTTATTACCATTGCTAACACTCTACTTACAGTGGGAGCACCATTAGTTTTGATTATTTTCGCTATTGTAACTTTAATTAAAGCGACAACTAGTGGTAATTCTGATAATGTCACTAAAGCTAAAGATAAGTTATTTAAAAAGTTCCTGATTGCTGGCGTTATTTTTCTTACTGGATCAATTGTTCAATTTGTAATATCACGCGTAACGACAAATAGTAACGACTCTAAATCATTAACTGACTGTCTATCATGTTTCTTATACTATAATGGAACAGATGAAGGTGATAACTGTCAAAAATCTGATTCTGGTAACAATGTCACTGATGCAACTAATTCTAATGCCTATAGCAATTTAGCCGAACCTACAACATCAAATCGTAAGGGAAAGATCACAGGTAGTTATGTACCTAGTAGAGGTAAGTTTAAGTGGCCGCTACCATCTCCTTACGGGGAAAATGCTGTTCATAATTCTAAATGGGGTTGTCGTATGCACCCAATTCAGCATGTTTGTAAACCACATACTGGGGTTGATATTGGTGTCGATGCTGGTGTACCAATCTATGCTGCTGCTGATGGAACCGTTAATATTGCTGGATGGAGTGGTGGCTATGGTAATCTTGTTACGATAGATCATGGTGATGGTTATACCACTTACTATGCTCACCAATCTAAAGTTGCTGTTAAAAGCGGTGATCGTGTTCGTGCTGGTCAATTAATTGGTTACGTAGGATCAACTGGTAACTCAACAGGCCCACACTTACATTTCGAAGTTAGACTTAATGGTAAATCAACAAACCCAATGGATTATTTCATTGTTAGTGCAGAAAAAGCAGCACCTACAATGGATAAAGGTTGTGAAGGATGCGGATTATAAGTCAACAAGCAAATTGACAAAATATCACCAATGTGATACTATTAGGTCGTCTTAAAAAAGACGACTTTTTTTATGTCAAGGAGGATATATGAATTTAGTTATTATTCCTAATGATAAAGAAAATATCAAAAATCTTGATGATTGCTATATCCTACTTGGTATAAAGGGGTATAGTGTTAATTTAATAAGTGTTGATATAAATGAATTAAAAGAGATTCCTTTTCCTAAAGATAAAATGTTTATTGCTTTAAATAAAAATTTTACTAATAGTGAATTAGAATCTTTAGAAAAGTTAATAATAATGCTAGATGAGATGGGTGTAGCAGGCCTTTTTTATTATGATGTTGCTGTTGTTAATATTGTTAATAGATTAAAATTAAAAATAAAGTTAATATGGTCAGCTGAACATTTAACGACTAATTATTTTACGGTTAACTATTGGCATAAGCATAATGTTTGGGGTGCTTTTTTATCCAATGAAATAACAATGGAGGAAATCGAAGAAATCGCCGATAATACATCAAGTGCTTTATTTGTTCAATTATTTGGTTATATCCCAATGTATGTTTCTCGTCGTCATGCCATCAAAAATTATTTAAAATATTTTAACTTAAGTCCTAAAGGTAATGAATATAATCTTTATAAAGAAGGTAAAACATACCAGATTGTTGATAATGAAGAAGGTACAATGATCTATTCACCTTTTATCCTTAATGGCTTAAAAGAGAGTATCCAACTAAAAGATAAAATACCTTTTATTGTGATTAATGGCTATCGACTTGACAATGATCAGTTAAGTGAAGTAATAACATACTTTAAAAGAGTAAAAAGTAACAATATTGAAAAATTAAATACTACTTTACAGTCTCACTTTACTAATTTAGCATCGGGTTTTTTACATGAAGAAACGATATATAGGGTGAAAAAAAATGAAAAATAAGCCAGAGTTATTAGCTCCAGCAGGAGATCTTGAACGTCTTAAAATAGCGTTACTATATGGTGCCGATGCGGTCTATTGTGGGGGACCAGGCTTTGGCCTACGTGCTAACGCTGTCAATTTTTCTTTTGAAGAGTTAAAAGAGGGTATTGATTTTGCTCATCAGTTAAATAAAAAAGTTTATGTTACAATCAATATTGTTTTACACAATAAAGAAGCTAAAGAGTTACTTCCATATCTAAAAAAGATTGAGAGCCTTCATCCTGACGCTATTATTGTTAGTGATCCATATGTTATTGAGTTAGCTTTAAAAGAGACTAATCTAGAAGTTCATTTATCAACACAACAATCAACTCTAAATTATGAAAGCTGCGATTTCTTTTATCATGAAGGTGTAAAGCGCATTGTTTTAGCCCGTGAATGTTCTAAAGAAGATATTGCTGAAATAATTAGGCGTGTTCCTATTGAAATTGAGACATTCATACATGGTGCGATGTGTGCTGCTTATAGTGGACGTTGTGTCTTATCTAATTTTTTGACTAATCGGGATGCTAATCGTGGCGGTTGTAGTCAAATATGCCGTTGGGATTTTAAATTATTAAGTGATGGTCAAGAAGTGGAAGCACCTAAAGATTTTACTTTATGCAGTAAAGATTTATCTTTACTAGAATATTTGCCTGATATGATAGATATGGGTATTACCTCTTTTAAATTAGAGGGAAGAATGCGTTCAATATACTATGTAGCGACGGTTGTTTCGGTTTACCGTAAAGTAATTGATGAATATTGTAACAATCCTGATAGTTATGAATATAATAAAGAATATGAAAGAGTATTAAGAAGGGTTGCCAATCGCGATTCCGTAGCGCAGTTTTTTAATGGGGTTAATGATGAAAGAGGAAGTTATTATAACGGAAGAGAGGAATTATCCAATCAAGATTTCTTGGGTTTAATATTAGATTATGATGCCCAAACTCATGTAGCAACTGTCGAACAACGTAACTATTTTAAAAAGGGTGATGTCGTTGAAATATTTGGCCCTAATCATCCTGTTTATACAATGACAATTGATAAAATATATGATGAAAATAATGAGTTAATTGATGTGGTACGCCACCCACAACAGATTGTCAAACTTAATGTTTTAGCGGAAGTTAAACGTTATGATATGATCCGTTTTAAGATTGTTGA
This sequence comes from uncultured Bacilli bacterium, assembly GCA_947632495.1. Lineage (GTDB taxonomy): Bacteria > Bacillota_I > Bacilli_A > RF39 > UBA660 > UBA5578. Next base: position 14,110 of record CANRPL010000004.1, read on the forward strand.
CAAGCAATAAAAAAAGTGGTAACATTTTATACAAATTTAGAAAGTTTAGGTGAATTACGATGAAAAGCGAAAAAACAATATATCTAACTGAAGAAGGTTTAGAAGAAATCAAAAAGGAGCTTAATGTTCTAAAATTAGAAAAGAGACCAGAAATAATTACAGCCTTAAAAGAAGCCCGTGCTCAAGGTGACTTATCTGAAAATGCTGAATATGATGCTGCTCGTAATGAACAAGCTATTGTAGAAGCTCGTATTCAAGAACTAGAAGCAATGGTTGAAAAGGCTACAATTATTAAAGATATAAATACTGATGTTGTTTCTTTAGGTACTAAAGTAACAATTGAATATGTAGATGATCATGAGACAGAAGAGTATTCCATTGTTGGAAGTAAGGAAGCTGATCCATTTTCGAATAAGATATCTAATGAATCACCAATTGCTAAAGCAATTATGGGTTCTAAAGTAGGAGCTATAGTAAGTGTTGAAAGCCCTAATGGTACTTATGACGTCAAAATAGTTCAAATTGCATAGTGAGGATTACCTCACTTTTTTTGTATAAAAAAAGATCTTAAGATCTTTAACTAGTCAATATTTTATCAATTAAACCATAATCGAGAGCTTCTTGCGCTGTCATAAAAAAATCTCTTTCCGTATCAACTTCAATAATTTTTTTATCTTTGCCCGTATTTAGCGCTAGAATGTCATTTAATTTTTGTCTTGTTTTTAATATATGTTCAGCGGCTATTTTTATTTCGGTAGCTTGTCCTTGAGCTCCACCTAATGGCTGATGAATCATTATTTCACTATTAGGTAAACTATATCTTTTACCTTTAGTACCACTCGATAAAAGAAAGGCACCCATGCTAGCTGCCATACCAATACAAATAGTACACACTTCACTTTTAATGAACTTGATTGTATCATATATGGCCATACCAGCAGTTACACTTCCACCCGGAGAATTTATATAAAGACTAATATCTTGATGATTGATAGAATCTAAATATAAGAGTTCACTAATAATGATATTGGCATTACTATCGGTTATTTCATCACCTAAAAAAATGATTCGATCTTGCAGAAGACGGGAATATAAATCATAGACACGCTCACTATTATGTTTCTTTTCAATTACACTAGGAATAATCAAAGTATCATCTCCTATAATTATAATAGGCAGACAATTCTTAAATATGCAAAAAAGATAATGACAAATATGTTGTTTTTTGGTAAAATTAATATGAGAATAGAGGGATTAATCATGGATAAACAGATACCAGTTACATATAAGGGTAAACAAAAGACAATTGTACCATTTGGAACGACATTAAAAAGTTTAAGTGAACAGTTTAAAGATGATTTAAAGTATGATATTTTAATTGCTAAAGTAGATAATGATTTAGCCGAATTAAAAAATGTTGTTACACGTAGATGCAATGTTCAATTCTTCGATCGTACTACTACATTAGGACGCTGTGTATATGTTTCAAGCGCTTGCTTTATATTAGTTGTGGCAGCCCGTAAGGTATTAGGTAATAATGCGCGCGTCATTATTCACCACTCTTTAGATAATGGTGCTTATTGTCATATTGAAGGTTGTGAATTATCCGAAGAGACACTTAAACAAATTGAAGAAGAAATGTGGAAGATTGTCAAGGAAGATAAACAATTTGGTAAGATAAGTGTATCTAGGACAGACGCTATAAGATATTTTAAGAGCCGTGAGATTTATGATAAGGTCGATGTTTTAAAGTATGTATCCAATACTTATGTCAGTTTATATCAATTAGACGGAATATACGATTATTATTATAGTAAGTTAGCCTATAGTACTGGGCAAATAAATGATTTCAAACTTACCTATATCGGTGGTGTTGAAAAGACGGGATTTGTTTTATCTATTCCTAGTTTAGAAGATCCAAGTCATACCACAGAATATAAAGAGCATGAAAAAATATCTGATGCTTTTATTGATTTGGAATATGCTAGCATGGCTTGGGGGGTAAATCACGTATCGGATCTTAATAAGATTGTTTCTAATGCTGATGCTACTGATTTAATTATCAATTCCGAGGCCTATTATGATACGCAATTACATAGAGCGGCTGATGAGATAGTTAAACGTCCACAAGTACGTTTAGTCTTACTAGCTGGACCATCTAGTAGTGGTAAGACAACGACATCCAAAAAACTAATGGCCTATTTAAAAAGTCGTGGTCGCCGTGTTGTTCAAATATCTGTTGATAATTATTTCGTCAACAAGGTTGATACACCTAAAACGCCAGATGGCGAGTATGATTTTGAATCTTTATATGCGGTTGATTTAAAATTATTTAATGAACATCTTTCGAAATTAATGGCTGGTGAAGAAGTTGAAATGCCATATTATAATTTCGTTACTGGCGAAAGAGAATATAAGAAAGACTTTATTAAACTAGAAGAAAATGATATAATGATAGTAGAAGGTATCCACGCTCTTAATGATGAGTTAACAAGCGCTATTGATAGTAAGTATAAATATCATATCTATATTAGCCCACTTATACCTTTGAATATTGATAATCATAATTATATCCATACGACTGATATTCGTAAATTACGTCGTATAGTTCGTGATAGTAAGACTCGTGGAAGAGGAGCCTTATCGACACTTAATATGTGGTCATCAATAAGAAAAGGTGAAGCCAAAAATATTTATCCATATCAAGATCGAGCTGATATCGTTATTAATTCTTCATTAATCTATGAAGTAGGGGTTTTAAAAACTTATGTTGAACCATTACTATTTTGTGTTAATGAAGATGATGAGGTTTATTCTGAAGCTTTACGCTTGATTAATTTCTTAAGAAATTTTGTGGCAATACCTAGTGATGATGTTCCAATTGATTCAGTATTAAGAGAATTTATTGGGGGAAGTTGTTTTGAAGATTAGAAAGAAGGAATGAAAATGACAAAAGTCGCAATTAATGGTTTTGGTAGAATAGGAAGATTAGCTTTCCGTCAGATGTTTAATGCTGAGGGTTATGAAATTGTTGCTATTAACGATTTAACAAGCCCTGAGATGCTAGCACATCTTCTAAAGTATGATTCAGCTCAAAAAAGATATGAATTAGCTGATACAGTATCATCAGAAGAGGGAGCAATTATTGTTGCTGGTAAAAGAATCCCAGTATTCGCTAATGCTAATCCTGAAGAATTACCTTGGGGAGAATTAGATGTAGATGTTGTATTAGAATGTACAGGTTTCTTCTGCTCTAAAGAAAAATCTATGGCACATATTCGTGCTGGAGCTAAGAAGGTTATTATTTCAGCTCCTGCTGGTAATGATTTACCAACTATCGTATATGGTGTCAATGAAAATACTTTAACTAAAGAAGATACTATTATATCTGCTGCAAGTTGTACAACTAACTGTTTAGCACCTATGGCTTATGCTTTAAATAATTATGCTAATATCGTATCTGGTATTATGACAACTGTTCATGCTTATACTGGTGATCAAATGATACTTGATGGACCACATCGTAAAGGTGATTTAAGAAGAGCTCGTGCTGGTGCTATCAATATTGTACCTAACTCAACTGGAGCAGCTAAAGCAATTGGTTTAGTAATTCCAGAATTAGATGGTAAATTAATCGGTGGAGCACAACGTGTTCCTGTACCAGATGGCTCTCTTACAATTTTAGATGCTGTCATTAATAAAGAAGTAACTAAAGAAGAAATTAATGCTATGATGAAATCATGCGTTAGTGCTTCATATGGTTACACAGAAGATCCAATTGTTTCAACTGATATTATTGGTGATACTCATGGTTCAGTCTTTGATGCAACACAAACTAAAGTTATTAATTTAGGTGATGGTAAGAGCCTAGTTCAAGTTGTGTCTTGGTATGATAATGAAAATTCATATACTAGTCAAATGGTAAGAACAGTTAAGTATATTGCTAATCTGTAAACCATAAATAAAATGGAAGATATTTTATTGTATTTTCCATTTTTTTTTGCTACAATTTTCATAAGGAATAGAGGTTTTGATATGCCTATAGTATTATTAATTTTGTCAATTGCGCCAGTTATTTTATTTGGTTATCTTATATATAGAAGAGATTTTGATAAAGAACCAACAGGAATTTTAGTAAAGCTTTTTATATGTGGAATTGGATCAACTTTTTTAACCTTATTTATTACGGGACTTTTAGTTGGACTAGTACCATTTTTTGGGGAGGATACGGCTAATTTAAGTCTATTGGAACTAATACCTTATATTTTTATTGGTGTTGCGTTAATTGAGGAATTTTCAAAATGGATTTTTGTTTATAAACTAGAATATAATGATAATGAGTTTAATCATCTATATGATGGAATAGTCTATGCAGCTTTTGTTTCTTTAGGCTTTGCTTGTTTAGAGAATGTTTTATATGTTATGCAGTCAGGTGTCAGTACAGCTATTGCTCGTGCTTTCCTAGCAATTCCAGGCCATCTATGTGATGGTATTATGATGGGTTATTATTTATCTTTAGCTAAATTGGCGCTTGTTAATCGTAATCCGTCTTTATCAAGAAAAAATATCTGTTTAAGTTTGCTTGTTCCGATGTTAGCGCACGGTCTTTATGACTATTTACTTTTTGCCTCTGACATTACCGGTAATGAAATATTTGTTGTTATCTTTTTAGCCTTTGTAGCCTTCTTCTTTAGCTATGCAGCTAGAAAGGTTAAACAGTTATCAACTAATTACTTTAATTTAAATCCATATTATATAACTCAAAGACAACGTCAAAGTTATCAAAATAGTCAGTATAACCAATATAATCCATATTATAATCAAAATTATATGGGTTATAATAATCCATATTATGGTGGTCAATATCAAAATAATGGCTATCCATATTATCAACAACCAGTTAATCAAAATTATGGGGGTCAAGCTATAGCGACTACTAAATATTGCCCAAATTGTGGTCAAGAGGTTTCTGGTAACTTCTGTACTAATTGTGGGCATCAAGTTTAAATAAATTGCATAAAGTGCTTGACATATAATAAAATTATGGTATAATCTATGTCGTAGTGAAAAAAAGGAAAGCGATGTGTCCACATCCACCTGATTGTTTAAACAATAGGTTAAAGCCATAATAGAAATATATTAGGTTTTAAAGTGGATACTCTTGTATGCACTTTTTTCATGGTATAAGATTTGATTTGGAGGTGTTTGTTATCGCAAACAAAGATAAGGGTTTGTTCATTAATGAACAAATACACGCTAAAGAAGTAATGGTCATTGGTCCTAAAGGAGAACAGTTAGGTATTAAAACGACAAAAGATGCCCTAACTTTGGCTACGTATGCTGGCTTTGATTTAGTTCTTATCAATAAGAATGGTAATCCGCCTGTTTGCAAAATTATGGATTATAATAAATATAAATATGAAAATAAGAAGAAACAAAAAGAGAATTTAAAGAAGCAACGTGAGGCTAATTTAGAGATGAAGGAATATCGCTTGAGTGTTTCTATCGACGTTCATGATTTTGAGACACGTGTTAAACAAGCTTCAAAATATTTAGAAAAAGGGCATCGTATTAAGGCATCAATTAGATTCCGTGGCCGTGAGATGGCTCATACTGATTTAGGTAAACAAGTTCTTGTTCGCTTTGCCGATGCACTAGCTAATTATGGTGATATCGATCAAAAGCCTACATTAGACGGACGCAATATGACAATGATACTTATACCAAAAAAAGACAAATAGGAGGGAAATTATGCCAAAAAAAGCAAAAAAAATAAAATTAAAATCACACAAAGGAACACAAAAAGTTCTAAATGTTCGTGATGGTGGTTCAATTAAAATTGGACATCCAGGAACAAGACACAATACTGGAAAGAAGAATACTGCTTCAAATAGAAGTGGTAGAACAGCAGCAGCTTTATCTAAAGCCGATGCTAATAGACTTAAAAAAGTTGTAATTTAATAAGGAGGAGGAATTGCTATGGCAAGAGTTAAAGGAAGTAATATCCATGCTGCTCGTAGAAAAAAAGTTTTAAAACGTGCTAAAGGATATTTTGGAAGTAAACACAAATTATATAAAACAGCCAAAGAACAAGTTATGCATTCTCTAAAATATGCATATCGTGATAGAAGACAAACAAAGAGAAATATGAGAAAATTATGGATTACTCGTATTAATGCCGCTTGTCGTATGAATGAAATTAGTTATTCTAAATTTATCGACGGATTAAATAAAGCTGGTGTTACAATTAATAGAAAGATGTTAAGTGAAATCGCTATTCAAGAACCAAAGGCATTCACTGATTTAGTTAAGGTTGCTAAAGATGCTTTAGCTGGTAAGACTGTTAAGGCAGAAGTTAGTGCTGAACCAAAAGCTGCTAAAGAAGAGAAGCCGGTTAAAGAAAGTGCTGATCTTTCTAAATTAACCGTTGCAGAATTAAAAGCAATGGCTAAAGAAAAAAACGTTGAAGGCTATACAACAATGAAAAAAGCGGAATTATTAGAGGCTTTAAAGTAAGAAGTGTGAAGACATTTCTTCTTTTTTACCCATTTTTAGCACTCTCACTTGACAAGTGCTAAAAATGTAGTATAATGATAAATGATGAATTGTTATTCATTAGAAAGAGGGGGATATTATGAATATGCAAAATCCTTATGAAGAAAGCCTAGAAAATGTCCTAGAAAAATATGGGCGCGATATTGTTGCGGCTGTTCGTGATGGTAAGATTGATCCTGTTATTGGCCGTGATGAAGAAGTTCGTAGTATTACACGTATATTATCACGTAAAAGTAAAAATAATCCCGTTTTAATAGGTGAACCAGGTGTTGGTAAAACCGCTATTGTTGAGGGTCTTGCTCAACGAATCGTCAAAGGTGATGTACCTAATAGCTTAAAGAATAAAACGATTTGGGAGTTAGATTTGGGTGCCTTAATAGCGGGAGCTAAATATCGTGGTGAATTTGAGGATCGCTTTAAAGCTGTTTTAAAGAAAATTCAAGAATCTGATGGCGATATCATCATGTTTATTGATGAGATTCATATGATTGTTGGTGCCGGTGCTGAAGGAGCTATGGATGCTGGTAATATGTTAAAACCATTATTAGCTCGTGGTGAAATTCATGTTATTGGTGCGACAACCTTGAATGAATATCGTAAATATATTGAAAAAGATGGAGCTTTGGAGCGTAGATTTCAAAAGGTAAAAGTATCTGAACCTAATGTTTTAGATACAATTACTATTCTTCGTGGCCTTAAATCCCGTTTTGAAGTCTTTCATAGTGTCAGCATTAAAGATAAGGCTTTAGTAGCGGCAGCAACTTTATCCGACCGTTATATAACTGATCGTTTTTTACCGGATAAAGCAATTGATTTAGTTGATGAAGCTTGTTCAACAATTAAAGTTCAAATGGACTCTGTTCCAACTGAACTAGATACTTTAACTCGCTCCATTATGCGTTTAGAAATAGAAATGCAAGCCTTAAAAAAAGAGAAAGATGAAATATCTAAAAAACGTGTTGAGGAAATTAAAGATAAATTAGTTGGCATGAAAGCTAAAGAAAAGGAAATGCGTGATAGATGGAATGAAGAAAAAGATGTTTTAGCGAAGATTAATAGTAAGAAAGAAGAAATTGAAAAGAAAACTTTTGAACTAGAACAGGCTGAAAATAATTATGATTTAGAGGTGGCTGCTCGTTTACGTCACGGTGTTATTCCTAATTTACAAAAAGAATTAGAAGACCTTAAAGCTAATAGTAATTCTAAAATATTGAGTGATGAAGTTACAGAGGAAGATATTGCGGCTATTATTTCTAAATGGACCAATATTCCTATTACAAAATTAGTAAGTGGTGAAAAGGAAAAACTTTTAAATCTTGAAGATAATCTAAAGAAAAGAGTAAAAGGTCAGGATAAAGCCTTAAAATTAGTAAGTGAAGCTATTATTAGAGCTCGTGCTGGTATTAAAAATCCTAATCGACCAATTGGATCATTTATCTTTTTAGGTCCTACTGGTGTAGGTAAGACGGAAGTAGCTCGTACTTTAGCTTATGAGCTATTTGATGATGAACGACATATGATTCGTATCGATATGAGTGAATATATGGAAGCCCATAGCGTATCACGTTTAGTTGGAGCTCCTCCGGGATATGTTGGCTATGATGAAGGTGGTCAATTAACTGAAGCGGTCCGTCGTAATCCTTATAGTATAGTCTTATTTGATGAAATTGAAAAAGCGCACAAAGACGTTTTCAATATCTTACTTCAGATATTAGATGATGGTCGTATTACTGATTCTCAAGGAAGAACTGTTGATTTTAAAAACACCATTATTATTATGACCTCCAATTTAGGTAGTGAATATATTTTAAATAATGAAAAAGATCGTGACGAATTAGTAATGAAAGAACTTCGTCGTACTTTTAGACCAGAATTTATCAACCGTATTGACGAGATAATAATCTTTAATTCTCTATCTAAAGATGTAGTATACGCTATTCTTGATAATATCATTAAAGAAATTGAAGAAAGATTAGCTGATAAGAAGTTAAAAATATCTTTAAGCGAAGCCGCTAAAAAGTTCATTATTGATGAATCATTCGATCCTGATTTTGGGGCTCGACCAATTAAAAGATATGTAGCTCGTAATTTAGAGACAATGCTTGCGAAAGCCATTGTAAACGATGAAGTAAAATTTAATTCGGAGATTAAAATTGATGTTTATCAAAATGAATTAGTTATTAAATAGAAAATGTAACCAACATTTTCTATTTTTTTTGCTATAATAGATATAGAAAATAAGGAAGTGATCTTATGCGTGGTAAAAATATTTTGTTAATTACTTTAGCGGTTATCTTCTTAAGTGTCTTATGCTATGACTATGTAGCTGATTATTCGTCTTTAACAACTGATTCCGGATTTGATACTGGCTATGATGGTGGCTCTAGCTTTGATAGTGATTTTGGTGATAGTGACTTTGACTATGATTATGACTCGGATGGTAGTAGTGGTTTTTCTAGCCCTATAGAAGTTGTAATAATTGTTTTTGTTATTGTCATCTTTGTCATTGTTATTTTAGCTGTTACTAGTAATAATAAGCCTAAAACGAAAATTAATTATCAACAGCCGGCACTATCTAAAGAAGATGAACAGACAATGGAAGATTGCTTTAAGATATATTGTGATGTTCAAATGGCTTGGATGAATTTTGATTATGATAAAATGCGTAATCTAGTTACAGATGAATTATTTAATCAGTATCAAAACCAATTAAAGCAACTAGAACTAAAGGGTGAAAAAAATATTATGAGTAATTTTCTTTATAATGGTGGACATGTCATTCGTCGTTATCAAGAAAATGGACTTGATTTTGTTGAGATTGAATTAATCACTGATTTTTATGATTACATTGTAAATCAAGATAATCAAATTGTTAGAGGTACCGATAAACACAAAGTATCTATGGTTTATGATTTAGTTTTTGTAATGGATAAAGAAGCTATTGATACTTGCCCTAATTGTAATGCTGCTTTGACTGATAGTATGACAGTATGTCCTTATTGTAAGTCAAATATTCAAAGTACGAGACGTTCTTTCAAATTAGCTAGTAAAAAAGTGACAAAGCAGTATACATCATACTAATCTATACTACATGAAGGGAACTTGGATTATGAAAAAGAATATATTATTAATCTCTTTAGCTATTATCTTTCTAGGTGTCTTATGTTATGATTATGTAACAGATTATTCATCTTTAGCAATGGATTCAGGTTTTGATACTAGCTATAGTAGTGAATCTAGCGGTAGCTCTAGTAGTGATAGTGACTATGATAGACCAAGTTACAGTTATCAAAGTGATAATAGTAATAATAGAACTGATTACGTCAATTTGAATCCTAAACAAGCTCGTCTTTTTGCGCTATGGATGACATTTTTCTTTTTTTCAATAATATATCTATGGATTTTATTTCTAAAAGAATCATGGGCCAAGAAGAAAAAGTATTTACTTCGTCCGTTACCTTTTTTAGGTGTGTGGATATTATGTAGTTTAGTCATACCACATATGATTTCATTAGTAGTTGCCTTAATATTAACGATAATAATTTTCCTTGTTTATGCCATTAAAAAACAAAAGATAATGACCAATCAAACTAAACCGAGCAAAGAAGAACAAGCATTAATTGATGAATGTTATAAAATATTCTATGATGTTCAAATGGCTTGGATGAACTTTGATTATGATAAGATGCGCGAGTTAGTAACAGATGAATTATTTAATCAATATCAAAATCAGTTGAAACAGCTTGAAATAGTTGGTGAAAAAAATATCATGAAGGGATTTCGTTATCTAAATGGTGAAATCATTCGAAATAGAAAGACTAATGGTAAGCGTATTATCAGTCTTATCATGAAGGTTAAGTTTTATGATTATATTATTAATCAGGAAGGAAAGATTGTTAGAGGAAAGGATAAGTTTAGAGTGAAGATGACTTATAAATTAAATTTCATCGCGGATGAAGGGGCAACCAATATTTGTCCAAATTGTGGGTCACATTTAACTGATAGTATGAGTAAATGTCCACATTGTAATACAATTATTCACAGTACTAGAAAAGCTCTTAAATTATCAAGCAAAAAGGTCATAGATCAATCGTAAGGAGTGTTTATATGTTAGAAGAATTAAAAAAATTAGAACCTGATTTTAATGAAAGTATTTTTATTTCTAAAGTCAATAATATTTTTGTAGCGATGTTAAATAGCATTATGTTTCAAGATGCTAGTATGTCAGTAACATCTTTAGGGCCAACTTTAAAGGAAATAATTAATCAAAAAATTACATCTTTAAAAAATAGTAATGTTATTCAGATGTATGGTGAGATGAATGTTCATGATACTAAAATTATTGGAGCAGAAATATTAGAAGATAAATACATTATTAAGGTTCAAATTATGTCTAGATACCTTGATTATTTAATGGACGCAACAAGTAAAAAGAAAGTTAGTGGCGATGATTATACACGCGTGGAACGTGTTAATTATTTAACCTTTGAAGAGAAACGTAATCATAAGAAGTTAGGAGACGTTACAGAATGTCCATTTTGTGGCGCTAATATCGATTATAATTACAAAGGAATATGTGAATATTGTAAAAAAGAACTTCCCAAAGAAGAATATGATTGGATTTTAACTAATTGGGAAGAAGTGAAATAATGAATAAAAAGGGCTTTCTACTATTAATTTTATCAATCATTTTTTTAGGTGTACTTTTTTATAATTTTGTTAGTGATTATTCCTCTTTGACAACTGATTCAGGCTTCGATGTAGGTTATAGTGGAGATTCTGGCGGTGGCTATAGTGGTGGTTATGATGGCGATAGTGGTAGTGGATTTCATAGCCATGGTTCTTCTAAAACTTATATTAAAGGTGATGATTTGTATGTAATATCTCTTATCATCATTTTTGCTGGTGCCTTTTATCTAGCCGGTAATATTTTTAGCAAGAATCTTAAACATCGCAAATTAAGAATGATCTCAAGAGTTATCTTCTATTTGTCTTTATGTTGTGGACCATTAATATATAGCTTTTATATTATGGCCATTGATGATATTAGAGGATTAGAATTACTTTGGTGTATTGTAATGATCTTTTCTATTATCATTGTGACTATAATTTTAAAAAAAGCCGGTAATTATTTAAGTACTAAAAGGATGTTTAGTAAAATGACATCTGAAGAGAAAAAATGTTTTGATGATTGCTATCAAGTATTTTGCGATGTTCAAATGGCTTGGATGAATTTTGATTATGATAAATTACGTGATTTAGTAACGGATGAACTATTTAATCAGTATCAAAATCAGTTAAAACAATTAGAACTTAAGAAAGAAAAGAATATCATGCGTGATTTTACACTTGCCGGTGGTTCTATCTATTTTTTCCCATCTAATAATATTGAAGAAATAGAAATCCTTTTATTGGTTAATTTTTATGATTATATTGTTGATTCAAAAAATATGATTGTAAGGGGAAATTACTATAAAAAAGTACATATGGCATATGATCTTACTTTTGTAAGAAGTCTTAAAGCGCCTACTAATTGTCCTAATTGTAATGCTAAATTAACGGATGGAGCAGCTATTTGTCCTAATTGTAAGTCGCATATTCATTCTGTTAGAGGTAAGCTAAAATTGTCTCATAAGGAAGTTATTTAAGGCTAGAAAAATAACTTGTAACAATTATTATTTTATGATAAACTTTTAGAGTAAGGTAGTGATGATATGGATGCATTTGTTATCCTTGTATTAGTAATAATTATTATATGTTGGGCATGTTATCGCCGTAAGTTATCTAAGGCCGCTTATGGTATAGCAGCGCTAGATATTTTCTTGAGAATCGTATGTTGGATTGCTAGTCAATTTAAAGGTGGATCAGTTGATGCTTTTTTGACGAGATTTCCTAATAGCTTGTTAGGAGTAGCTGATAAATATACTGATGGGATTGTCTATTTATTAATTGCTTGGGCTTTTGTTCTTTTAATGTGCTACTTCTTATTTTTAACTTTAAGTATATTCTTTAAGAAATAAAATGACAAAAAAGTCATTTTTTCTTATAGTTAGGTGCAAAACATTTGTTTGTGTGATATAATTAAATAGGTGGTTAATATGTATGAATATATAATCGGTAAGGTAACAATGATTGAAAGCAATCATATTGTTTTAGATAATAATAATATTGGATATCTTATTTATGTTGGTAATCCATATAGTTATAAGCTTAATGAAGAAGCTAAAGTATATCTTTATCAACATATTAGAGAAGATGAAAATACCTTGTATGGTTTTAAGACGATGGCCGAAAAAGAAATGTTCTTAAGATTAATCGATGTTAAGGGTTTAGGTTGTAAGATGGCTCTTCCTATGCTTGCCAGTGGCAATACAAATGATTTATGGGAAGCTATTGAAAATGAAAATATTCATTACTTAAAGAAGTTTCCTAAAATTGGCGATAAAGTTGCGCGTCAGATTGTTCTTGATTTAAAAGGTAAATTATCTAATGTTGAAGTAGATAAGACGATGCATACATATGAAGAATTAGTTGAAGTATTAAAAGGACTAGGATATAAACCTGGTGATATTAAGGCTGTGGTTGATAAAGTAGATGCTAATTTACCAATTGAGAAGCAAGTTAAGGAAGCATTAAAGTTATTATTAAAGTAAGGAGGTTAAAAAATGGATGATCGAATTACAAGTGGAGTTAAAAGAGAAGAAGATAATTTTGAATTATCTATTCGCCCTACAACTTTAGATGAATATGTTGGACAAACAGAAGTAAAAGAAAATTTAAGTATTTTTATTCAAGCAGCTAAAATGCGTAGTGAACCATTAGATCATGTTTTACTATATGGCCCTCCTGGATTAGGTAAAACAACTTTAGCAAATATTATCGCTAATGAACTAGGTTCAAACATCAAAACGACTAGTGGACCAGCTATTGAAAAGACAGGAGATTTAGCGGCTATTTTATCCAGTTTAGAAGAGGGAGATGTTTTGTTTATTGATGAAATTCATCGTATTCCCCGTTTTATCGAAGAAATATTATATTCTGCAATGGAAGATTTTTCTTTAGAGTTAATTATTGGTAATGATAATAGTAGTCGTAGTATTCACATTGATTTACCACCCTTTACTTTGGTGGGAGCGACTACAAGAGCAGGAGATTTAACAGGCCCTTTACGTGATCGTTTTGGCATTGTTAATAAATTGAATTTTTATAATGAAGAAGAGTTAAAAGATATTGCGTTACGTACCAGTAGGGTTCTTAATACTGAAATAACGGAAGAAGCTGCATATGAGCTTGCTCGAAGAAGTAGGGGTACACCACGTATTACTAACCGTTTATTTCGTCGCGTTAGAGATTTTGCCCTTGTTATGGGTGATGGCAAGATTGATTTTGATATCGCTAAATTATCTCTTGATCGTTTAAAAGTTGATAGTTTAGGTCTTGATGATACCGATTATAATCTTCTTAAATCAATTATTGATAAATTTAATGGTGGACCTGTCGGTATTGAAGCTATTGCCTCTTCTATCGGTGAAGAGCAAACGACGATTGAGGATGTCTATGAACCATATTTATTACAGACGGGTCTATTAAAACGTACTTCTCGTGGTCGTATGGTTACGGAAAAGGCTTATAATCATTTAGGCATTCCTTATAAACCTAAGAAGTAGGGCACTCCCTACTTTTTGTTTTGTTTTTTGAAGTAGTTATGATATAATTATAAAAGATAGTAGTTTTATAGAAATTGAGGTTTTAGTATGTTTATTGGGAAGTATAATAAGTCCGTAATTGTTACCTATTTAGGAGTTTTATCTACCATTATTGGTATTTATCTTTTATTGGGCACAGAAACAATTCACATTACTATCGCAACTATTTGCTTGATGATTTCAGGCATCTGTGATATGTTTGATGGCAAGGTAGCTAGAATGTGCAAAGGACGTACACAAGAGGATTGTGACTATGGTATTCAAATTGATTCATTAACTGACATGGTATCTTTTATTGCTTTTCCAATGATAATTTTATATGGTATTAGTCAAGCTTTTAAGGTAAGTTTATGTCCATATATCGCTATTCCTATTTTGGCTCTTTTTACGATTGCGGGTATTAGTCGTCTAGCTTTTTTCAATGTTAATGCGGCTTTAGAAGATGGACCAGTAAAATATTATACAGGTTTACCAGTAACGGCAACGGCGATTGTTTTTCCACTCCTTTATTTACTACGTTATATTGTTGATGTTAAGATTTTTGTTTATATTTATTTAGGAGCTTTCCTAGTTATGGCTTTTCTAATGGTTTTTAAATTTCATTTAAAAAAGCCTAAAACTAATTCTTGGTATGTAACTTGCTCTATTTTAGCGGTTATTATGTCAGCAATTTTAATTTATTTAAAGGTGAGAAAATAGTGATTGTTAATCGTAGAACGGGTTCTTTGTATGAAGAAAAGGAGACTAAATTAGTTTCATGGTTATATCACAATATCATCGGACGCTTTTTATTAAAAATATTAACATGTAAATTTATTTCTAATTTAGGAGGGCTATATATGCGTAGCCCTTTATCTAAATTAAAGATTAAAAAGTTTATTCGTCAAAATCATATTGATATGACAGAATATGAAGAACAAACATATCATAACTTTGATGAGTTTTTTATTCGTAAAATAAAAAAGGAAGCTAGACCAATTATCAATGATGATAATATTTTAATGTCACCATGTGACGCCAAAGTTTTAAGTTATAAGATAGATTCCGATGCAAAAATTTATATTAAAGGCCGTTATTATTCTTTAGCTGATTTATTAAAAGATACTTCTTTAGCGCAAAAGTATGATGATGGTATCTGTCTTGTCTTTCGTCTTTGTGTCGATGATTATCATCACTATAGTTATATTGATGAAGGCAAAATATTAGCTTCTAAAAAGATTGCTGGAAAATTTCATACAGTTAGACCAATAGCTTTTGAACGATATCCGGTTTTTAAAGAAAATAAAAGAGAATATTCTTTATTAGAGACTAAAAACTTTGGGGATGTGGTTCAAATGGAAGTTGGAGCGATGATGGTCGGTCGTATTTGTAATCACGATGTTAAAGACTTTAGTCGGGGTGACGAGCGTGGTTATTTCCGTTTTGGGGGCTCAACAATTGTCCTTCTTTTTGAACAAAACAAAATTAAAGTAGATGATGATATTCTTATCAATAGTCAAAAAGATATTGAGACGCAAGTTAAAATGTTTGAAAGAATTGGAGGAAAGAAGTAGATGTTTAAATATCGTAAAGCTGTTTTAATAATCCATGGCTTTGCTGGTGGAACTTATGATGAAGAACCATTATTTTTCCATCTTCAACCAAAATTAGAATTTGATGTATATAATTTTACCTTACCAGGACATTCAACGAATTTATCTTCAGGAATAACCTATATGGATTGGATTAATTCTGTCGATGAAAAGATTGAAGAGTTAAAAGAAATAGGGTATAAAAAAATATATGTTATTGGTCATAGTATGGGTGGTGTTTTAGCTACTTATGCCGCTATTAAACATCCAGAAGTAAAGAAGGTTGTTTTGGTATCGCCTGCCTTTCAATATCTATCAATGGATAATGGTATGAGTCTTAAAAAAGTTTTAAAGAATGGTCCTGAAATTATTAAAACTTATCAAGCTAAAGAAGTCCTTTCTAGAGCTTTAAAGGTATCTGTAAATCAAGTTAGAGAATTTGTTAAAATTGTTGAAATATCACAGGAAAATCCTAGTAAATTAGAAGTTCCAACTTTAATTATTCATGGCTTAAGTGATCAGCTTGTTCCTTATGCTAGTTCAGAAAACATTTATCACCAGATGAAATGTCCTAAATGGTTGATTGAAATTAAGGATGTTACCCATGATGTTTTTCGTTGCGCTATCGTTGATGAAGTAGATGAAGAAATTAGTAATTTCTTAAAAAAGAGAAATTATCGTGCAGAAAGTATAAGAAAGTGGTAAAATATTTGTTGTTCATAACAAATATTTTTTTTGGAGGTAATTTATGCGAACCGATGATTTTGATTTCTAGCGCAAACGCCATTAGCGAAGCGTGATAGTTCTAGAATGCTCGTTTTAGATAAAAAAACAGGCGCAATAGAACACAAACATTTTAGTGATATTATTGACTATTTAACGCCTAATGATGTTCTAGTTTTAAATGATACGAAAGTTATTCCAGCTCGTCTTTATGGAGTAAAGGAAGAGACAGGAGCAGTAATTGAAGTTTTGATGCTTAAAGATTTAGGTAACAATGTATGGGAATGTTTAACTAGACCAGCTAAAAGAGTTAAAGTAGGAACAATCGTTAAATTTTCTGACAAATTATCGGCTAAATGTGTTCGTATTAAAGACGAAGGTATTCGTGAATTTGAATTAGTATATGATGGTATTTTATATGAAATATTAGATGAATTAGGAGAGATGCCTTTACCTCCATATATTCATGAAAAACTTAAAGATAAAGACCGCTATCAGACGGTATATGCTAAAAATATTGGTAGTGCAGCTGCGCCTACAGCTGGGCTTCATTTTACAGATGAGTTACTAGATAAAATAGCAGCTAAAGGTATACAGGTACTATATGTAACACTTCATGTCGGATTAGGAACTTTTAGACCCGTTAATGTTGAGGATGTAACCAAACATAAAATGCATAGTGAATATTATCAAATGACTAAAGAAGTAGCTGACAAATTAAATGAGGCTAAAGCCATGGGTAAAAGAATTATTAGTGTCGGTACAACCTCAACAAGAACACTAGAGACAATTATGGGCTTATATGGTCAATTTAAAGAGTGTTCGGGTAATACCGAGATATTTATCTATCCAGGATTTGAATTTAGGGCTATTGATGCTTTAATTACTAATTTTCATTTACCTAAATCAACGCTTATTATGTTAGTTAGTGCTTTAGCTGGTAAAGAAAATATCATGAATGCTTATGCTGAAGCCGTTAAAGAGAAATATCGCTTTTTCTCTTTTGGTGATAGTATGTTTATTAAATAATATAAAAGAAATAAAAAGGGTATCAGGAGGGTACCATGGGGGAAATGATTGAGATAATACATCATGTTGATATTGATGATAGATATTTAGATTCTGATGTTGGTGATACAACGAGTGAAGATATTGATGATGAATTTTATGATGAAGTTTATGTCCCAGCCAATATTCAGGAAGAAGAGGAAGGCAATTTTGATGAAGAGACTGCTCAAATTGTTAGTGATTATATAACAACTGTCTACCGATATATGCCTAAATTGATTGAGAGCTTACATTTGAATAACGTCTATGGATCATATATGGCTGAAATAGAAGAGATTAACCGAATTGATAGACCATCTCCTTATGTTTTTCAAACACTTGATTTTTTAAGTATCATTGATATTTGTTCAGATGTTTTAGCGTCTATTGATCCGCAGGCTAAAAATTTAGTAATCGATAAAATAGCTGATGGCACTTTAATTGTCGGTTCACAACCTAAAACGCGATCACAAATTGGTATTGTTGATGGTCAACCTGTCGCTATTATCGGTAGATTATATAATATATTTGATATTGCTAGTATCATTCATGAATTATTTCATCTTATTCACTTAGAACATTTTGATAATAGGCCAACTGATGATACTTGGTATACAACTACGGAAGCTATTGCCATGACAGGTTCTATGTACACTTTTATGTATATGTATAAACATAATATTTTAAAAGAAGATGCAAAACAGGCTTTAAAATTATATTTTTGGAAAATTATGTCTATTTGTAATAATGCTTTACTTAATGGCGTTATTTTAGAAACATTTGATACTTTTCAGACGATTAGTGATGAAACTATGGAGTCCTTAATTAAAAATTATGACTATTCACCATTATGTTCCTATATATTGCATGATAGTAATTTTGAAATGGAAATACTTTATCATGATAAGGCTACTTACAATTTAGGATTCCCTGCTGCTTTTATGCTCGCTATTAAGATGATTGATGATCCGACTTACTGTGATATTTTTAGAAGAGAGTTTAGCGTTATTGAATGTCATACTCCTAAAAGTTTCCTTACTAATTTTGGTTTAGAAGGATTAATTGATGATCCTGATTTTATATGCCAAGCTATGAATTATATAAGCATGGTGCTAGGTGATTTATATACTAATGATGAAATAAAAATTAAACCTTATATGATTGAGATGATGTAGATGATTATTGTAATTGTAGGTCCAACTGCGGTTGGTAAAACTAAATTAAGCGTTGAATTAGCCCATTTATTAAATGGTGAAATAATAGGTGCAGATAGTACCCAAATCTATCGGGGAATGAATGTTGGTACAGCTAAAGTAACAGAGGAAGAAAAAGAAGGCGTTATTCACCATTTAATTGATGTTAAAGATGTAAGAGATACTTATACCGTATATGAGTATCAAAAAGATGCTCGTTTAATTATTGAAGATGTTTTAAATAGACATAAAACACCTATTATTGTAGGTGGAACTGGGCTTTATATTAAAGCTGCATTATACGATTATGAATTTGAAGAAGAAACTAAAACCTATGACTACAATGAATTGTCTAATGAAGAATTATATCGTAAATTAAAAGAAATAGATCCCCAAACAACTATTCATATGAATAATCGAAAAAGAATAGAAAGAGCGTTAACCAAGTATCAAAATACGGGTACGTTAGGTAGTAACAATGGTAATAATCTTTTATATGATGCTCTTTTTATTGGTTTAACGACTAATAGAGAAGTGTTATATGAACGTATTAACGAACGTGTCGATGCCATGGTTCAAAATGGTTTAATTGAAGAGGCTCGAAATTTTTATGATCAAAAGATTAGAACTCAAGCTTTAATGACTCCTATTTGTTATAAAGAATTATATGATTACTTTGATGGTAAGTGTTCTTTGAATGAAGCTCTTGACTTGATTCGTAAACGTAGTCGTAACTACGCTAAAAGGCAATATACATGGTTTAATCATCAGTTGCCAGTTAAATGGTTTGATGTCAACTTTGAAGATTTTAATAAGACAATTAACGATGTATATAACTATATTCAAAATAAAAAGAAAGGTTCTTTGTCAAATAGTGTTGGTAGACAAAAAATTTGATAAATGAATCTAATTATAGAGGATGATGAAAATCATCCTTTTATAATGCCTTTAACTAAAAATATTCGAGATATAAAGTGATCATATTTTCTATATCCAAAAGCAATTCTTTTTAATGTTTTGATTAGATTATTTGTTCCTTCTATGATTCCGTTGTTTATATCGTATTTAAATGAGTTCTCTATGTATTCAATATTTTCTCTATATAGTTTTAAGGCTTGTTTCATTTTATTCGATATGTTTTTATTTGGATGACATACAATATTTTTAAATTTTTTAAAATCTTTGTTTTTAATAGAACTAATGATTCCTTGATAACATTCATAAGTAGCTTTTAATTCTTGACTAGTATTAATCATAAAATTAACCATTTCTTTTTGAGATATATTTTTTTGAAAATGTTTATTGTAGTGTTTAACATCCGATAAATCTTTTTCATTTTTAACAATTAGTTTCCATAAGTCTTTTAATTTGTTATAATTTTTATTATTCTTTTTACATAAAGAAACTCTAGTAGAGTTTAAAGCAACATAGGCTTGAGTAACAATATGAAATCTATCAATAATAATATTGGCATTTTTAAATAGTTTTTTAGCTAGGAATATATATCCTGAATAGAAGTCTGTAGAAATAAATTGAACTTTATCT
>CANRPL010000005.1 GCA_947632495.1 uncultured Bacilli bacterium
CCAATGATGTTCAAAAAATTATTCTATTTTCACACTTTTCTAATCCTCTTTTTATTATGAGTATGATTAAAAGTCATGCCCTTTTAATTATGTTTGCGCATTATATCAGTAATTTTGTAGTGGGAATTATGGTTAGAAATAAATATGGAACATCAGATAATAATTCAATAATCGAACCAAATAATATAGCTTTTACTGATAGTCTAACTTCCGCCATTAATTCAGCGATGTCTACCCTTTTATTCATTCTTGGCACAATTGTAACCTTCTTTGTTATTTCTTCGGTTATCGATATTCCCTTTTTAAAACTAATTTTAGAGTTATCACAAGGATTAAATTACTTAAATAGTTTATTATTAAATACTCGTCTTAAGACCATTTTAGCTGGTGCCTTACTTTCTTTTGGTGGAATATGTATTCATTTTCAAGTATATGGCATTTTAAGTAAGATAAAAATTAAATATCTTCCCTATTTGAAAGCTCGTGTTATTCAAGCAATAATTACTAGTTTAATTCTTTTTCTTTTATGTCCTTAAATAAACATTTTGTCTAAAAAGCATATAATATGATAGTTAAGGAGGCTATATGAATTTTTATAATCCCTTTATGTATTCTATGCCCGTTGAAACAGCAGCGCCAAGCTTATTAAGTCGAATAAGTTTTGGATCTATTTTAAATGGAGCATCACGAACTCTAAATTTTGTCAATCAAGCAATTCCCGTAGTTAAACAGATGTCGCCCCTTATGAAAAACTTGAAAACAATGTTTAACGTCATGAATGAATTTAAAAAAGCCGATATTGAAAACAGTGCACCTATGAGTGATGTAACTAGCGAAATGGTTAATGCCGGTGAAGGGCCAACTTTTTTCATATAAAAAAGAATCAATTGTCATAATTGGTTCTTTTTAATTCTCTTTTTAAATAATTAATATATCTATTTAATTTTAAATGTGAAATTAAATGGTGGCCTGGTAAATTTTCTTTGATTTTTTCCAATTTAGAAAGTTCAAATTGTAAATATTCACGATTATGAAAAACAATAGGTCCAAAAAGAATATCGTATTTGGTATATTTTTGTTTACCTTTTTTAAAATGAATCACTATATATTTTTTAGCTCGATCTTCGATAAAAAGTTCATTATCAATCCTATAGCCAAGATCAAACATAAACTTTCTTAATTCACTTAAATGATTTTGGGAAGCAATGATTAAATTATCACTTAATTTTTTGTTTTTCAAAATATGAATAATAGTTTTAGTTCCCATACCAGCAATGATGATATAATCATCTGGTTTGATAACAATATCATCTAATCCATCTGTCAATTTTGTTTCCACATTTTTAGCTTTGTACCTAATAATATTTTTATTAGCTCCTTCTAAAGCTTTGGCATTGATATCAGTCGCTAGAGAACGACAATTCTTAACCAATGATAAATAGATTGCTAAAAGGCCATGATCACAACCGACATCAATTATGGAACTATCATTAGGTATCATATCAGCAATAGTTTTTAGGCGGGCTGATAATTTCATTACTCACCTATATAATCACGTAATTTACGACTACGAGATGGATGACGTAATTTGCGTAAAGCTTTAGCTTCAATTTGACGAATACGTTCACGCGTTACACCAAACATTTGACCAACTTCTTCAAGGGTACGTGGTTTACCATCCTCTAAACCAAAACGTAAACGAACTACTTTTTCTTCACGTTCTGTAAGAGTCTCTAATACCTGACTAATTTCATCTTTTAACATTTCATTAGTAGCGTATTCTTCTGGACTTAAACTACGTTCATCTTTAATAAAGTCGCCTAAATGAGAATCATCTTCTTCACCGATAGGTGTCTCAAGGCTTACAGGATCTTGACTAATTTTATATATTTCACGAATTTTATCAACACTTGTATTCATTTTTTTAGCCAATTCTTCTTCTGATGGCTCACGGTTAAGTTCTAGAGTTAATTGTCTTTGAACACGAGCTAATTTATTAATTGTTTCAACCATATGAACAGGAACACGAATTGTTCTTGCTTGATCAGCTATAGCACGAGTGATGGCCTGACGAATCCACCATGTAGCGTATGTTGAAAATTTATAACCTTTAGATACGTCGAATTTGTCGACTGCTTTCATAAGTCCGATATTACCCTCTTGAATAAGATCAAGGAATAGCATACCACGACCGACATATCTTTTCGCGATACTTACAACTAGACGTAAGTTAGCTTCTGCTAATGTATTTTTAGCTTCTGCATCACCGGCCATAATGCGATCGGCTAAAGCAGACTCTTCTTCTAAAGTTAATAACTTGATTTGACCAATTTCTTTTAAATACATGCGGACAGGATCATTGATGGTTAAATCTTTAGTTAATGTTGAATCATCTAGTAATAATTTATCACTATCACCTTCAGTATCATCATCTTCTGATACAATAGCAATATTGTTTTGACTAAAAGTATTATATAAGTCATCTAACGAATCCGAATCTAAATCTAATCCTTTTAATGATTTAGCTAATTCTTCATAGGTAATAAAGCCTTTTTCTTTACCTTGCTTTACTAGTTCTTCCTTTCTTTGTTCATACGTTTTTATTTCATCAATCATTTTTTTCACTCCTAATCTTATCAGCAATTATTTTATTTCCTAATTCTAATTTTTGTTCATATGTATTCGTCATTTTTAAACGTTCTTGGTATTTATTTATTTCCTCTTGTTTTTGATATTCACGAATATTGTTTAAATAGTCAGTTAAAGCCTCTTTATTAAAACTACTTGAATCCATATTCATTATTAGTCCAATTGTTTTAACGACTTCTTCATCATCATGAATTTCTGTCAATAGATCAGCTGTATCAATATAACCATATTTGTTATAGAAAGCTTCAATCTCAAACGCTAATAGGCGATATTCTTTATCCGGTATATAAATAGCGCTTTTACTATATTCTTTAATAGCTTCTTCATCATGAAGCATAAAGTATAATAATCCTAAAACAGATTCGTTATAGCGACGATTTTTTCGTGGTATCGTTTTAGGTTTTATCATAATAGGTATTTCACTAGTTTTAATACTTTTTAGAATGACCTCTTTATCTACACCCGTCTCTTTAACTAAACGACTAATAGTAACTTCTTTTAAAATATCATCGTCAATGGCGTTTATTTCCTTAATCATCATATTAATATATTTAGCCATGCCATCGTTAGTACTTAAATTCATCTCTTCTTTTAAAAGAGAAGCTTTAAATTCCATCACGTCAATCGCTTTTTTTAATTCACTAAGAAAAGCGTCACGGCCATTTTTAAGGATGAATTCATCTGGATCATTGCCACCAGGAAGGCGAACAATTTTAGGATTGATACCAACTTTTTCTAGTTCGCCAATCGCTAATTTAGTAGCTTTTAAACCGGCAGCATCACCATCAAAGCACAGAATAACATTAGTTGAAAGGCGTCTAATGAGATTGCTTTGCGAAGAGCCAAAGGCCGTTCCTAAAGTTGCGACAACATTAGTAACACCGATAGTATAAGCTCTAATAACATCCATTGGGCCTTCCATAATAATAACTTCTTTTTTGTTACGAGCTTCTTCCTTCGCACGATGATAGTTATATAAATAATCACGTTTTTTAAAGATATCCGTCTCTTTAGAATTGACATATTTATTGGTCATATCACCTTGATAGGCTCGTCCATTATAACCGATGACACGTCCACTAGGATCATGTAGTGGGAACATAATGCGTTCACGGTAAATATCATATAAGCCATCGTCGTTAGCATTAGCTAGTCCACTTTTTAGAATGTCTTTATCCGAGTATTTCTTTTGCTGAAGAAGTTTAACTAACATATCATATTCGTTTAAAGATAAACCAATTGCAAATTCTTTAATCTCTTTATCCGTAAGGTTACGATTATATAAATACTCTTTAGCTTTCTTACCGATACTACTATTAATATTATTTTGATAAAATTTAAGACTAACATCATATATATCATATAATGTTTTATATTTAGAAGATACTTGCGTTTCTGTCGGTTTTAAATCCAAAGCAATACCACTCATATCAGCACATTTTTTAACAGCATCTAAAAATGATATATGTTCAAAATCTTGTAAAAATTTAAAGACATTACCTGTCGCACCACAAGAAAAGCAAGTATATATTTGTTTTTCTTTGGATACACTCATACTAGGAGCGTGATCATCGTGGAAAGGACAAACACCAAAGTAGTTCTTACCACGCATAGTAAGTGGTATATATGACGATATAACTTCAACAATATCAACTTTATTTCTTATTTCGTTAATCAGAGCATTGTCAACCCGCATTTTACCACTTCCCAAAATTAACATTTCCAATAATAATATACTTGATAAAAAAGTCATTTCCTTTTTTTATACATTATTTTTTTACATTTTTTTAAATTTTTTCGTCTTTTTTTTCAAAATTGACAATTATTATAGCATATTTCTACAAAAAAAGAGAACTAAAAGTTCTCCAATCTATATAAAAACGCTAATATGCGATTAGCGTACAACATAAGCTACGCTACTATCTATAATATATCCACTTCCTTATATTATATGCGTTAAGTTTTTTTTGGAACATGTTATTTAAGCAATCTTATACCGAAGTTAAAACTTTATATTTATTATTTGGAAAAATAGTAATTCTAATCGTACCATTTAAGTCAGTTCGATAAATGTTAGATCCTTGTAATGTTTTTAAGACACCTGCTGAAGGATGGCCATAACGATTATCTTCTCCAACTGATACTAAAGAATAAAGTGGATTAATTTGGTTAATAAAATTAGCCCCACTACTCGTATCGGAACCATGATGACCAACTTTAAGAAAATTTACTTGGTCAAGATTATATTTTTTTAAAATATCGTTTTCTTTAGCTATACCAGCATCACCCATAAAAAGAAACCGAAAGCCATGGTATTTAAAATATAAAACGTTAGAGTTATCGTTTTCATTAGGATATATTTTAGTGTTTAAAAAGAAAAAGTTAATTTTATCTAATGTTTTTGATTGTATATTTTTTGCTTATTCAATAATTTTATTAAGTCTTTTTCTAAAGTATTGTAATCTCCATTATTAAATAAGACTATTTCAACTTTAAATTTTTGAATTAAAGTAGTCATTCCCCCCATATGATCATAGTCACCATGCGTTAAAATAACATAGTCTAACTTTTTAATTCCATTAGCTTTTAAATATGGAATGATGATGCTTTCACATAAATCATAGTCATTATTACCATTATAACTGATGACATTAGCACAATCGATTAAGATGTTACCTTTATTATATGGTAAAGATATGAGTATCGTATCACCCTGACCAACATTAATGACATCAATTTTTAAATTAGGATTAAAAAAGTTGAGATGATAAAAGAAGACTAATAATAGAATAATAATGCTGATAAGATGATACTGATATTTTGATACCTTCTTAAAAACATAAAATAAAAGAACAAAATAAATAATTATCCATATCATATTTAGATGACCAAAAGGTAGATTTAACGAAAAAAAGCTAGCTGTAGTAGACATTTTTTCCATTAAATTAGTTAAGGTAAATAGTAGTCTATCTAATGGTTTAAAGATAAAAGTAATAATCGCTAAAGGGAAAATAATAATTGATACTAAAGGAACAAATATAACATTTAAAAAGGGGGTGATAAAATTAAGGCTAAAGTAATTATTAATTACAAGTGGTAAACTACCCATAAACGATATCAAGGAAGTTATCAGTATTTTACTTAAGTAAGATTTGTAATTGTTGATAAGATAGCCAAATTTTATCAAAAAATAAGATACATTAGCTAAAAAGAAAGCCGCTATTATATACATAAAAAGGATTATAAAATAATGCTCCAATAAAGATATATAAAAGGATATATTCGGTCTTTATGCCTAAAGAGAATTCTTTATTTAAATAGCACAAAATAAATAAGAAAGTAGCCCGAATAATCGATGGTGAAAAATTAGTTAAAAACATGTAGAAGAATAAAAAGAAAGTAACGATTAAAAAGATAAGTCTCTTTTTAGAGATAACTTTTTCTAATAAGTATAAAATAATGCCGGTAAGCAATGTAACATGCATACCAGATACCGCAAAAAGATGACTGATACCATTAGTTTGGTAGCTTTCTTTGACCTTTTTAGAGACACCGCTATTATCACCTAAAATAAAAGTTTTTAAGTAGGTACTACTTTTCATCGAAGTGATGCGATTAATTATCTGACGTTTACACTTGTTTAAAAGAGATGGCTTATGTGAAAGAATCACGATATTATCAGCATCCATAAGATAGTATACTTTCTTACTTTTAAGGTAATTAGCATAGTTAAAAAGAAAGAAATTAGTCTGACCTTTAGGTTTAGAAAAAGAGCCGGTTACCTTGATCTTATCACCAATTTCTATTTTTTCTACATCATTGATATCCTTAAAATAATAGTTTATCAAAACCTCATCTAACGATATTTTTAAATAATCTTCACCGTAGAAAACATTTTGAACAATTCCTATAGCCTCGTGATCAGCTAAAGTATATTTACTTTGATATAGATCATATTTAACCATCAAGTAAGTATAAAATAAAGCAATAACTAACAAGCCATATACTAAATATTTAGACCTTAATACGATCTTTAATTTTAGCAAAAGCTGATTCACCAATACCATTTACTTTCATAATGTCTTCAATCGTAGTAAAAGGTCCATTCTTTTCACGATATTCAATAATACTATCAGCTTTTGCTTCCCCTATTCCATCTAACGTCATCAGAGCTTCTTTAGAAGCTGTATTAATATTAACTATTTCATTAGAATTGCTTGATGTATTATTATCATTATTAAGACAAGTTGTATTATCAACTTTCGGACAATTACACTCTTGAAGCATATATTTAGTTGATGATTGTTCTAATTTAAACTCTTTTATCTCTTCTTTAGTATAAATCCAAATAACCATCTCATCAGTCACTTTAGCACTTAAATTAATATAATTAGTATTAGCATCCTTCTTAAGTCCACCAGCTAACTGAATGACATCAATGACGCGTTTATCACTAGTAACTTCATAGACACCTGGCTTGTTGATAGCGCCCTTAATATCAACCTTATAGTTCGTTGGTACTTCTTCTTTTTCGATAGGTTCCACATCTTCATCAATAGCTTTAACTTCACTTTTAGGTAAGTTACTTATAATAATAGATATCACAATAAGTAAAAGTGTTAAGACAATAAGTATCTTTTTTTTCATTTTATCACCCTACTAAATTATTATTGATTTAAGATCATATTCCTTTTTCTTTTTTAATAAAATGAGATATAATTATAATATAAATAGTAGTAAGGAGATTTTTATGTGTGGAATCGTCGGCTATGCTGGTAAAGACCAAGCCATCAGTAAAACTATTAATTGTTTAGAAAAATTAGAATATCGTGGTTATGATTCAGCAGGATTAGCCTATATTCAAAATAATAACGTTGTGCTAAAAAAGAAAAAAGGAAGAATTCATGAGCTAAAGAAAGAGCTTGATTATAATATAATTTGTAATACCGCTATTGCACATACAAGATGGGCTACTCATGGATACGCTAATGACATTAATGCTCATCCGCATCAAGTAGGTAAGATTACCTTGGTACATAATGGTATTATTGAAAACTATGATGAATTAAAAGAGATGTTAAAAGAAAAAAATTACTCTTTTGTGTCTAGTACCGATACAGAGGTGGTAGCGGCTTTAATTGATTATTTATACCAGGCAAATAATAATTTATTAGATGTTCTTACTAGTTTAAAAGATTATCTTAAAGGTTCTTATGCATTGGCAATTATTTGTGATGATGACAAAAATAGTATTTGGGCCATCAAAAAAGATAGTCCCCTTATTTTAGGAATTGGTACCAATGAATATTTTATCGCATCAGATATTCCTGCCTTTTTAGACTATACTAATAAATATATTATTTTAGATGATAATGAAATTGTTAAATTAGATGGACATGGTTATTCTATCATTCACGGTGGTAACACTATCACCAAAGAAATAAAGAACTACCAGTCTATTAATACGGATAGTGGTAAAGGCAATTACCCCTACTATATGTTAAAAGAAATTAATGAACAACCAATTATCATCGATAAATTATTAAGACATTATCTAAGTGATAACTTAAGTTCATTAATCGATTTAAGTATTTATAAGCAAATCGATATTGTAGGATGTGGATCTGCTTACCATGCGGCTTTAATTGCTAAAAGTCTATTTGAGGAATATAGTGATACCAAAGTAAATTGTTATATCGCTAGTGAATACCGCTATCAAAAGAACTTTTATGATCGAGATAGCATTGTTATATTCATCTCACAATCAGGTGAAACAGCTGACACGTTAGCTTGTGTAAGAAACGTTAAAGAAAGACATATTAAAACTTTAGCGATTGTCAATGTTGAAGATTCAAGTATTGCTCGTGAAAGCGATGATGTAATTTATACAGTATGTGGTAGTGAGATTGCTGTAGCGACAACAAAAGCCTATACAGCGCAAGTTACGATTCTTGCTCTTTTAGCTTTAAAGGTTGCTCTCGTTAAAAAGATGGCTTCTTTAGATGAAATAAAAAAAGATGTAGCGCAAATCAAAGCTGATATGGAATCACTAATTGATAATATAGACTATGAAATTATTAGTAAAAAACTATATCAACAACATGATATTTTCTACATTGGAAGACTAATTGATTACGCTATTGCTCTAGAAGGTTCTTTAAAATTAAAAGAAATTTCTTATATTAATAGTGCGACATATCCAGCTGGTGAACTTAAACACGGAACTATTTCTTTAGTAAGCAAAAATAGCCCTATAATAGCCATTATAACCTACGATAAGACAAAAGATAAAACTTTGAGTAACATTGAAGAAGTAAAAGCTCGTGAAGCTTATACCATCGTTTTAACAAATGAGGACATCAAATCTGAACGTATTGATGAACTAATAAAAATACCTAAAGTCAATAAATGGTTACAACCAATTATTACAATCATACCGCTACAATTAATTGCCTATCACGTCGCCCTTTTAAAAGGTTATGATATTGATAAGCCCCGTAATTTAGCTAAATCTGTTACTGTCGAATAAAAAAGAATACCACTGGTATTCTTTTACTTTGCTTCTCGCTTGATTAATTTAGCATGCAAAACAACCTTGTCCGTATTATTGTAACAGGTTGATAGTGAAATAATTTTATCTTGCGCAGTTAAATTAACCTTATAATTATGAACACTTCGTTTTTGAAGCATATTTAGAAATTTTAAATATGACTCATCCGAACTAAAATCAATTTGTAAATAATCATTAGTTGTCTTAATACGATAAGTACTAAATACTTGCCATAGAGTATTTTCTGTTTCAGTTGATATTTTTACAATATAGTTATCGGGATTATTATACCAACTCTTCTTTATAACATTCAAAAGAGAGCCAAACATCGTTTTATTAGCGCGACCATGTGCATAAATAATAGTATTTTTATCATAGTCTTTACTATTATTACGAAAATCCATAAAAACCCAACCAGCTGAATTATATTTTTTATTAAATTGATGACGAAGATAATAAGTGTTATCTTTTCCTTGAACAAAAGGATAATTGATATTAGTACCATTTACCTTGAGCCAACCAACAACATCTTTATTGGTCTTTTTTAATTCAGTAAAATCAACATCAATAAGGTTAATCTTGATATAATCCCAGTATGGATCACTCTTACTAGGAGCAGGGTTAACTAACTCTGTTTGATCAGTATCTTCCTGTTCTTCTACTTCGGATATTTTTTCAATTTCTTCAATTTGTTCATTTACTTTTTTATTTTCTTGTATCCACTGATAGATATGATAACCTGAATAAATAAGTAAACCAATACATATCGTCATTAAAAGAACGAAGATACATTTTATTACAGCTAATTTTTTTATTTTCCTTTTTTTCTTTTTCATAAGTCGCCTTCTTTAAAATTACTTTTTCGTATGTGTTTTAGTCTCCAAGGTTACTTTAACAGTTCGATCACCTATCTTTTCACCTTTTTTAATATTTTGACTTTTAACATAACCATAGCCATCTATATCATAATTGATATTGGCTAAATTAGCAAATTTAACAACTTCACTGCGTGACCAGCCAGACATATCTGGCATTTCAACTTTATTACCATTAGTGACAAGAAATACTATATCACCAGTTAAAACGGTGATTCCAGCTGATGGATATTGAGAAATGACCTTATCACCATCACCGATAACAATCGTCTTAAGTCCCCATTCAGCTAATTTATTTTTAGCGGTTACCGTAGCTTGACTAACATATGATTCAATATCATACTGTTTTAAATTAACATTTTGGTCTTGATCAGTAAACATATTACGATATTTAGCAATATTATTCAAGACCTCAACAACATATGGGGCGATAACATAAGAATAATAAGTACGAGGTTTCGCAATAGCGGTATAGATAATAATCTCTGGATCATCATATGGGAACATTCCAGCAAAGGAAACAATATAATTACCATTGCCTGTTAAATATTTACCATTTTTGGATATCTGCGCTGTACCTGTTTTACCGATAACATCAAAGCCTTTAATATAGTAGTAATGTCCATTAGCGCCTTTAGTCTTAACATTATTAAACATTAATTTTTTGACTGTTGCGACTGCTTCACTACTAGCTACTTTTTCTCCAACCTCGACTTTTGTTTCAAATTCTTCACCGGTATTACGATCAACTATTTTTTTGATAATATGTGGCTTTACAATATGACCATCGTTAGCTAATATGCTTAAACCCTGTAATTGTTGAATAGCCGTAGTCGTTAGACCTTGACCAAAACTAACAGATAAATAATCGATGTCAACATTTTCATCGTAATTAATATCACCAGATAATTCATTACTTAACTCAATTCCCGTTTTAGCACCAAAGCCATAAGATTTTAAACAAGCTTTTAAGGTACTAGGAGAAAGATAATCTTGCGCGACATGAATAGCTCCAACATT
This sequence comes from uncultured Bacilli bacterium, assembly GCA_947632495.1. Lineage (GTDB taxonomy): Bacteria > Bacillota_I > Bacilli_A > RF39 > UBA660 > UBA5578. The sequence continues at coordinate 11,095 of CANRPL010000005.1, forward strand.
ACTTGAATAAGTAAAGCCAACGTCGTAAGATATCTTGCCCCAACCATTTTTATTCCAGTCGTTAACACGGACATCACCTATTTTAATGTATCCGGAACGATATTCTTTACTACCATCATACTTACCAGTATTAGCCGCACATAAGTAGGTATACATTTTCATAACCGAACCAGGTTCATATGTATAACTAACAAGTGGATTTTGATATTTCATATTAGCTGGCAAGCTATTTGGATCAAAGCTTGGACTAGTAGCACTACCTAAAATAGCACCTGTTTTAGCATCCATAATAGCCATAATCATCCATTCTGATCCCCACTCTTCAACTTGCTTTTTTACAGCTGTTTCCAAAAAACGTTGGATACTAGAATCAATCGTTAAGTAGACATCTTGACCATCAATAGCTTCAACTCGCTCTTCAGGTGTATCGGGAATACGATAACCAGATGGATCTCTTTGATAAGTTAAAGAACCATTGATACCTTTTAAGAGATTATTAAATTTACTCTCAATACCTAGTTCTCCTTCCGTTACAATATCTGTACGTCTAGACACATCGTTTTCAATGACATTAAAGATGCCGGTAACTAATGGTTTACCAGAATCTTTTAATGATAATTGATACATTGTACTACCGACTTTGATAGCTTTTATCGTATCGATATTATCAGCGACAATCGACTCATCATAAATCGTCAATTTAATATTATCGCCATATCGATTATAGTATGTATCATAATATTCTTTTAAATCAAAATCTTCTTTTAGCTTAAGATTAATACGCGTATATTCACGAGCATATCCTATTATGTATGATGAAAATTGACCATTGGGATAAAACCTTTTTGTTGACTCAATAAAATCAATACCTGGTAACTCTAAATTTTCAATTTCAATTTTTTGTAATTCCGTTAATTTAGCGCCATATAAACCAAATTCTACTTGATATAAATTTTCATTCAAGCGTTCATAGATATAATCATATGGAGCTTCTAAAACCTCTGCTAATTTTTCAGCCGTCATCTTCTTATTGACAACATGATTAGGATGATCAGCATCCGTTGTACGACTAGGTGCTAAATAAGCTATTAAAGTATATGAAGTAACATTAATAGCTAAAATATTTCCTTCGTTATCGTATATTGTACCACGATTGGCAATTAAATCGCGCGAAACGGTTGTACGATTAGCAGCAATATCTTTTAAATTGTCGCCGTATACTTTTGGTGATAAAGAAACATAAGCATACTGAATTAAAAGACCAAATAAAAGAAACAAGTATAGGAGCATTAACCTTTTCGGTACAATCCAGTTATTCGTAACAGAAATGCTTTTTTTCCTTACTTGTTTCATATTATCACCATATTAATTATAACATAGTTTATTTATTTATCACAATAATATTTTTATTGTTATAGGCTAGGCCCATGTCCTCAATTACAGCACTAACATTCTCATATGATGTCAATTCATTTAACTGCATAGTAAGAGATTCATTCTTCTTTTCTTGCTTCTCGATACGATATTCAATCTTTTCAATATTCATCTTGGTATTACTTATTTGAGCTTCAAAGAAAGTCTTAATAGCATATACTCCAACACAACATAAAATCATGACAAAAACAAGAAATTTTTCTTCGATTGTGATACGCATTTTTCTCTTTTTCTTTTTCATACTATTTAATCCTTTCTATAACTCTTAATTTAGCGCTGCGAGAACGTTGATTCTCTTCTATTTCTTCTTTAGTTGGTTCAACAACCTTTACTATTTTATATGATGCTTGATATTCTTCCGGAATAACAGGTAAAGCTCGTAATTCTGGACTAATACTTGTCACATTTTTAAAAATATTTTTACAAATTTTATCTTCTAATGAATGAAACGTTATAACACATAATCTACCACCTGGAGTAAGTAGTGTTAAAGCATCCTCTATACTTTTCGTTAAAACTTCTAATTCATTATTAACTTCTATCCGAATAGCCTGAAAAGTTTTACGAGCAGGATGTTTTTCACGACGATATTTAAATGGCACACTATTTTTTATTACCTCTGCCAAAGCTAATGTCGTATCAATAGGACGAGCCTCAATAATTCCTTTAGCAATTTGAGGAGCAAACTTTTCTTCGCCGTAACGGTAAAGGATATCAACTAATTGTTCATAGGAATATTCATTTACCACATTATAGGCACTAAAAGTTTGATCTTGATTCATACGCATATCTAATTTAGCATCTTGATGAAAACTAAAACCGCGAGAAGCTTCATCTAGCTGTGGACTAGATACACCTAAATCATATAGGATACCATCTACTTCTTGAATTCCCTTTTTAGCAAGTTCATCTTTAAGATTAACAAAGTTACTGTTGATAATGGTAAAGTTATCTCCAACTTCAGCTAGACGTTTTTTACTATATTGAATAGCTTCTTTATCTTGATCAAAGGCATAGAGATGACCTCTAGTAATATGCTTTAATATCTCACTACTATGACCACCATATCCCAATGTACAATCAACAATGATACTTTCTTCATTTAGATTAAGATAATTTATGCATTCTTCTAGTAAGACACTTTTATGCATTGCTTTCCCCCTATATCGTAAATAATGTATCAGCTAAATCCGATAATTTATTTTCATTATCATTAATGAAGATATCCCATTCTTCTTTACTCCATATTTCTAAACGATCATCAACACCAATGATTAGACAATCTTTAGTCAATTTGGCATACTCAACAAGTGGGGCTGGAATATTGACACGACCTTGGGCATCTAATTCGCAATTAACGGCGCCAGATAAGAAGATACGCATGAAGTATCGTTTATCACGAGTATCAGGTATTTCTTTATACTTATCAATAATGTTATCCCAATTATTTTTAGGATACACATAAAGGCAACCTTCTAGCCCACGGGTCATAAAGAATTCTGTACCTAAATCATCACGAAGTTTAGCAGGAATAATGATTCTTCCCTTTTTATCAACTGTGTGGTGATACTCACCCATAAACATAAAAATCACCCACTTTGCTCCACTTCGCTCCACTTTATACCACTATTGTATAATAATAATTATCATTTGTAAAGATATTTAATCGTAATTTATAAACTTTTTCTGTCAAAACTTGTAAAAAAAAGAGGTTACCCTCTTTATATGATATATGACCCAACAATAATAGCTAAAAGGATATATAAAACGATTACAATAACAAAGTTAGATGCTCCGCCAACATATCCATTATTACCATTATGACATTGTGTTTGAGTCACTTCTTTATTGTTGCAAGATCCGTTTAAAGACATAAACTACCTCCTTAAATCCAAGCTCCAAGTATAATTATTAAAAGAATAAATAATACTAAAACAATTGCTGCAGATGATACACCAGTATTATTACACATAAAATCATTCCTCCTTTTTTATCTTTTCAAAACTATTTTATGAAGTTTTTATGAATATGTGATTAAATGATTGAATTTTGGTGGAATATTTGTTATTATAACTTTAGAAAGGATTGATATAGTGAAAAAGACATTATATATGTTAGTTGGCTTATTACTTCTTTTAACTACAGCTTGTGGAAATCCTAAACTTAAGAATGGTGAAGATGTAGTTGCTCAAATAAACGGAAAGAAATATACAGCTGACGAACTATATGAAGAATTAAAAGGGCAATATGGCTATCAGATACTAATTAATATGATTGATTATGAAATTGCTGATCGTGAAGTTAAGACAACTGATGAATTAGAAAAGAACGCTAAAGAAATTGCAGAATCAATAAGTTCTGTTGCGGAAGCTTATGGATATGATTTAGCTACTTACTTACAAATGCAATATCAAATAACCAACGTCACAACTAAAGAAGAATTGATAGATTTCGTTTTAAGAGATCAGAAATTAAGTTTAGCTATTGAAAATCATGTAGCAGAGAAAGTAACAAATAAAGAAGCTAAAGACTACTACGATGAAAATTATAAGACTGTTTTCACTTATAGAGAAATATTACTTTCTGACAATGATGATGCTGAAAAGACAATCAAAACAATTAAAGATGCTTTAAAAGGCAAAAGTGGTGATGATTTAGTTGAAGCCTTCGCTGAACAAGCTAAAGAATATTCAGAAGCTGATTCAAAAGATAATGGTGGTTTAGTTGAAGACGCAACTAAAAATACTGTTCCAGAAAAAGTATGGGACGAATTAAATGATTTAAAGAAAGATAAAACTTATTCATCTAACGAAATCAGCACTGATGCAGGTATTTATTTAGTACTTCGTGTATCTAAAGATAAAGGTAAAGATTTTGAAGAAGTTAAAGATGAAATTTGTAGTCTTATCGCTCAAGATAAGTTAACAAATGATGCAGCATTAAGTTACGATACACTTACTGAATTACGTAATAAATATAAGATTGTATTTAAAGATAAAGTTTTAAAAGATGAATACGATAATTATTTAAAAGAATTAGAAGATTATAAGAAATCTTTAGAAGAAAGTGCTGAAAACGAAGAAGAAGATGATTAATTCATCTTCTTTTCGTTTACAATATTATTAATAGCGTTAATATCAAATCCTTTTGCGTATAGTTTCTGTCTTATCTTATCATCCAAAGCATAGCCTTCATACTTTCTTGATAATTTAGTATATGCTTTATCATATTCTTGTCTTAAAGTATCAGTTTCATCAAAAGTAAATTCATCTAGTATTTGATCAATCATATCATGATCATATCCTAAATTAATCATATCAAGCACGATCTTTTTACGTTGCATATATGCCGACTGCTTTTTGGTAGCTTTCATCTTTTTAGCTATTAATTTGTATGCTTTTTGATAGATAGTATCCCTATCTATTTCTGATAATAGCTCATCTATCAAAGTTTCATCGATATCTTCATCTAATAATTGATGGCGAATTTTATAGGGACCACTATTACCCAAATTGATACTATCTGCGATAAAAGCTTTAGCGTAATTTCGATCATTTAATAAACCAATCTCTTCTAGATGCTTTAAGATATCTTTTTTTTCTTTTGCAGTAACAGGAAACGTCGTTAAATATTTCTCTACTTCTTTCTTACTACGAACACGTTTTAAAATATAATTAACGGTCTTATTATAAGCATCATAATATAGATGATCTTTTTTTAATTGATGATAAATATCATCCGATATATCTTTCTTTGTCAAGATATTATTTTTTAATAAAACATCATCATAGGTGATTAATACTTCATCATCAATCTTAATTTTATATTTACCTGATGCCATCTTTTTTATCTCTTGAATATGCATTCTATCACCAACTTAATTATATCAAACATTGGTTTGCATAGCAACAAAAAAAGTAGTGCTTTAACACTACTTTTCTTCTTCATTCATTAACTCTTTATTAGTACGCATATCTAATGTAGCTTCATTTACAGCATCATCAATTGTCTTGATTGCGTCACTTATAATACTATATCCAATCGCTGCTCCAAAACCATGAGATAAGTTTTTAAAGGCACGATTTAATTTACGAATATATGATACAGCAACTTTTTCTTCATACTCTATCATATAGATTAAAAATTCATTACCATCAGTACGAATAATTTCTGTATTAGGCATCTGGGTTTGAATAAGAATATTAGCTGCTTCAGTAATGACCTTATCCCCTTCTTCATGTCCAAAGTTGTCATTGATATAAGCAATACTATTTAAATCGACAATAATGATAATTTGTGGATATATTTCTGATTCATCCCATTTAGTAATATTATCATTTAAATAAGCGCGATTCTTTAGTGATGTTAAATTATCGATATATTTTAATTTCTCATCTTTGGATAATGATTTCTTCTTGTGCTTAAACAGATATACAATAAACTTCCTAATTCGTCCAAAAAATTGGAAAATAATAATTAATGATAGAATAATAACCGCAATGAATAAGAAAATATTTAAGCCCTCATATTCAAAAGCATTGGCATATCCATAATCAGTTACAGTATCTAAATTAGTATATTCTAAATAAAAATTCAATAATTGTAAGAAAGTCTTATTTTCTTCATTTACCATAAAGCCATAATTGATTGGTAAATCATAGATATAACTAATATGGAACTTATTTAAATCACGGCTCTTATAATACTCATAATTTTCTAGTTCCATAGCGATAATACTCTTTTTACCAGCGGCAGCAATTAATTTATCATAATTATCATAACTAGTAACTTCAATTTTATTATCAGTTAACAATTTTTCAATTTTAGAATCTTTTATAGTTAATACTTTAGTTCCCTTTAAATTATTTAAATTGATAATAGTCTTATGACTATTATTATGTGTCAAAAAGACCAATCTAGCATCAACTGGTGTAACTGTACTACTAGGATTTTCACTATTAAAGTTAGTGTTATCAAAATAGAAATCAATATCACCATCATTTACTGCGTCGTGCAAATCATTTAAATTAGAATATTGTTTATGATAGTCCATGTCGACATTAGCAAAATCGGCAAAATTCTTAATAATAAATAAATTAATTCCGGTTAATGTACTATGTGATGTATTATCATAAATACCATTATTTACATAACCATAAGTATAAACTTTAGAATTTAATTTACTTAAATCTTTTTCGGAAATATTTAAAGCATTAACATAAGCACCTAACAAATTTTTATTATATGATTTTTTATATTCCTCTTTATTAAAACGTTGATAAGTTTTGGTGAAGATATCATTAAGGGTATCATCACTACCAGCTAATCTTAATACATAAGAACGATTCATATCGTATATTTGATATGAGATATGGTAATTATTTAATAATATATCATTCAAATAGATACTTTTTAAACCAATAAAAGCATCAATTGTATCATTAGTCATTCCTTGAAGCATCAAGTCTTTACTATCAAATCCAACATAATTTAATGTTGAACCTAAAGCATCTAAAACTTCCTGACCTTCTGTCTTAATGTAACCAATTTTTAAATCGGTCATAGCATCAACACTAGGATAAATAACATTTTGTTTAGTAACAATAACATAATTGTCATCTAAAATTTTAATATCGCCATCAGCTAATTTATCAACTAGAACGATGCCATACTCATTAGAATATTCTTCGCCGATATTATAAGCAACAGGATTGATTGTAATATCGGTATCGTTCGTAAAATAATCAACAAAATCAAAGAATAATCCATCACCAGCTAATGTTAATGAAGCGATATCATTTGGCATATAAAAGTCAATAATATCATTCTTATGATCATCTAACCAATTCTGTTCTTCAACAGAATATTTATAATTATCTTGACGGCTTTGGAAAAAGATGACACTTCCAACAATACCGCCTAGGACGATTAAAACCCCTATTATAATCAATATTCTTCTTTTCATATTACTCCCAACTACCAAACGAAGTCTTCGTTTGCTTTACCATCAATTTCTTTATGGTGCGTACCCAATTGTGGATAATTTTCACTCTTCTCTTTATCTGATCTTATATACAACTGAAGATCATAATATTTTAAGGTGTCAGCATCAAAAGAACCTAGCATAGCTTTAGCCATCTTTTTAACGTTAGAAAAGCTTTCATCATCTTTAACTTCAATAATAATGTCAATGAGATTGCATTTCAAATCAAAGCTTACTAATGTGTAACCTTGATAGTCCATTAAAAACTCGGCTAATTTATCCTCTTGGTCTTTTGGTATTGGATGATCTTCGGTTATCTCACAACGATCACCATAAACGCTACCTCTAGTGTTAGGCATTAGGAAAGAAATAATCGCGTATACCACAATTATCAGAATAATTAAAAGCAATAAAACCCCAGCAATTATAGAACATTTCTTTTTGTGATTAAGAACATAATTTTTAATTTTATTCATAAAACACCTCATTAACATTATACAATATTTTATTTAGTAAATAAATATATCAGTTGTGGTTTCTTCTGCTTGCTTGACAATATTAGCTTGAATATCATTAATAGCTTTAACGTTGATAACAACGTCAGTATTAAGAAAATCACGAACAATATTCTCACTCAAAAGATTGCAGATATAGAGAAGTTCACCATAGCTATAATAACTTTTTGTTATAGTTATGTCAACTTTAGCTAAATTATTACCACTAAAATAGCCCAAAGCGGATACATAAATACTATTATCATAAGCATGAATTTCATCAACTAAATGACGATAATTATTATAACTATTAACATCCATCTTTTTGACGTTTGAAGAATTTAAATAATATTGTTTTTGATCGATATAATTAAACGTAATCGTATTATCTTCAGTAAATCCATAATATTGATAATTACCACTCGTATTAACATCTGGTGAAGCCTCAATATATAGACCAATCAAGATGGGAAGATCATTCAAATCATAGGTACTACGCACATAATCAAGTAATTTTTGACTAGCTTTCTTACCAATATCAATAACCGTACTATTTTTAATTGTAACATAACTATTTTTTTTAGCTTCTTGATATGGATTTAAAACAAGTCCTAAAGACATTCCTTGTAATTTACCATCAGCATCGACAAAATCTTTTTCAAAGATACCCACCACAACAGTTGGTTTAACACTATTATTATCAATTTTAATTTTTTCATTATCATTAAGATTGTCTTTACTCAATAACGTCTTTAAATCTTTTTCTTTTAAATATTGACCCTCTTGATAATAATATTTATCAATCGTAAAATGATTAGTCGATAACTGAATTAAGCCCTTTTCAATTGTATTAATATCAAAATCAACAACATTATTGTTGATAATATAGTTATTACCAACACCCTTTTTATATGGCATATATATCTGATAATTATCATCATTATAATTTATGGAATAAGTAGTAGGAGCTTCCTCCTTTTTTCCACAACCAACTAATATCACAATTAAAGCAAGAATGAATATCTTACGCATATTAACAAAAAAGAAGCTTAAACTTCTTCGTGAACCTCTGGTAATTTTTGGGCTTCCTCTTGTTTTTCTAATTTATTTAAAACATCTTTAGTAACAGCTGTTGCTTTTTCTTTGATTGTAGTAGCTGTCTTTTGCATTACTGGTGTTCCCTTTTCAACAACATATTGAACCAATTCATCAGTCTTTTTATTTATCACAGCAGCTTTTTCTTTAGCATATTTTAAAACTTTTTCTTTATCTAAATCAGCTAATGAAGTTTTAATATCAGCTACTTTCTTCTCAATATACTCTTTAACATCATCAGCTTTTAAATTTTTAGTTTTTTCTAATAATTCGTCAAACTTAGCCTTAAGTTCAGCTCTTGTTTCACTACCTTTTTTAGGAGCAAATAAAACTCCCAATCCAGCACCTACTGCTGCACCAGCAATAAAAGTACCTACTCTAACTCTTCTACCTTCCTTACTCATCGTCTTCACTACCTCTCTTTCTTCTAAAGACAAAATTTATAGCATTACTAACAAAATTAATAATCTTATCACTAACTTCTGATGCCATATCCGTAGTACGATCAATAACATCAAACAAGCCATCAACTTTAATCATTTTACGATTAACATCATCAAGAATAATATCAACGCGAGCTAATGTCTTCATTAATTTTATGACAAAGACAATCAAGATTATGACTAAAGTAATTAATGCAATATACAACAAAATTGGTAATATCTCATTTAAATCAATCATTATTCATCCTTTCCTTCCTCATACATTGAATCAATTAAATTAAATAATTCATTTTCGGTTAATGGGGCATCACTCTCATCAACTTCTTGTTGCTTACGAGCTACTTTTTCTTTTTTTGCATTAAAAGATTCCTTTTTCAACAATAGATTATCTAACTCTTTAGTTAAATCCATTGTTATTTCTTCTAACTCACGGATATTTTTTTCTTGTTCAGTAACTGTTTTAGCAAGTTCAGCTGTATCTTCAAGACTAATTGTCTTTTTGGTTGCTGGACGTTGTTCACTTTCTAATTCATCAAATAAATCAACTTCATCCGTAACTGGTTTACTATTGCGAGCAACTCTGGTACGGGATTCGTCATAAATAGTTTCTTCTAATTCATTTTCTAAAGTTCCATAAGCTTTTGTACGAACTTCATCTAATCGGTCATGCGTCATACCATCGACAGCCGAAGCCGTTTTCGTATCTTTGCGCTCAACAATGTCATCCTTGGAATAATTTTTATCTAAAATACCATAGATAGGAGAAATAATTGGTGTTGGTTTAAATGAAGGTTTCTCTTGGGTTAATAGTGATGGGCTAGTATAAGTACCACTATAATGGCCACCATATGCTGACTTCTTTTCTTCTTTCTTTGGGGCTTTAACTTCAGCTTCAGCATGTTTTTCAACACGTTTTGGCTTTTCAGGTTCTAAATCAGCAAAATCATTTTCCGTAAAGAAGACGGAAGCTTTAGTTTCCTCACGTGTAGGCTTTTCTTCCTTAACTGGTTCCTCTTCTTTACTTTCCTCTTTGACAACTTCTTCTTTTGCAACTGTTTTTTCACGACGACGTTCTAAATTCTTTTCTGGTCGACGTGGTGGCTCTTTCTTGATTTGTTCAACCTTTACTTCTTCCTCTTCAACAACCTCTTCTTCATCCTCATCAGGTTCTGTAAATAGATCCTTAAATTTGTCAAATAATCCCATAGTTTCACCATTCCTTTTTTCTAATTACTAGAATCTTCAAGTAATGTACTGCTCGAATCATCTTTATTATTTTTAAATACCTCATATCGTTCTTCACGATTATCCAGTTTATCAGAGTCAATCATCAATTCAATAACATCAGAATTAAATTGAATCGTCGATAAAATATAGGCTGAATTTAAGACAACATCGTTGATATCTCTTTTAGATACTACCGATTCAATTCGAGCATAATTATATACGAAAGTAATATAGTACAAATCATCTTGCTCTTTAATTTCTAGATAGCCATCATATTTAAAACCATTATCTTTAGAAAACTTACGTGAATAATAAACATCTTGATGTGGTGTATATTCAACATCAATTTGTTCATAAAAACTAATTGTATCAACATATAGATAATAATAATTTCCTTTAGAGTATAGCTTTTCATTTAATTCAGCTGTATCAATATAGGTAACTCCTCGAGGTACATAGTACTTATACCCTCTTCCAACACGATTATATAGCGTATTATTTTTAGAAAGAACAACATCGACAATCGTATCAATATTACTTGTGTCAATTCTAACTACCGTACATCCTGTAATAAGTATAAGTATCAATAAACACAGTACTATCTTTCGCATATTTACCTCACAATCACATTATATCAAAAAAAACAATTTTTTTCTATTATTTTAACAAATATATCATATTTTACTCTTTGTAGACACTAACTTTATAAATTGGCATTCCTAAACTATGAAATTTATCTTCATATTCAGTAGATATATTACCTTCATAATCATCAGCATATAAATCAAGTGATAATTCCCCAATATGATATCCATAATCCGTTAATGATTGAAGTGAATACTCAAATAGATGCCGATTATCTGTTTTAAATTCGATAACTTTATGCTCTTTAAAAATGGCATCGTAACGTCTTAAAAAGCGATCACTAGTTAGGCGGCGATGAGCATGACGTTTTTTAGGCCAAGGATCAGAGAAGTTTAAATATATTTTATCAATTTCATGATTAAAGACATGATCTATATCTGTAGCGTCCATACGAAGAAATAACAAATTGGGAATATCCGTATCTATCTTTTCAATCGCGCGCAATAAAACACTATCGTACTTTTCAATACCAATATAATTAATATGGGGATTTTGTAGCGCTAAAGTTTTAATAAATTTACCTTTACCAGTTCCGATTTCAATGTGAAGTGGTTGATTATTCTCAAAAAGGTCATTAAAATGTCCCATATATTTTTCATAATCTAAAATAACGTATGGCGAAGTTTCAATTACTTCTTTCGCACACTTTATATTACGTAAGCGCATACTATCACCAACTTCATTATATCATATATTTATATGTAAGAAAATGGAAACTATTTAAGGAACTATCATATAATTAATTAGACTAGGAGGTATTATGAAAAAAGATCGTAACTGTGGTGGAATGGGATATAATCAAGCTCTTCCCTTTGTTGGTGTTCAACCACCTATGATGGTACCCCAACCATATACACCTTATAACACAACTTATACCCAAACTTATAACAATGTTGAAAATCAAATCAATAATATGCAACAACAACTTAATAATTTAGAAAATCGTGTTGCTAAATTAGAAAGTAAAACAAATACCACATACAATAATAAATATAGCGATTCCAATTATTATATGTTATAAAAAAATTTAATCATGGCATACTATTTCTAGGAGATGACATTATGGATATAAGTATTAAAGATAGTATTGTTAATAACTTTAAAGATAGTGATATTAAAGACATTAAAGCAGCTATTGTTGATGCCATGAAAGATATGGAAGAAATTACACTACCAGGATTAGGGGTATTCTTTGAATTACTATGGAACAATAGTACTGATGAAGAACATGATAAGTATCTTGAAAAAATCCAAAAAGGAATAAAAAAAATAACGAGTAGATAACTCGTTATTTATTTTTCTTTCTTCCAGTTCTTTATACCATCGTACCAAAGTGTCCATACATTTATTCTTGTTCCGCCTATGACAGAAGAATAGTATACTTTTCCACCATAACTAGAATAATTGGATACACCATCACAGTCGTGGGCATTTTCGTCAGGATTAGACAAAGCTAAATACATAATTTTATATGCGTTTTTATAAGCATCAGGATTATTTTTAGCATTAATTGTTCGTCTTTGCATAGTTTCAGTCTTATAATAATTTGAATAATCACGGCCGGCGATTTTAGCGGCCATCTCATCCGGCGTTTTAATATCATAACCCATATAGAAATTAATACCAATACATGCACACAAATAGCTTAAATATGGATCTTCATAGTAACCTTCACCGATAGGCCAACCAAATACTACTTCAAACATTTCTTCACTCATCTTATAATTTCGTTTCGCTAAAGAATATAATTGCTTATATGTAGGCACTTTCATATTGGCAAATTGTTCTTTTACTTCTTCAGGTGTTAATGCTTTACCAATTCGATGGGTCGGTTCAGCCATATTACTATAAGCATTAGAATGAGTTTCTTCTTCGACAACATTACCACTTGTTGAAGGTTCACAATGGTCATAATATAAGAAACAACTTAAACATTCAGCTACAGATGATTTATCTTTATCATTGCTTGTTACTTTATTGATAGCAAACTGTACAATAGCACCGACAATCAAGATAATAGCAGCCGCAAAAAACTTTTTAAACAATTTATTACGAGCTTTTAAAATCTTCTCTGTATCTGCTGAAAAAACGGATTTAACTAATTCAACAATAGAAAAAATAATCAAGACAATTGGTACACCAACAACTAGTAAAGTATACGCTATCGTTGTCAGTTGAGGTACGGGTTTTGGTATGCCGTTAGAACTACCGCAAGCAACATAATCAAGAGCATAAACAACATTGGCCTGGCAAACTAACATTAGTGTTAAAGTAAACATCAATAGTGTAAATATTTTCTTTTTTTTCAAACAAATCACACTCTTATTCTATAACTAAAATCATTATAACATAAAAAAGGTATAAAAATATACCTTCCTTTTTAGAATCTTATTTTTTCTTGAATATAGGTAACAAGATTATCCAAAGCTACGACATCTTGTTTCATTGTATCACGATTTCTTACCGTTACAGTATTATTATTTAATGTCTCATCATCAACAGTAATACAAAATGGCGTACCGGCAACATCTTGACGGCGATAACGCTTACCGATAGAAGCTGTTTCATCATATGCTACAGTAAAATATTTAGATAGTGATTGATATAATTCATCAGCTTTAGCACCATGAATTTTTTTATTTAATGGTAAAATAGCCACTTTATATGGAGCCAAGAAAGGATGAATTTTCATTACTTCTCTCGTCTCACCATTTTCTAATTTTTCTTCAGTATATGCATTATCTAAAATAGCTAAAACTAAACGATCACAACCAACTGTTGATTCAATTATATATGGAACATATTTTTCATTACTAACAGGATCTAAATACTCTTGTGAAACACCAGAATATTCTTGATGACGTCCTAAATCATAATCCGTACGATTGTGCGTACCATTAATTTCGCCCCAACCAAAGCAGAACTTATATTCTACATCACACGCTTCTTTAGCGTAATGAGCTAATTTTTCATGATCATGATATCTTAACTTATCTTCGGGAATACCTAAATCCATAAAGAATTTTTTAGCATATTCTTTAAAGAATGCATATAAATCGCTATCAGTTCCCTCTTTACAGAACGTTTGATATTCCATTTGTTCAAATTCAATAGTACGGAAAGTAAAGTTACCTGGGGTAATTTCATTACGGAAAGCTTTACCAACTTGACCGATACTAAAAGGCACTTTAGCACGCATTGATCTTTGCACATTTAAGAAGTTAACATATTCACCTTGAGCATTTTCTGGTCTTAAATATACTTTATTCTTTCCATCTTCTGTAACACCACGATGGGTTTCAAACATCAAATTAAATTGACGAATGTCGGTATAATCACTTTCACCACAATTTGGACAAGGAACTTTATGTTCCTTAACATAAGTCATCATTTCATCTTGCGTCATACCGTCAGCATGAGCATCGGGATCAAAATCATTAATTAAGTTATCGACACGATGTCTAACTTTACAATGCTTACAATCGATTAAAGGATCAGAAAAGCTTGCAACGTGACCACTGGCCTCCCAAACTCTTGGATGCATTAAAATAGCAGCATCAACTTCATAAGCATTCATACGTTCTTGAATAAAACGTTTACGCCATGCATCTTTAATATTATTTTTTAAACGACTACCTAAAGGACCATAATCCCATGTATTAGCAAGACCGCCATATATTTCACTACCCTGAAATATAAATCCATATGTTTTACATACATTAACTAATTTTTCCATTGTTAATTCTTCCATTTTATTTTCCTAACCTTTCTTTCAATATCACTTTACGGCCTGTAACCTATAAATAAAAAAACTCCTAGAATATCATAGGGACGAAAATTATTCCGCGGTTCCACCCTACTTATTCTAGAAGAATCACTCTATAGTATATTGCTCGAGGTTGCCAAGCCCGTCATCGCAGCGATTAACTAGATTTTAATACAAACCATTAAAAATGTCAATAGCTATTTATGCTTTCTTGATAAAGATAATACTTTTGTGTACAAAGCACTATCAGAAGGAACTCCTTTAACGGATAATAAACGATTGTTACTATTAGCGATAAATTCATTATTCCATGTTTTAACATAATCAAAAGGTCCATATATTTTAGCGAAAATTTCAACTAAAGATAACACGTTTTCCATATCTTGTGGATCAATATTACCAGCAAGATCAGTATCTATACAATAATATAAACTATTATTAGGTGTTAAAAGATGGTGATTACGTTCGTGTTCAAAGTAGACAGTTCGTCCTTTTTGTGCGTAGCGTGGTGTATCAAAAGAAAGAAGCATATGATTAGTTTTACCTTTAACTAATTTCGTTTTAGCAAAAGCCAAAGAATCAACTTTACTACGCTCATCTAAACTATCGATAGTCGATTTAAAAAAAGCCATAGCCGTATCAGGAAAATGTATTTCTAACCCCCCAGCTACGAAAGTATGACAAAAATCATACTGACGTTGAAAAGCCGTCGGTAAAACAATTGATGTTGTTTTTAAAGAACGCGTAATAGGCTGATCACCAATTTGGCTCACAATTAATTTATCATAAACGTTGGATAAGATTCTTGAAAATCTTCTAATAAAACTCTTCTTGTACGTTCATCAAAATGACTTTTGGCATGCCCATCTGTTTTAAAATGAACTTCAATTTTATTTAACAATTCACCATTCTTTTCTTTTTCTTTACACGTTACAATTAAATATTCTAACTTGCTATCCAAAACGGTCCTTAAAAATTCTTCTCTCTTCATAATATACCTACTTTCTTTGTCTTAATAATGACAAAATTTTTTGATTAACTGGATGTTCTTTCGTTACACCACTTAAACTAATTTCATAACCACCGGTTGTCCTGCCTACTCCTTTTTCATCACACCATTGCCACCATTCTACTTGACCATATTCTTTCGTAAAACTGTCTAATAAGCCACACATACTTTCAATCATCATTTTCGTACCATGATCATATATCATGTAATCCAAAGTAGTATGGTAGGTTGCTTTAAATGGCTCGCGACGAAGTAGCTTGTGACCATGAAAACGCATCATATTTAAATAAGATAATTCCAAACGTCCAACACTATGACTATTAATTAGTAAATTTCCATATTTTAAAACATCTTTTTGACTACGTTTATAAAGCGATAACAATTCACTCTTCAGCCTTATAATAGCTAAATCAGTTACATAACATGTAAACTGTTTAGTTTTAATTCTAATACAGTTATTATAAAAGTGAGCAAAACGTGAAGGTAAGAGATCACCACTACCCTCTATAGCCTCTGTAATTAAATGATGACCTAAATTGACATTTATTAATTCATTTAAAAAAAGAGGTGTATTTTGATTAAATGCTTCTTTTAAATGTTTAGTTTCTGACTCTTTATGTTGACCCTCTCTAAATGCATAATCAAAAGTATATCTAGTTCCCATTTCACCACGACGTTTTTCATCATGAGCCTTAATAATAAGATATTCTAAAGGATATGTTATTAGCTTTTCAACTTTTTCTTCTTTGGTACTCATATTTTCCGTTCCTTTTTCTTACCTTGATTTTAATACAAAAAAAAGATTGTTGTCAATCTTTTTAAATGTTTTTCAAACTATTTAGAAATTTTTTAGACTTTAAATAAAGGCCCGTATAACGTTCATAATAATTACTTAAAAAATCATCAATCTCCCGAATAGCATCTTTACTAACATCAATATTGTCAATTTTAGCGATATCAACATAATAATACATTCTAATAAGTTTAATAGCTTTATGTGATATTAATGGTTCTGTTGTTCGACAGTTAGCACATAAATACCCACCCTTATCACTTGATAGAGTGACAATATTATCGACACTACCACAATCGACACAACTATCTAAAACTGGTAAGACTCCTAAATTATCTAGATATTTTAATTCTAAAATATTCATAATAACAGCTGGATTAAAGCCGGTATTAATTTTTTTTAAACTTTCAATTAAAAGATGAAACACATTTTCATCACTACCATGTTTAACAACTTGACAGGCTAAATCAACTAGATAACTAGCATAACTAATTAACTCAATATCTTTTTTAATATTACTAAAATTATCAATGATACTAACATCCGTTAAGAGAGACAATTTATCTTTTTTATAATAAATATTAAACGTTCCATAAGTAAGCTTTCCAGTTACACTACGTAAGGGACTCCTTAACGATCTTCCCCCTTTTACCATAATACCAATGATACCATCAGCTGTAAGTATATTTATTATTTTGCTTGTCTCACTATAATTTTGTTCACTGACGGCAATACCATCAATTTGTTCAATCATCTTCCTCAACTTCTTCAAAACGATATTCTTGTTTGATATCAGGATACTTTTCATGATCGACATGTGATGTAAACATCTCATAAGGACGAGCCCATACTTGATCTTGATCAAGATGACGATAGATAACTAAATCTTCTAAAGTTTCCGAGTGTTTAGCAATCGCTAAAACCTCCATAATATCGCCTTTAAAATGGCGATATTTTTTACCAACTTTAACTTCCATACTAATCCTCCATATCTATGTAATCATCAATTTGTTCAAAGCGATATTTTTGAACGGCATCTTCTTCTGTATTTAGAGCATTAAATAAATCATAAGGACGTGTCCAAACGGTACGTTTAGGGCCTAATGACTCATAGACAACAATTTGTTCAGGTTGTCCATCTTTCATCGTGGTAGAATCATTAGCGATACAAATGACACGATAATAATTACCACTAACATGACGATACGTTTTTCCAACAATAATATCTCTCATAACATACTCCTTAATGAATTTGATTATTCATTTTATCTTTACGAAGTTGTTCTTTATATCTTAAATAATATTCAATTTTTCCGGTATGTATAAATAAATCCCACAATAATTCTTTCATAGTATCACCTACTATATTTTGTTCATTTTGAAATTTTTTTATACCTCGAAATCATTAAATCCATACTCATTTAAATATTTATCTTGATCACGCCAATTTTTAACAGTCTTAACACGAAGTTCTAGATAAACATTACGATTTAATAATTTCTCTAGCTCATGACGGGCACGAATACCTATTTCTTTAATCATCTGTCCTTTAGCACCAATAATAATTTTCTTTAAAGAATCACGGTCGACAATAATATCAACATAAATAGTATAGCTAGTCTTACCAACCTCGACAGCAGTCGTAAGACAAGTTAGAGAATGTGGCACTTCCTCTTCTGTTAAATCCATAACTTTTTCTCTAACGATTTCAGCCATCACAAATTCTAGTGACTTATTGGTAACATCATCTTTACCATAATAGGCAATTTCATCAGGTAAGTATTTTTTAACAACTTTAATCAATTCTTTAACATTATTATTTTTTAAAGCTGATAAAGGTACAATATCAGCAAATGGGTATAAATCTTTATACTCAATTATCTTTTGAAGAATTTCTTCTTTACTTAATTTATCAATTTTATTAATAACTAAAATAGTTGGCTTTGATACTTCTTTAAGTTTATCAATAACAAACATATCCCCTTTACCTAAAGCTTCAGTCGCATCGACTAAAAAAAGGATAATATCCGTATCTTCCATACTATAATAAGCCTGCTTATTAAGTGTTTGTCCTAATTTCGTATTAGGTTTATGAATACCTGGAGTATCAACAAAAACAATTTGAGAATCATCATCGTTATATATACCTTGGATGATATTGCGAGTCGTTTGAGGCTTACTAGTAGTAATAGCCACCTTTTTACCTACGATTGTATTAATAAGTGTACTCTTACCAACATTTGGTCTACCGATGATGCCGACAAAACCACTATGCATTATTTTAAATCCTCTTCGGAAAAAGGATAAGGACATATCTCTTTAACGGTATGAGTCTCACTATCACCATGACAATT
>CANRPL010000006.1 GCA_947632495.1 uncultured Bacilli bacterium
AGAGCTATGTATGGAAAATTATTATCGCTATATTAGCGAGTATGTAGCTAATGGTCCTAAAAAGAAGGTTAAGAAAGGGGAAAAATATGAACGAACAAATTATGACTAATATGCAAAAAATGGATCAGTATATAGGTCAATATGGAACTAAAAATACGGAAGCAATCAGGTTAAATAATGAAGAGAAAGATATGCGGACAAGTTTTTTCCGTGACATTGATCGTATTATTTATTCTTTGTCTTATACAAGATATTTAGATAAAACACAGGTTTTTAGCAATATTGAAAATGATCATGTTAGTAGACGAATGACGCATGTTCAGATGGTAAGTAAAATTGCTCGAACCATTGGGCGTGCTTTAAATATGAATGAAGATTTAATTGAAGCGGTTGCTTTAGGTCATGATTTAGGCCATGTTCCTTTTGGCCATCCGGGTGAAGCTGTTTTAAATCGTATTAGCCTAGAATATACTGGTCACTATTTTAATCATAATGTTCATAGTGTTCGTATTTTAAAGGATATTGAAAATCATGGTAAAGGCGAAAATATTACTTTACAAGTGTTAGATGGCATTTTATGTCATAATGGTGAGTTTATCAATAATGAATATTATCCTCAAGAAAAAACAGTTGATAGTTTTTTGCAAGAATATGATAATTGTTATACTGATCCTAATGCCATAAAGAAATTACATCCTATGACTTTGGAGGGATGCATTGTTCGTCTTAGTGATATCATTGGTTATATTGGTCGTGATATTGAGGATGCAGTGAGAGTAGGTGTTATCACGATTGATGAAGTCCCTAATTCTATTACACAGGTTTTAGGAAGTAGTAATCGTGAAATCATTAATACGATTATCCTTGATATTATAAGTAATAGTTTAGATAAACCATATATTAAAATGAGTGATGATGTTTATAAGGCAATAAAAGATTTAAAGGCTTTTAATTATGAGCATATTTATAATAAAGCAAATTCTAATTATACTTTGGAGCATTATGAGCAGATGTATCGAACGGTTTTTAAATATTTCTTGAGTGATTTAAAGCAAAAACATAATGATAGTGAAATATATCAATTATTTTTAGGTAATATGGATGATTGTTATCTTATCTCTACTAGTGATGAACAAAAAGTTATTGACTTTATTGCTGGCATGACAGATGATTATTTTACGAAAATGTATAATAGGTGTCTAAAACCTAATTCTTAATAGGCAAATTCTTTTTGCCTTTTTTCTTTGTGTTATAATGCTTATAGGTGATAGTATGGCTAAAAAGAGGTCAAGAAAGAGCAAAAAGAAGTCCAATAGTTGGGTGCTTGGATTATTATTTGTCATACTTTCTTTCCTTTTGTTATATTTTGCTTTTTCTTTAAAAATTTTACCTGATAAATATATGCAGCCTTTTTGTGTTACGTTATTAGTTATTGATTTAGTTATGTTTTTGGCCTTACTAATTATTAAGAAGACTTTTGTCAAAGTATTGGCTATTTTAGGTTGTGTATGCTTTTTATATGGCTCTATTTCCTTATCAGGTACTAAACAGTTATTAAATGATGTATCTGTTGATTATAGTATTAGTAATTACGCTATTGTTTGTCTAAAGAGTAGCTCTTTTAGTCGTTTAGAGGATCTAAATAATAAAAAGTTGGGCCTTTTAAATGATGAGAAGGATGCATTAAAAAGGTTAAAGATTCAATATACGACAAAGTTATATACAGGACTTGACATTTTAGGACATAGTCTAATGAATAAAGAAGTTGATGCTGTTTTGTTAGATCATAGTTATTTTGAAATGTTAAAAGAGGATGAAAGTCTTGCTTCTTTTGTAGATAGTACTAAAGTCATTTATGAATTTAAAGTTGATGTTAAAGAGCCTAATATTAAAAAGGATGTCAATACTACTTCGGATAATTTTGCCATTTATATTAGTGGTGTGGATACTTATGGAAGTGTTGCCGAAAGATCCCGCACTGATGTTAATATGGTCGTAGTCGTTAACCCTAAAACAAAGCAACTTTTATTTGTATCCATTCCCCGTGATTACTATGTTACTTTATCTGGAAAAAATGCTAAAGATAAGCTTACCCATTCAGGAGTTTATGGTATTGATACTTCCGTTGGTACAATCGAGGAGTTATTAGATATTAATATAAATTATTATTTTAAAGTTAATTTTACAAGCTTGATTAAAATCGTCGATGCCTTGAATGGTGTTGATGTATATTCGACATATACTTTTACTTCTAAAGATGGTTATCATTACCAAAAGGGCTATAATCACGTAGATGGTAAAGAAGCTTTATCATTTGTGCGTGAACGTAAGGCTTTTGCGGCTGGTGATCGTGTACGTAATCAAAATCAACAAGCTTTACTTGAGGCTTTATTTCGTAAAGCTATTAGTCCTAGCATTATTGTTAAGTATAATAATTTATTAAATAGTTTAAAAGGTAGTTTTGTTACTAATATGCCTACTTCTAGGATGACGGCTTTAATTAAGATGCAACTAAATGATCAGGCAAAGTGGACCATTTCAACTGCAAATCTTGATGGTACAGGTTCATATCAGTATACATATAGTTATAAGACGATAAAGCTATATGTCATGATACCTAATACTAGTACCATTACGAGCGCTAAAGAGTTGATAAAAAGTGTTTATGATGGCAAGAAGTTAACAAGTGCCTATAGCGATAGTGTAACGCACGTTAATAAAGTTACTAAAGCAACTAATAAAACGTCATCTAAAATTACCTATACGATTACTATAGTTGATGATAAGATAACTAAACAAGTTAAAGTTAATGCTAATGAAAAGTTATCAATTCCTCAAGAGGGTGGTAAAGATGGCTATACCTTTATTGGATGGTATCTTAATAATCAACCATATGACTTCAATAGTGTTGTCAATAGTAACTTTGTCCTTGAGGCCCGCTATGAGTTAAATGAGAATATTTTAACCGGACCTCCATTAGATGTTATGGATAGTGGTGCAAATGATATCAGTGATGAAGATAATAACCAGTAAATAACAAATCAAGTTAGGTATTTTTTCTATTAGTTTTTGTAATGGCCTTTTAATGTAATATATCCCGATTCCAAATAATGACCATATTAGTGATGTTTCAAGAGAAATGTAAGGACCGTAATTGAATTTTAGATGACTATAACTCCAAAAGACTTTGTGAAATATTTTTTCAATTAGGATGCCAGCAACTTGTTCTATAATTGTAATAATAAAGAAAAAAAGTCCAAAAACAATGATTGTCTCTTGCCACCTTTTTAAGTGAATATGTCTGAAAAGGTACTCTCCACCATAAAAGATGAAAAGAATTCCTAAACCATATATCGGTGTGTAAGGTCCATATAAAATTCCGCTATTAAAATGATTACCTGCAATGAGACCAATAGTGGTTTCAAAGAGATATCCAATGATACTAAAGAAAAAGAATTGTTTGATATAGAACATAAAATCACCAGTATTATTATGTTCAAAAAAAGTGAATAAAATTAATTATTCACTTTTCTTATCTTCTATTATAGGTTCATTTAAAGGTGGAGTATTTAAGTTAACCTCTGTTACTGGTTCCTTCTTCTTTCTAGGATTTCTAATAGCGACATTTACAATTAGTAAAACTGCTAAAATAATGACTGATCCATAACGAGAGTATGTTTCAATATGCATATTATTGACAAATCCAATTACTAAATCTTCATAATCATCGTTGTTGTATTCATCTAGTATTGCTTCAATTATATCATCATCATAATTTGAAGCATATCCAATAAATGTTTTGTCCCCAATAATAATAAATGGTACACCTAAATTCTTATCATTTACATCAAATGCTTCAGCGACTTCACGCATTAGCTTATTACGTCTTTGTGAAAATATATCCCATGTTTCAAATTTCTTTAATTCAAAGTATTCACCATATTCGTCTTGAATATTGTCGAAGAATTCGGATGCTTTGTGACAATGTGGACATCCATCGCCATAAAAGAAGTAAACTGCTACTTTTTCTTTTTCTTTAGCTAAAGCAACACCGGGAATGAACAATGTTAATAGACATATTATTACGAATAGTTTTTTCATAAGTTCAGCTCTTTTCTAATCATATATGATATACCAATTATCATTGGTTGTCAATGATATTCTTGGATTATTTGACCTTTACCATTAGTAAGAGTAATAGTTGCTAAAGAGCCATTAATTATTGTAATTGTAGGATCTTTATGGCCAATATCAGCATCATAGATGATAGGTACGTTAAGATCATCTAATGAACGAGCGAGTGCTTCTTTAAAGCTAATATTGTAAAAGCTTTCATTACGATTACTTCGACCAAAGACTATGCCTTTACAATAGTCAAAGTAGCCCGCGTTTTTTAGTTGCCACATGGCCCTAATTAGGCTTTCATTATCTAGTCCAAAGTTGTCAAAGTACCAGATAATACCATCGTTACGATATTTATGAACATATTCTTTGGTTTTATCGTATTTTGTACCGATGATGTTTAAGATGACATCAAGGCAACCACCAATAATTCTTCCTTGCATTGTAATTTCCTTTTCTTGATGTAATCCTTTCCATTTTACTCTTTTTTCCTCAAGAAAACCTTCTAATCCTGTCTTGTATTCAGTGTGTGTTTCTTGATAATAGGTAAAGCTTTTTTGGGTTTTGCTGATGCCTTCTATTTGGGCTAGGCCACTTGTTATACTAGGATGCCACTTACTCATACCATAAGTTGTAGCATTATAGCCATAGATGGTAGCGATATCATAATTAGTCGTAATAGTATAGAGTAAACCCGTGGGATCAGAATATCCTTGAAGCCATTTAATATTGTTTTTAATAATATCAAAGTTGATAAAATTTAGTATCTCGATAAGAAAGTCTCCACCGGATGCACACATTATGTATTTAACGTCAGGATTAAGATATAGTTCTTCTAATTCTCTAGCTTTTATTTCATTATAAATAGGATCTAAAGTGTCTTTTTGAACATGTGCAGTTTCAATTACCTTATAGCCGTAGTTTTTCAAATTACGATGGGCATTTTTAAGTCTCATTTTTTTAACTTTGTCTATAACACTACCTGATGGTGCGCATATACCGATAGTATCACCTTTTTTAATTTTGTCTGGGTAAATCATTATATCACCAATTATATTATGTCTTTTTACATTATTTTTGTCAAATAGAATAAGAAAAAGTTGGTATCATATAAAAAATGATGGCCCTAATGTTATAATTAGAGTATAAAGAGGGATAGAATGGAAAGTAGTCGTCAAAAAGATATTTATTATGAGTATTTATGCTTAAATAATTTAGATGTTAAATATCATCTTGTTAATATCGATCGAGAGAGTTATTGCTTTTTAATACCAACACGCTACAACATTAGTTATTTAAAATCAGTTAGTAATTATGATGGAATGGGACATATCCATTTCTTTAGTGAAAAGAATAAATATAGTTTAGATTATATTAAAGAAGATAACCAAACTTTTAAATATTATTTAGATATGTTAAATAAAAAAGTATCAAAACATTTTACTAATTATCTTGGCGGAGAATTCTTTGAGGTTTTAAAAGATAAAGCGGATTCTATCTATATGTATTTTCAAGGATATATGTTTCATTTAGCAAGCAAAAACAAGTTAGATATCAATGAGTACTTTGATATGTATTTTATCCTTTTTAGTGTTACTAATACTATTATTCATAATAATTTAGCTCTATTAAAGGGCCTTACAATATTGCTTGATCATGGCGTTTATGCCTTTTGTAATGATGAAGATATTTTGACGATGAATTTAAACCAATATATTAATGATATTGATCTTAAAGAAGAATATATTAGTGTCAATTCTGATGATGCATATTTAAAGTATAAAGAGAAGCAGCGCCAAGCTGATATTATTGGTCACAATGTTTTAATGCATCAGGGTGATGATAATTTTAGTATTACTTCTATCAATGACACATGGTCTTTTAGTGGTACTTTCTTCTTTGGATGTTTAGGCTATTATCAAAAAGGGGCAATTGTTAATTATGATGAGATTACGGAGTCTGATGAGCTTACCTTTGAAGAGAAAGTTCATATGCTAGATACAATTATCAAACAGAAACAAATGGAAGTTGATAGTCATGAAGATCTGATTAAGGATGCGGTATATAACTATTTAGTTTCTTATATTGTTCAATCTTTGAATTATAGTTTATGGGATAAAACGCATTTTAAGGAGTTTATTCACGCTAACGTTTTAATGATTGACTATGAAGAAGTTAGTGATGTGGATTTATATCAAGCTTTCATTGATTATTTAAATAATCATAGCGATTATGAAGCACTGCTTGATTATAAAAAAATCTCTAATAGTGCGATAGGTGAAGAGATGACTATCTACCCAGATGGATTCGCCATTACTTTTTCTCTTTGCAATTATGCTTTAGATAATATTACTCTTAAAATAGATGATGAATATTTAATTAAAAGCTAATTATGTCTTGAATTGGTTTTTGTATTTATGATATAATTTTCATTGAGGAAGGTGGATAAAATGGAACTAAAAGGAACAAAAACAGAACAAAATTTAATGACTGCTTTCGCTGGTGAAAGTCAGGCAAGAAATAAATATACTTATTTTGCTAGTAAGGCAAAAAAAGAAGGTTACGAACAAATTGCTGCTATTTTTGAAGAAACAGCTAACAACGAAAAAGAACATGCTAAATTATGGTTTAAATTATTAAATGGTGGCGATATTTCCTCAACTGAAGAAAATCTAAAGGCAGCTGCTGAAGGCGAAAATTATGAATGGACAGACATGTATGCTGAATTCGCTAAAACAGCTCGTGAAGAAGGATTTGATCGCATTGCTTTCTTATTTGAAGGTGTTGCGGAAATCGAAAAGCAACATGAAGAAAGATATCGTAAATTACTTGCTAATATCGATGATAAGCTAGTTTTCTCTGATGAAGGAGATGCTATTTGGGTTTGCCGTAATTGTGGACATATTCATATTGGTAAAGAAGCACCAAAAGTATGCCCAGTATGTGCTCATCCTCAAGCATACTTTGAAAGAAGAGCTGTTAATTATTAAAAAAAGAAGTTCTACATTAGTAGAACTTTTTTATTGGTTTGGAGAATCGTATTCATCATAGATATTTCCAACTATTTCTTCGATGATATCTTCCATTGTGACGATTCCAACTACTTCTTCTTTATTTTTTACGATTCCTAGTCCAATGTGTTTTTGACGCATAAGATAAAAGGTATCATCAATCTGATCATTACTATCGAAGGTATAGGCTTTTCTAATAATATCATTAAGTGAAGTTGCTTGACCACGATTGATGATTAAGTCTTTAACATTTAAAATACCAATAATGTTATTGGAATTACCTTTATAGACAGGGAAGCGAGTATATTTAGCATGTTTAATTAAAGATATATTGTCTTTTATATCATCATCGATATTAATAAAGATAATATCTTTTTTTTCGGTCATGATGTCTTTGATTTTGGTATCGTTGAAATCAAAAACTCTTAAAATTAATTCTTTTTCAAAACGTTCAATAACTCCATTATCTTCAGCATTTAAAATAGTCTTTTTAATATCCTCTTCGCTATATTTATTTTCTTTATCTTTGATACGAAATAGTTTAACAAAGACATTAGTAGAAAAACTCAATATTTTAATAAATGGGTAGCATATTTTAGATACGATATTGATTGGTGTAATCATCGCCATAGATACTTTAAGAGGATAGGCAAGGCCTATCTTTTTGGGTATAAGTTCACCAAATACCAAAGAGAAGTATGAAAGAATTAACGTTATAATAACCATAATAATTGTTTCTAGCGTTTCATATGAAAGATAACTGATACTGATATATTCCATTATCTCTTCAGCAAAGGCATCAGCAGCAAAGGCACTCGCTAGAAAACCGGATAGTGTAATTGCTATTTGAATGGTTGATAAAAAGGTACTAGTATCATTTAATACTTTATCAATTTTAATTGCTTTTTTATTATGACTTTTGATTAGTTTATTTAATTCATACCGATCTATTGATAAGAAAGCTATTTCTGATGCTGAAAAAATACCATTTATCAAAATTAATATAATTAATATTATAATATCGCCAATCATATTTCACCTAGTATTGTTTATCTTTTTCTTTGGCTAAAACAATATCGACATATGTAGTTACAAGTAAGTCTACCTCGCTAGAGTTAGGATAAGATGCTGATTGAGCAGATATTTTAGTAGCTTCTCGTATTATTTTTATGCATTCATCTAACGTTAAACTACTTTGTAAAAGGTGACGAGCATTATTTTGACCAGTAAAGCCCATATAGCTATATTCTAATAATAATTTTCTAAGAGCAAAGGCTACTTGTTGTTTACCTGTATATTCATATTGACCTTTTTCATATAGATCTTGATATTTCTTATAAGTTTCCATTATGGCTTTTTCAAGAGCGTTAGCTGGACTATCTAATTGTGGGTTAAGTTTGCTTATTAATTGTCCAAATGTCATATTGTTATCTTTTAAGTATTGATTGAAAAAATCTCTAAATGGTGAATGCATAATTCTTTCTCGAAGATTATTCCTTGATGTTATGAGATATGGATCATTATTATCTAGAAAGCCTTTAATGTTACGAAGGGCAGTTTCATAATCGAATCGCGCTGTTAAAAGAGAAAGTGCCTCTTGTAATAGATCCATCATTTCTTTCTGTAATTCTAAATCAATAGTAGGTGATTCTTGCTCTTCAAATTTTGTTGATTCAGCTATATATTGATAGTATCCTTCTATAGACATATTACGTTCTTTTAAAATGCTTATCATTCTTTGTCTAAAAGAACTATTACAAATACGTTCTCTTACCCCGCCAGTACGACTTAAACAAAGTGCATTACCTGATTCAATATATTCTTTAATATGAACTAGGGCTTCTGGAATGGTATATTTAGAAGACATAGCTTCAACGGCCCATCTTAAAGTGGCAGCAATGTCGCTTTCTTTCTCTTCACCATACAATACTTGGCTAAATTGTTCATCTTTTCTTCTTAAGGCACTTCTGCTATTACATTCATCAAAGTGATGATAATAACTTTCTTCATTAAAATGGGGATCATTGGCATTTATAATTAGCGATGATACATTAAAATAGTTAGTTATAACACTCGCTAAAGTTTTTCCTTGTGATACTTCAGACTTCAATTCAAAGTCACGAGTTATTTCATCTAATCCTTCTTTATAAGTAAACTTGTGGGTATACTCACTAACGAAGACATAGAAGTCTTCATAGCCAATTTTATCGAGAGCTTGTTCTTTTCTGCGCGTGTTTAAATATATGCTTATATAATAGGCAACGGTACAATTATATGATATGTCTCCATCACAAGCCATGGCAATATTGTTACTGCTAAAAGTAAAAGGATTAGCGACAATTAAACCTTGTTGAATATATCGATTACTTTCAACAAAAGCTAGTAATTTATCAGCATCTTCTTTCGTTGCTAGTCTAATAACGATATCATCAAAACGGACATCACTACCAATTTTAGAATGATGAGGAATATCGTTATGACTTAAAAAGTCAAAAATCATATTAGCGCTTTTCTCAATATGTGCTGCATCTTGAGGAATATATATTTTTATTTGTTCTGGTTGACTTAAGACAATGTCATCACGGTTAGTAAATTGACAGAAGTAAGTCCAATTTGGGCTAACAAAACATTTAATATTTTTCTTTTTAGAGAAGCGTTTAATCCATTTATCAAATAAGGTTTTGCTTAAACGAACATTACGATCCTTATTTGAGACACCAATTCTTACCAGTTGGGAATATATTTGTTTGCGTGATAATTCGATATTAGGATTTTCTTCAATAACTGTTTTCCATCCTTTTAAGAAAGTGTCAATTGCTTCTTTTCTATCTATCATTATTATCTACCTCTTCTATATGACCTGTTTTTTCTAAATCGTCAAGGTTAGTATTATTATTAAACTCGAGTGTATCATCTAATTTTTGATTAAGAGCATTTTCTCTTTCTTCATCAGTAATTAAATCTAATTCTTCAAATCCCTTTTCATATTCTTCATCTAAATCAATTTCAGTTCCATTAAACATTACTTTTGTCATCTTTATCTATTCTCCCTTATAATTAAAGTATACCATATTTAGATTAATTAGCATATACAAATATTTGTTTATATGATAAAATATAATAGAATATGGAGGAATAAAAATGGTGGGAGAAATATCTGATGAATTATTAGAAAAAATTAATAAATATTGGAACGCAGCTAATTATTTATCTGTCGGTCAACTTTATCTTTTAGATAATCCCTTACTTAGAAGACCACTTGTTTGGAGTGATATTAAAGCTAAAATTGTAGGACACTGGGGAACTGTTCCAGGACAAAATTTTATCTATGCACATCTTAATCGTATTATCAATCAATATGATTTAAATATGATTTATGTATCTGGACCAGGACATGGTGGAAATGCGTTAGTTGCGAATACTTATTTAGAGGGAACATATAGTGAAGTTTATCCTAATATTACTCAAGATGTTGTCGGCATGCGCAAATTGTTTAAACAGTTTTCATTTCCCGGTGGAATATCAAGCCATGTAGCACCTGAAACACCTGGATCAATTAATGAAGGTGGAGAATTAGGCTATTCTTTAGCACATGCTTTTGGTGCTGTTTTTGATAATCCCGACTTAATTGCTTGCTGCGTTGTCGGTGATGGAGAAGCTGAAACCGGTCCGTTAGCCGCATCTTGGCATTCTAATAAGTTTCTAAATCCTAAAACGGATGGTGTTGTTCTTCCAATATTGCATTTAAATGGATATAAGATAAGTAATCCAACTATTTTATCACGTATTCCTAAAGAAGAATTAGCTAAATTACTTGAGGGTTACGGTTGGAAACCATATTTTGTTGAAGGTTCAGAACCTATGGCTATGCATCGTTTGATGGCTGAAACTTTAGATAAAGTTATTAATGAAATTTTAAAAATTAAGGAAGAAGCTCGTACGGCCGAAAGAATGGAAAGACCTAAATGGCCAGTTATTGTATTACGTACGCCCAAAGGTTGGACGGGCCCTAAAGAAGTAGATGGTAAAGAAATTGAAGGAACATTTAGAGCGCACCAAGTTCCATTAGCCATGGATAAAGAGGAACATTTAAAGATGTTGGAAGATTGGTTAAAAAGCTATCATCCTGAAGAGTTGTTTGATGAAAATGGGCGATTAATACCAGAGCTTGCCTCTTTAGCGCCTAAAGGGAAAAGACGTATGGGTGATAATCCTCATGCTAATGGTGGTATGCTTCTTAAAGATTTACGTCTACCTGATTTTAGAAGATATCAATTAGATATTGGTAAACCAGGAAGTATTGAAGCTAGTGATATGACGGAGTTAGGAGCTTTTGTACGTGATATTTTTAATCTAAATAAAGACAATCGTAATTTC
This sequence comes from uncultured Bacilli bacterium, assembly GCA_947632495.1. Classification (GTDB taxonomy): domain Bacteria; phylum Bacillota_I; class Bacilli_A; order RF39; family UBA660; genus UBA5578. The sequence continues at coordinate 11,511 of CANRPL010000006.1, forward strand.
CGTATTTTTGGCCCCGATGAGACAATGTCCAATCGATTAGGAACTGTTTTTGAGGCTACGAATCGCGATTGGAATGTTCAAAAATTACCAAACGATGAATATTTATCAGCTAGTGGTAGGGTAATGGATTCTCTACTTAGTGAACACTTATGTGAAGGCTGGTTAGAAGGATATCTTTTAACTGGTCGTCATGGATTCTTTGCTAGTTATGAAGCGTTTATTAGAATTGTCGACTCTATGTTTGCGCAACACGCTAAGTGGTTAAAAGTAACAAACGATTTATCATGGCGTCAGGATATCGCTTCTTTAAACTACATTTTGTCTTCGACAGTATGGCAACAAGATCACAATGGTTTTACGCATCAAGATCCTGGTTTCTTAGATCATGTTCAAGCTAAAAAAGCTGATATTATTCGCCTTTATTTACCTCCGGATACAAACTGTTTATTATCAGTTGTTGATCATTGTGTTAGAAGTCGTAATTTAATCAATGTTGTCGTTGCTTCAAAACATTTAAGACCACAATGGTTAACTATGGACCAAGCTATTAAGCATTGTACCCAAGGTGTTAGTATTTGGGATTGGGCAAGTAATGATCAAGGATCTGAACCTGATATCGTTATGGTATGTTGTGGTGAGACACCAACGCTAGAGTCTTTGGCAGCAGTTACTATTCTCCGTAAGGAGTTGCCAGAGTTAAAAATTCGTTTTATTAATGTTGTTGATTTAATGAAACTTCAGCCAGCTAGTGATCACCCACATGGTTTAACGGATACTGACTTTGATTTATTATTTACTAGAGATAAACCAATTATCTTTAATTTCCACGGCTATCCAAGTTTAATTCACGAACTTATGTACCATCGTTATAATCGTAATATGCATGTATGTGGATATCGTGAAGAGGGTACGATTACAACGCCTTTTGATATGCGTGTTCAAAATGAGATTGATCGTTTCCATTTAGTTATTGAGTGTATTAAAAAATTACCTGAATTAGGTAATAAAGGAGCTTATGTAGTCCAATTGATGAAAAATAAGTTAGTTGAACATAAACAATATATTAGCGAATATGGTGTTGATTTACCAGAAGTAGTTAATTGGAAATGGGAATAAAAAAAGAACTTTCGAGTTAGATAATAACTAGAAAGTTCTTTTTTATAGCGTAAATACTTTTATAATTCCTTTTTTAGTTAGAGAACTATCATAAGTTACACCATATTTTGTAAGCATATTTTCAACAGTTATATGACCATCAAAAATAGCTTGAATATATGTCATCATTTCCTTTTTAGTTTCTATATCTCCTTCATAGTACAGACTAAATAAGTGAAGTGCTTTAAAAATAGATATGACATATGACCAATAGGTTGGAATATTTTCACTATCATCATTTAATGCTTTTATCTTTTCTTCAATATTAGGGTCATTTAAACTATCAATGATGGCAATAAGTGTTTTAAGTCGGTAAGTAATGTTGATGTGAAGAAGATAATTGTTATCATCAAGTTCCATTGCTGCGACTAATTCAAGGAATATAGGAATTATTTCACAATTATAAAAAGAAGTAACTGATCCTTTGTTACTCATAAGTTGAGTATGACTAAGTTCGTGAATATAACTGATAGGGGTATCTTCATTTGTTATTTCAGATAAAAAGATATTTAAAAATAATGCTGGGGAATGTTTTAAAACATAATCACTATCAACATAAGCATCAAAACTTTTTAAATAACCAGCATAAGCATATTTTTCTGTATATTGAATAGGAAGGTTGAAGGGATTTATGGATATGCCAATTTGCCTATAAAGAGCAACCCATTCATCTGCCGTCATTGCATTCGTTTTTTCAATTATTTCAAAGTAGCTTTTGACATCGACCGTTAAGATAGAATGAAGATTTAGGTGATTATTAAAGAATCTTTTAGCACTAGTAACAACTTCGCTTTCAGGAATGATTTTAACTATTAAAGATTCATCGTTAATAGGAATACTACCTAATACGTCTCTAGCATGGAGCAATTTGCTTGTTATTTTGATAGGTCTTAAGCGGTGATAACCACATACGAGAAGTTCTTTTTCTAATTCAGTCATCATTATCACCTCACTTGATTTAATAGATGCATAACATACTTCTTGTCTGTTGAGTTATCCATTGTTACACTATGATTAGCTAAAAAAGCTTCAACATTTTTTTGCCCATCGAATATTTCTTGGATATCCCAGATAATTCTTTCTTTTAAACTTGTATTACCATTATAGTATAAATCAAACAAGTGAAATACTTTAATAATGGAAACGGCATAACGCATGCATTCGATGACAACATCTTGTTCATCTTTTCTTTCAAGTATATTTTTAATGCATTCTTGATACATTGATATGCGTGATTTCAAGGTAACTTCTAACATAAATCCTGAATTATCTATTTCCATACTGGCCAGTAATTCTAAAAAAATAGATAAGACTTCATTATTATAATAATTTTTAACACTACCTTTAACACTCATAACTTGGGTATGTGTTATTTCATGAGCGTAAAGCGGCATTGTTTGCATACCAATTAAGCTATTTAACTCAATGTTACTAGCCAAAAAAGGCATTCCCTCAATCACTTTAGCGGTTTCATCCATATAAAAAAGTTTACCATGAAACAAATCACCATTGTTTACAAGGGTAATAGGTAAGTCAAAAGGATCAATAAAATTATATAGACCTTCTAAAGCCTGCTTAGCTATTTCTGCTGGAATTGGGAAACCTACATCTTCTAGGCGCCTATCAGCTTCATCACCATCAACTCCTAATATAGGATGTAGTTTTAAATAATTAGCAAAGAAATTTTGGGTATATTTTTTAATTTTATTTAATGATATCCTTTTAAAGGAATTTGGTAAATCTATGGGTATAGAACTTAGTTCTGTACTAACTTTAATTAAATTAGCTTTTTCAGGTATTTTAAATAATTTTAAGTCATATTCAAAAATTGGCGCTAAACTATATAATCTAAATAAGGTCATATTTACCTCCTTATATTAAGATAATAGATGTATAACATATTTTTTGTCTTTTGAATTATCAAAAGATATATGATAATTATCTAAAATATCTTCAATTGTTATTTTACCTTTAAATGTGTTTTGAATATCTTTCATTATGGCCTTTTTTATACTATCATTACTGCTACTATATAAAGCGTAGAAATGAAATGCTTCCATAATTGATATAATATAACTCATTCTATTTGAAATGATTTCATCACTATAGCCATACGATAAAATATCACTTATCGAAGAAGTAACGGTATCTAGCATTGACTTGATAATATTATTAGTGACATCATCTAGTTCTTGACTAGAAGCAAGTTCTAAAAAGAAAGGTAAAAGTTCTTTATGATTATAGTTTTGAACACTACCCATTCTATTCATAATTTGGCTATGTGTTATTTCATGAACGTAGGATGGAATTGTCTGAAAAGTAATAGGAAAAGACAGCTCAATGCTACTAAATATAGGATGTGTATCCTTTATAGCATACATAAAGTTAATAGGGCCACTATAGTGATGGATAGCAGTGATAGGGTTACCTTCATCAGATGTTGTCATAGGAAGATTAAAAGGATTAATTTTCTTTCGATGTTTAACGACTATTCTTTTCCAATCTTTGATTGTCTCGGGCTTTTTTTCTTGAACATCAGAAATTAATTTAACCGAGTCAGCATAATAGATGGGATATAGTTTTAAATGTCCTCTAAAAAAGTCTCTAGCGCCCATTGACACTTGTTTTAGTGATAATGCTCTTACTGGAGATAGATTAATCTCAATACTAGTAAGCTCTGTATTGAGATGAATTAGGTCTTCCTTGTTAGGTGAAGTGATAACAGAATCAAAATCATAACCAAAAATTAAGGCACTATCCCAAAAACTACTCATGTTATTCCTCCAATTAGTTTATTATTATAGAAAAAGTTCTTTTTAAAGTCAAATAAAAAAGATACTAAGTATCTTTATTTAAGGTATGATATTTTTTCATCTGGTTTTAATGATAACTTAATTGTGCGACCATTCGCTGGTAACTGTCGACATTTAACGCCACAAGTTTTAAATAATAATTTAGATGCTTGGGTACCGGGTGTATCAGCATATTTATCTGATAAGTAAACAACCTCACTAATACCAGCCTGAATAATTGCCTTAGCGCATTCATTACAAGGGAATAAATCAACATAGATTCTTGCTCCTTTTAAATCAGAGCGTGAGCCATGGTAATTTAAAATAGCATTTAATTCAGCGTGACATACATATGGATATTTTGTTTCATTCTCATTTTTTCCTTCGCGATCCCATGGAAATTTATCATCATTAAAGTTATTAGGTGTTCCATTATAACCGATTGAAAGAATACGATTAGTATCACTTACAATACAAGCTCCAACTTGTGTAGAAGGGTCTTTACTTCGCCCTGCTGATAGCTTTGCGATACCGATGAAAAATTCATCCCAAGTCAAATAATCTTTTCTTTTGTGTCCTAATTTTTTCTTATCTATTCTCATAATAACCTCCTTATTTTTAACTTTATTAAATTAATTTTATTTACAGATAAAGCCTTGGCTTTTATATTTTTCAAGCTCTTTAAGATAATTCTTTGCTTTTTCTTTTTTTGTGGCTGTTATCTTTAAGTCTTTAGATGTTATTTGATAACCATCAACTTTTAAATATTCTTCTTCTAGCTTGTGAATCTCATCATCGGTAAAGGTGTATTCTTTTTTTATTTCGGTATCATTAAAGCGTTTAATTTTAATGGTTATCACTTCTTTATAAAATTCTTCATCAATTTTATAAGTACAAGTTTTTTCTTTCAAGAAGAAGATGACATTGACCGTAATTAATAAAACAGCCATCAGTGCCATTACGATTAGTAAGAGATATTTTTTCATGCTTCCTCCTTAACCGGTATATAGGTTTTACCTAGAGCTTCAACATAGTGTTTTATTTTGACTTCACTTAATTCTTTCCAGTGTTCCATATACCAGTTAAAATCATCCATATTACTTAAGTAGCATCCTTCATAAGTCGTTGTGTAAACATTAAATAATTCATATGGAATTCTTTGATAGGCATACCAGTTTTTAATATCATAAGTTTGACCTGACTCTTTTTTCAATAAAGAATCAGTATCATAATTACGACCATAGATGCGCAGATGCTTTTCGGATACAGGATAAATTTTTTCCCAGTCTTTAGCAATAGCATAAGGCACTTTATAAGTATTTTTGTCACCTTGATTAGTTAGAATAATTTCCCATCCTGAATAGTAATCATTACCAATACTATTGTGATGATTATCGTAGACAAAATGCGCTACTGCCCCATAATAACCGACAGCTTGCATGCGACGATGAAGTCTAATAAGGCTAGTTGGACCCATTAACATTCCTTCACCATTATCTTCCCTTGTTAGTAAAACTTTAAGGCCATGTTCTTCATAACGCTTTTTTTCATATAGTGATTGAGTTAAATTGAGGTCTCTTTCTTTAATTTTACTATTGACGGCACCTGAATCACTTCCCCCATGACCAGGAGTTATGACAATGTCATAAAGGTATTTAAAGTCTTCAATTTTAATAGTTGGATGATTATTAGGATAAGTAAAAGTAACAAGTTTATTACCGACTTTAGCGCGAACTAATTTTTCACTGACGTTTCTTTCATCGATGACGGCATATTCATTATCTTCTGTAACGATATTCATTTCATATGTACCATTTTCTAGGTTACTTAATTTAATGTCTCCTGTATATGATGTTACATTGGTAGCTTTCATATCAATTTTTTCACAATTATTGCCTTTGCATAATCGAATTCTAAATATACCATGTCCTGATTTAACATATCCAGATACATTAACACCATTAGCTGTCCATTTCATCGCCGTTAGGGTGTTGGTATTTTTTGTTAAACTAGGCTTTTTGGCACTTGTTTCGCCTTTTTCACTCTTATCAGCTGTCGGTGCAATTTTGGTTGAAACAGGTCGATTTTTAACTTTAATTGTTCTTTTAACGGATACTTCATTACCTGATGAATCGCTAACCTTATAAGTTAAAGTGTAAGTCCCAACTTTCTTGCGGTTAACTTCACCTTCAACAACAACTTTATCCTGTAAGTCGGTATCATGGTCATCAATAACCTCATATCCGGGCTCTTTATAGGTGTCACCGACATACATTTCCATACTAGTTTTTCCTTTAAGTTTAATGGTAGGAGCATTAATATCGATAACGTCTACAATACGATAGACATTATAACCAATAATACTACCGCTGTCATCATTATAACTAATATAATATTTACCAATTTTGGTATTATCAATTGTACCTTGATAGCTAATATCATATTTGTTATCATCAGTCATTATTGTTGCTTTTTCATCATTATATTCTTCATTTATGGCCAGTGAAATATTACTATCACCATTTAATTTTAATTGATAAGTATTTTTAATTTTAACATCTTTAGTATCATTATAATATTGGTATCCTAAATATAGACAATTACCAAAGATGATGATACCAATAATAGTGTATAGACTAATTATTATTCCTTTTTTCATATTTCACCTTTTTAATCTTTTCATTAATGTTTCTGTTCGCTGTTTATAGCCGAGATGACGATAGAATTCTTTGGCTTTGGAGTTATAGCCAAAACATTCTAATAGAACATCACTACATCCAATACTCGCTAGATAATCTTCAGCATAGTTTAGAAGCATTTCTCCAATCCCTTGATGTCGATATTCTTTGGCTATAACCAGATCAGAAATGCGTCCTCTTTTAGGAGCTTTAAAGTCATATGTTGTTTCAGCGTCGTTATTAATTAAGATAACAACTAAACCAACTACTTTAGAAGTATCTTTCGCTAAAAAGATTTTACCTTCGTATTTATTAACATTGTTAATCGTAAAGTCAAAAAATTTTTCACGATATTCAGGTGTTATGATGTTGTATCCATCTTCATCTAAACTAACAATGTATTCTTGTAATTCAACTAACAAGTCTTTAACTTGTTCAGCATCTTGATTAGTATATTCAACAATCTCCATCTAATCACCAACCTTATTATAACATAGAAAAAAATTTAGTTAGACTATCTTTAATGTTTCATATTTAAAAAGGCCAAACTTTTAACTTTTAAATATGGCTTTTCTGTTTCTTTATCGCTAAATAAAATACCTTTACCGCCATTATTCCACCAATCATCAATATTAGTTTCTTTATCATCGATTAAAAGGATATTGCAGCGATTAGTTTTTAGGTATGGCTTTGGTGTATATAGTTCCGGCACAATAACTTTACTTTTAGCCATTTTAGGTGGTACGGAAATTATAGGTAAGATAATACCATTTTCACGGAAATAGTTAATTTTTTCTTTTTCTTCTTCGTAGGAATGACAAGTCGATAGTAAGAAGATACGCCTTTTTAAAGTATAGGTAGCTTCCTTTAGAATTGTAAGACTATCCGCTATAGGAGTAGATGTGAAAATGTGCTCATGCCAATTGGTGGTAGCAAGAGCTTCTTTCCATCCTACTTCACTAGCTCTTCTAGCCATTTTTTCTTCAGTATCAAGGATAACTCCGTCAATATCAATCATAAATACGCTTTCATCATCTATTATACTGTAGATATTAAGTTCACTAAAAAGACGACGATTACGAAGTACCAAATCATCATATGAGTCTTGCGGATTGTCATCCCACGATAATTTATTCACTAACTCATAAGTGCGAAAAGCTTCAGCATAGGGCATACCATAGATATCAGCCATTAATTCATGATAGAAACGGTATAATTTATCATCATAACGTGCTCTACTATCCCACGCTTTATTAATGGCTCTAGGTAAAAAGTAGATAGAGAAATCATTCAGCATTAGTATTGTTTTTTCACTATCATCTTCATTGAATTGAACGCTAATACGTATATAACGTTCATCTTGATTATCTTCGCTTATCTTTTTAATGGTTTTATTTATTTTATGTATTTTTAGAAGAAATTCAATACAACCTATTTCAATTGCTTGACGATTTTCCAAGCTTAAGTTTCGCCAAAAATCTTGTTCCATAAACTTTCTCCTTATTGAATTTTATATTTTTGTTTTACCGATTGGATGTTCCTTACAATTAAATAGTTTCTTTTCGGTATGCATTTGTGAACTTGGGGTAATGATTGTACCTTTCTCACCATCGATAATGAAAATATGTTTCAAAAGATTTAGTGTTTGATGCGCTACTAAACCATCAATGCGCAATTGTCTAATGAGTCTTTTTATACTATCATTTAAAATATGTTCATGTTGCCATGTTTCATCTTTAGGACATAGCCCAATCGCTACTCCAATATTAAGAGGGCCTCTAATTTGATTGATGTTTTCTTTGATAGCTAAATATAAATCGTATACTCTAGTACAATAGATAGGACTACCTTTAGATAAAATAAATTCATTACCTTTTATATCTGTAGGATCAATACTAGCCGCAAAGGCAAAACCTTCACCATACGCATAAAGGCCAATACATGATTGTAAGTCTTTGACCAAAAGGAGCTTCCTTTCATTGTTAGATACTCTAAACTCATGAATAGGAACATATTGTATACTATCTATATCGATTTTGCTAGCATTAAAGCCTTCTGCTTCAAGAAGCTTTTTCAGTTCATTATCGCTTAATTCTGCCATAATACCACCTTTGTACAGAATATCTTATACTTAACTTTGTAACTTGTCAATGAAAAAATTTTGTTAAAAGATTGTTTTTAAATGATTTAAATGATATAATTGTAATAATAATAGTGCAAAAGTAATGAAAAGGAGTTTTATTATGGGTTTATTAGATGGACTAAAAAATTTATTTGCTGAAGATTTGCCAGAAGAACCAAAGGAAGAAGAGGAAGAAGTTGTTGAACAACCAGAGGAGGAAGAGGAAGAAGATTCTCCAGATTTAGCTACTTTCCGTGAATATCAAGCTAATGTTCAACAAGCCGTAAACGATGCTAAAGTATATACCCCTGAAGAAGTTGAACAAGCTAAAACACGTTTATCTTCAACCATTACTGGTAATAGTTATTTAGCTATGAATTACGAAAAAGAGTATCCAGATTTAAAGAAACGTGGTTTTGAAGAAGAATATAAAAAATTGGCAGATCGTCTAGCTTCTTGTGAAACAATGGAAGAAGTTGAGAAAGTTCGCAAAGATGCTGACAAGTTAAAACAAGAATTATATGAGAAATATGATATGGCTAAAAGGGGAGTTGTTGAAGAACTTCAACAAGCTGAAGCTATGAGTATCGTTACACGTGAACGTCGTCATTTGTTATCAGAACTAGGTAAGGAAAGTTATTTAGCAGATTTATATCATGATAAGTATCAATCTTTCAAAGAAGCTAATTTTACACAAAAATATAATGAATTAGCTGTAAAAGTATCTGGCGCTAAAGATATCGCTACTATTGATGCGTTAAAGAAAGAATTTAGAGATATTAAAGATCAAGTTAAAGCTGCTCTAGAAAATGCTCCATTAGCGGATGCTAAAATTCAAAATCATGAATTATTAACTAACATCTATGAACAATTAGCTAATGAAGATTTAGAGTTACTATGTGGCATGTTAGGATATAAAGATGGTAGTAAAGCTGCTTTAACATTAAAGGAACGTGCTCATAGTGATTATGAACAGATGATTGATGTTATAGGTGAAGATTTAGATAAGTTATATGCTAAAAGAGATGCTTATTTAAAGAGCAATATTAGATTAGCTTTCTTCTTAAAATGTTTAAAAGTTGATGCTCATCTTCATAATCTAGAGGCTGATGAAATGAAAGAAAAACGTTCTTTATATCGTCATAAAGAGTTTGATTATCCTGATGCCTTTAAGACTAAAGTACGTAAAAAGTTATCTAGTAAATATCTTCAAAGGGAGGAAGAGTTACCTTTATGGTTACTTGATGACGAAGAATTAGATGAAAAGTTTGAGACAACTTATAGTGTTGCTTATCGTGTTCAAAAAATGAGAGACGAAAATGCTGCTCAAGCAAAATAAAAACTGATTTTAAATCAGTTTTTTTAATATTCTAAATCAGGATATAGAGGATGTTTAGCTGTTAATTCCTTTACTTCCTCTTTCACTTCTTCAAGAACTTTTTCATCATCTGGGTGACGAAGTGTCTTCGCAATTAAATGTCCTACTATTTCAAAGTCTTCCTCTTTAAATCCACGTGTTGTCATAGCTGGCGTACCAAGACGGATGCCACTTGTTTTAAAAGGCGATTCTGTTTCATTAGGAATTGTATTTTTATTACAAGTAATGTTTACAGTGTCTAAAAGATTTTGCGCATCTTTTCCTGTTATACCTAAAGGTGATTATCGGTACCACCTGAAATAATAGGGAAACCTTCCTCTTTTAATACTTGCGCTAAAACTTTAGCGTTTTTAATAACTTGTTCTTGATATGTTTTAAACTCTGGTTGTAGAGCTTCATAGAAGCATTCGGCTTTAGCACCGATGACATGCATAAGTGGACCACCCTGAATACCTGGGAAAATAACTTTATCAATTTTATTAGCTATTTCTTCATTGTTAGTTAAAATCATTCCTCCTCTTGGACCACGTAAAGTCTTATGAGTGGTTGTTGTAACAACATCAGCATAGGGAATAGGTGATGGATGTAATCCGGTAGCCACTAGTCCAGCAATATGAGCCATATCGACCATTAAATATGCTCCTACTTTATCGGCAATTTCTCTAAAACGTTTAAAGTCAATTATTCTAGAGTAGGCACTAGCTCCTGCGATAATCATTTTAGGTTTTTCTTTAATAGCGATAGCTTCAACTTCATCATAGTCAATGACGCCATCACTATTGACATTATAAGCCACAATATCATAGTCAATTCCACTAAAGTTTAGTGGATGACCATGTGTTAAATGACCACCATGATTTAAATTCATTCCTAGGACTTTATCGTGGTGATTTAATAAAGCACGGTATACAGCCATATTAGCACTACTACCAGAGTGAGGCTGAACATTGGCATATTTACAGTTAAATAATTGTTTAGCTAAATTACGGGCATTTTCTTCAAAAACATCAATATATTCGCATCCCCCATAATAGCGTTTGCTAGGATAACCTTCGGCATATTTATTTGTTAAAATACTTCCTTGAATTGTCAAAACATCTTTTGAAACAAAGTTTTCAGAAGCTATTAGTTCAATGTTATTTCGTTGCCTATTTAATTCATTTACTAGGGCATTTTCTAGTTCTTTCATCATACTATCACTCTCCAAAATTATTATATCATATAACAAAATATAATAAGATATGGTTTGCAAAAAAATGACTTTTAAAGTCATTTTATTGTAGATATTTTATTACTAAATGAGCTGCTATAGTTCCATCGCTGGTAGCGGTTGTAAGTTGTCTTACTTCTTTAGCACGATTATCACCAGCTACAAAAATGCCAGCTACCTTTGTCTTTAAATCATCCGCTATGATATATCCATCATCATTTAAAGAAACAAGATCTTTAAAAATTTCATTTTGCGGTTTTTGTCCAATCGCAATAAAAAGACCATCAACATCTAAACCCTTATCATTATCTAAAGTAATTTTATTTAAATACTCCTGTCCATCTAGACTTGTGATAGTAGCATTTAATATTGTTTCGATGTTCTTTCGCTTTTTTATTTCTTCCTGATATTTTAGTTCTCCCTTAAAGGTACTATTACGATGTATTAAATAAACCTTTTTAGCTAAATCAGATAAATATAGAGCATCTTCTAAAGCAGTATTACCACCACCGATAATAGCGACGACCTTACCTTTATAGAAATGTCCGTCACAAGTTGCACAATAGGATATTCCTTTTCCGGTATATTCTTTTTCATTAGGTATATTTAAGAGCCTTTTTTCTAATCCGGTCGCAATAATAATGGCTTTACTTTGATAGGTATTTTTATTTGTTGTTACTACTTTATCTTTATCAACTTTAGTTACTAATTCATACTTTATTTGTCCACCTAATCTAGTTACTTGTTGGTATAAATTGGTTGCTAAATCAAAACCAGATATATTTTCAATTCCAGGATAATTTTCAATGTGAGCAGAATTGATAATTTGTCCACCATAGGCTTTAGCTTCCAATAACAATACTTTTTTATTAGCACGTAATAAGTATAAAGCACTTGTTAATCCCGCTGGACCAGCTCCAATAATAATTACATCATACATAGCATCACCCATTATATCTTTTTAATAATCTCGACTATTTCATCTTTAGGTATGAAGCCAACACTTTTTTCTTTAAGCTCTCCATGGTTAAAAAAGAGAAGGGTAGGAATAGACATTATACCATATTGTTTAGCTATTTCTTCACTTTCATCAACATCTAGTTTATAGAAATTTATATCAGTTAATTCATCTGCTATTTCGTCTATGATAGGTGATAGCATTCGGCATGGGCCACACCAGTTAGCATAACAATCTACTATTACTTTTCCATTTTGAGCAATGCTCTTACTCAAATCTTGATCATTAATTTGTTTTACTGCCATTTGTCTCATCCTTTCTAATATAATCACTTAATTCTTTAGGCATATATCGGGTTCCTCGAATAGCGTTAACACCAAAAGTTTTAAGTATATCAATCGTATATTTTCTTTCATCATATGCTTTTAATAGATGCATCTGCATAAGTTTATTATTCTCATAAGTTTGTGAAATATTTACCTGTTCTACTTCAAATTGATACATAATCGATGAATAAGGTTTAGCCATATATAGATAGACGATATCGCCAACCATTATAGCTTTATGCCATTTCCACATAATCTTTTTTTGCCTCTTTAGATGCTCTTGAACATCATAATACTGTGGGTTTGCAGGGACAAGCCATTCATGATTATTCTCTTTTCTTATAATAGTTGCTTTATAGCTTTCGTCAATTAGTTTAATAATCCTTTCATCACTAATGGTATCATCTAAAATAATGGTAATCCAATTTTTTTTATTCATATGATATGCTTGAAAGAAACCTTCTTCACATAGTAATTGAGAAATCTTGTTAGGATTTAATTTTAGGTTAATTATTTCGACTTCATCTTTTTTCTTACTTCCCAGTTTTCTTTTATCAATATTCATAATGATGGCATACCATTTATGACTATCATTATTTTTAAAAGTTGCATAGTTGGGAAACTTTTCCCATTCAAAATTAGGTTTATCATGGTATTTATCTTGAATTATTTGTGCTAGACGATTAGCTTGAGGCATTATAAAGTAATGTGGAGTTGTACATTTTTCTCTTATATCAAGTAGAAACTCTTCTAGAATAGACTTTATCTCACTAGCGAATTTACCATTAGAAGTACGAAAATTTGTATACTCATCACCATAAGCTAAATCATAGACTTTACTGCTAACAATATCATTAGAAATGATAACTTTTATCTTAAAGGTATCAGTTAAAATATTCTTTTCTATGGTGTAGCAATCTTTTTCTTTTCTAAATCCGTAGGCGATTAATTTATCATAGTTGATTGTTCTTCTTGTAAATATTTCTCTTTCCATTTTACCACCTCATTAAAGGATAATAAACTTACTCTTTAACAGTTACAATATTATTGATAACAAACGAAACCAAATCGTGAGCTGATTTTTTATTAATGATTTTGCTCTGACTTAATATCATTTCTTTTTGTAGCTCTCTATTATTTAAAAGCAATTTAGTATTATCTATAATTTCGTCAATTGTATGGCAAACTAAACTTAAACGATTATCTTTAAAAAATTCAGCATTATAATTTTCAACCCCTGGTATTGGCATAATATGAATCATCGGTTTATTTAAAGAAGCTACCTCTGTACTAGTTAATCCACCTGGTTTAGTAAGAACTAAATCACATTCTTTAATATATTCATCCATATTATCAACATATCCTCTAAAGATCAAATTAGAATTTTTTATAGAGGCAAGTTCTTTTAATAATTTACTATTATTACCACAAATGACAATAACATAGGCATCAATATCATTCAATAATCTTTTAACTAAATCTTTTAAATTACCAAATCCCATACTCCCTGATGTAACCAAAATATTAGGTTTATCTTTCTTTAGGATTAAACAACTTTTTCGTGTTACAAAATCCGTCGAGATAGGAATTCCAATTGGAAGTAAGACTTTTTCGGGGATGCCTTTTTTGATAAATTCTTCTTTTAATGATTGATGAGGGATAACAAAATAATCTGGCGTTGTCTCATTCCAAAAAGGAATATTAGTATAATCGGTCGCAACATTGATAAGCTTTATATCATAACCATCCTTTTTTAACGCGGTAATCGCCATAGCGGGAAATAAATGAGGGCAGATTACTAAATCATAATTATTTTTTCTAATGTATTCTAATAGTTTATTACGTGCTAATTTATTTAGTTCATAGACAGGACTTTTAATACTCGTCTTATTATATGTTTCCCCTAATTTATAAACACCTTTAAATATTTTGCCTTGACCTTTGACTGCTTTTAAGTATAGCTTTTCAATCTTCTTCGATAACTTGCCATCAAGGATACTAAAATAATCGACAAAATCACATTCAATATGGTTTAGATTAAACTCGCTTTTAATATATTTGCCACAGGCATTATGACCACCGCCAGTATTACATGATAATACTAATACTTTCACGCTACTCACTCCAACTATTATTAAACATATTGTATAGATAATCTTTGTTAAAAGTTCTATCTAAAAATCTTTCATAGGCATTTCTTGGCGCGACACCTTTTTCCCACTCTTTAGCTCTTACAATAGCGCTTATCGTTAAGCCTAAATCTAAAATGAGAAAAATGGATATAATGATGACTAACTTTTTACCTAATTTTTTAGGAATTTTATTAATTATTTTTTCGATAATCGGATAGATATATTTAATCCAAACAATTCCCAATACACCCCATATACAAGACATAGTTAAACATACACGACCATTGATATTTAAAAACATATCACTATAATCCCAGGCTGAAAAACCTAAAACTAATTCCATGCCCCAACTCATAATGTATTCTAAAATAGATCCTAGGATGAAGCTGATAAAGAAAAGAGGAATATAGCCTTTATCCTTATATTTATACAAAAGAAATGTTAAAGCACAGGCACAAATACCATAACAGATGTCAAATGGACCAATAACAAGGGCTGAATGGTTAATAAATTTTTGATGAACAATTAAGCTAAATAATACTTCAAATATCCAACCGACAACACTTCCTAAAATAAATAACCAGAACATATTATAAAACCCAACTTTTTTCTTCTCCATATTTTCACTTCTCTCACTTAATACTATATTATTACTAAAAATTATTTAATACAATAGATATTCAAAATATTGATGATGCTCATGTCAATAAAAAACTGATAAAAGATATCAGCTTTAATTGTTTATGATTTATTTTTTAATTCACTTTTTAATAATATTATGCCTAAAATAAAAGCGAAAAGGTCAGCGATAATGGCACTATATAACATAGTTACAACACTATGACTTAAAGTTGCCAATAAAATAATGGCTGGTACAAAAAAGATAACATCCCTTAACAAAGCAAGAAGTGCCGATTTAAAGCTAGCCCCCATTGATTGAAGCAAGATAGATAAAGATTTAATTATGCATGTTAAGATAATACCTCCTAAAAAGATTCTCAAGCAGTATTTAGCATATTCAAGGTATTCAAATGAGTTGTTATTACCAAAAATATTAATAATCAAATTAGGAAATAATTCAAATAGGATAAATGCTATAAAGCCAATTATTAAATTAGTTATTAAAATATATTTAATTGTTTCTTTAACACGATTAAAATTTTTAGCTCCCATATTATACCCAATAATAGGCATACCACCTAAAGAAACGCCAATAACGATTGACACTACAATACCGAATACTTTCATACATATACCAATAACTGCTAAAGGAGTAATTACACCATAAGGGGAACCAGAACTAGAAATAGTCATATAACCATATTTTCCAACTAAATTATTGGCGACAGCGATAATAATAACAATTGCTAGTTGCGTGATTAAAGATGCTAATCCTAAGGATAGTAATTGCCTACATATTTTTCTATCTAGTTTAAGGGACACTTTATTTAATTTAAAGGATTTAGCTTTTTTTAAGTAATATATGCTTATCAAAAAAGTAAGAATTTGTCCAATAATTGTCGCAATAGCTCTCCTTTAACACTCATCTTAAACACAAATATAAATATTGGATCAAGAATGATATTTGAAATTGCCCCAACAACTGTTGCCATCATTGCATATTTGGGACTACTATCATTTCTTATGGTAGCATTGAGCCCCTGACCAATAATATAAAAAGGAAGTCCCAAATTATTCTCAAATAACATTTAGCGTATTCATAGCATTCTATTTCTTTGGGATTACCACCAAAAATAGTTAATATTTGCCTACTAAAAATAATGCCTAAAAGTGTTAAAATAATTGATATGATAATTAGTAAAATTAATCCATTACCAATTGCTTTGTTAGCCTTTTCTTTCTCCTTGGCTCCTAAAGATAAGCTAAATAATGCTGCAGCACCATCTCCAACTAATAGAGCAACAGCAAGCGCTATCACCGTAAATGGATATACGATGTTAGTAGCTGCATTTTCAAAAGCACCGGCATCACTCCAACCAATAAATATTTGATCAACAATGTTATAAAGAGCTGCGACAATCATACTTATAACGCATGGTATAGCAAATTTTTTTATTAAACTAGATATCTTTCCATTTTCTAAATCAAGTTTTTCCATAAATCCTCCTTTTTTGCGCAAAAAAACGTAAGCCCTATTCAATTGGACTTACGCACCTTGGCTACTCATTGATTATTGACTTAATATTTTTGCTCAATGCACTAATTGTAGCACAATTTTTCTTTTTTTGTAAGTTTATTAATATATATTTTTTAATTTTTTATTAGCTTTAACTATCATATATATAGACATAGAAGTATTTATAATACACACAACAAATCCCATTATGCTAGTCATTATCATTTTAAATTCACTATCATTTGCTCCAAATTGAGATACCATAGCAACTTCCAAAGAAATCATAGAAATCATAGCAACAGTTAAGTTAATACATTTACTTGATGCTAAAAGTGGACTATGATCTTTTCGATATTTGATTACATTTATTACAGCACTTATAATTAGGTAAAAATCATACATAGCAACGATATAAATAATAAAACCTGCATAAGTTATCTCTTGATTTTGTTTTATTATTAAAATAATCATTCCTGATAATATCAAATTTAAAAATAAAAGTATTATACCTGTTAATTTTAGTTTTTTATATTCATTTTCTATATTTTTACCTACTTCATTTTTAATATCTTTCACAATAGATAATTTCATTAAACAAAGAATCAAATAATAAACTGCAAATGTAATAAACCACCAAGACATATAATATATTCCTGTACCTAATTTAAAAATGCCATAAACAAAGTGCAATAAAGTAGCAAATGCTAGACTAAATTTTGTTATTAAAAGCTCGTGTTTTTTATACAACTCATAATGTTTAGATTTCTTTATAGCATTATTACCAAATTCACACATTTTATAAAACCAAATACAAAATATAATTAGAGCATAAGTAGATAAAAGATAACTTATATAAGCAATAGGTGTATCTTCTAAATGACAACTAAAAACATAGATCAGTAAACCAAAAGCCAAATTAAATAAAATGAATCCAATTATTTTATTAGGAACAAATAATCTGTTTAATGTTTTTTTCATAACACACCTCTAACTATATATAATTATATCATTAAAAGAAAAAAGGAAGAATATTCTTCCAAGCAAATAACTAATCTTTGTTACTTTTTAAATAAGAATATATTGGGTAGTTAAATACACAAATAAGTAAACCAACAATACCTGTTATGATACCTATTAGTAAATCAGTTTTAGATGGATCTCCAACCATAACTTTACTCATACCAAATCCCATTACTAATGCACCAACGATTCCTACAAGCCAAGTAAATACAATTCCCCAATTTATAGGTGCGTATGCTTTTTTAGGATGATTACTCCTATAAACAGGAATAATACAAAGTAGAACGATAAATCCTAAAATTGCTACTACAACACCTACTTTAAATAAATCCCATTCAGGTATTAAGCACATACACATACCTATCGCAAATACTAAACCACCAATAGTTCCTAAAATAATTTCTAATAAAGTTTCTTTTTTCATAAATTCCTCCAATACCTTATTTATCTAATTTTTCTTGTTGTTTTTCTTTTAATTCTTCTTGTTCTTTTTGTAATCTTGCTTTTGCTTCTTCGATAGTTTCATCATCTTTTTTTAAGAAAGTATCAACAAATTTATCTTCAACTTTCTTGTAACCACCAACAACTGTTTTTTCAACTGCCTTATAACCACCTACAACAGCATTTTCAATTTTCTTATTAGCATCTACGATTTTAGACATATAATCACTTCCTTTTAAATAATTAGACACTTGTCTTTTTATTACAATTTTAGTATAATCTTTACGAAAGAAAAATACAATCAACAATTTATATACATTTGTCCAATTAAAAGGAGTGAATATATGAATACACCAAATAATAAAAGAAGAAAAGAAACAAGAGATAAAA
>CANRPL010000007.1 GCA_947632495.1 uncultured Bacilli bacterium
TGGGACTCGAACCCACACGATATTGCTACCACTGGATTTTGAGTCCAGCGCGTCTACCAATTCCGCCACACAGGCATTACAAAATCATTATAGCATACATTTAGAAAATTTTAATAATAAATTATAAAAAATATAAAAATAAATTATATGCTTCTTTATGATATAATTTAAGTAGTGATAGTGGTGATTTAATGACAAAAGCAATTAAAAAGTACAAATACTATTTGTTAGCCTTTATACTTCCACTTGCTATTTTTGTAGCAATGTTATGGGTTGGAGGAGTCTTTACTTCTAAATCTATTATTTTTTCTGATTTAAGTGCCCAATACGTTCCAGAATTAGAGTATTTAAGAGATTTATTACATGGTAATGCCTCATTTCCCTATACTTTAGAAAAGGGACTAGGAGGTACAATGTATGGAGCTTTTTTCTATGCTTTAGCTAATCCCCTAAATTTATTGATATATTTTTTTGATGATGTAGAATTATTTATCATTTGTTTAGTAACTTTTAAGATTGCTTTATCAGGACTAACGATGTATACCTTTTTAAATCACAAATATCAAGGTAATTCTCTTCATTCACTTATCTTCTCTTTAGCCTATGCCTTGATGAGTTATAATTTAGTTTATTTTTTAAACTATATGTGGTTAGATAGTGTCGTTTTAGCACCTCTTATCTTTCTAGGCATTGAAAATATATGCGCTAAAAAGAGTGATGTTTTATATATTGTGACTCTTTTTCTAGGTATCGTTTTAAATTATTACACAGGTTATATTTTAACTATTGGATCTATTTTGTATTATATCTATCAACTATATGTTAGTTATCCCGAAGAAAAATGGTTTAAAAATAATTATAAAAAAATACTACGTTTCTTCTTTTTAACTTTCTTAATTGGATTGATGACAATGTTTATTTTAATACCTATTGCCTATGAGTCTATTAATTATGCCCGTATTGATACAAATAAGCGATTACTATTTAATTATAATTTTTTATCTTTTTTTGCGTCTAATACCATTGGCTTTGGTAATTTCACTAACCCACTAAATTATTATGGCTTTTTGATTTATGCTGGTACAGTAATGGTACCACTAGTTATTTATTATTTTTCAAGTAGTAGTGTATCTAAAAGGGAAAAAAGGGCCACTGCCATAATGTATTTGTTCTTTCTTCTTCCTACTATTATTACGCCTCTAAACGCTTTGTGGCATCTTTTTACTTATCCTCAAGGATTTAATTATCGATATAGCTTTTTAACAACACTCTTTTCAATTATGATTGCCTTTAAAGCTTTTAGACTAATGGATGGGTCAAAAAAACATTTAAAAATAGCTTATATTCTATTAGTTATTGTTTTTTCATCATTAATATATTTATCATATAGCACACCAGAATATTATATTTATCTTTCACCATTAAAGATTATGGTAACGCTTATTTTACTACTTATAAGCTTTCTATTAGTAGCATATAAGCGTAGACAGGTAATACTTGTTTTGTTATGTTTAGAATTAGTTTTAAACGTCTTTTGGTTATCACACGATACCAATTATTATTCTAAAAAGGAGCTTAATAGTATTCAAGAAAAGGTTGCACAACTTGGTGATATCTGCCCTGACGATCAACGATGTGAGTCAATATATGGTAATACCCTTAATGCCTCTTTGCTTAATAACTATAATGGTTTAAATGTCTTTCTTTCAAGTTTAAATGAAAGGCCTGTTGATTTCTTGTTGCAAGCTGAAGATTTTGGAACGATAGCCAATTTCTTTGAGTATCAAAATAATGATCTAGCTTTAGAAACCATTTTAGGGGTAAAATACATTTTGTATGATAAAAAAGTATCGGGATATAATGAAATAAAGAGTTTTAAAATTAAAGATAAAACAGCGCATTTATTAGAGAATCCATACGCTTTACCCTTGATGTATTCTGTCAATCCACAAATCAAGAAATTTACTAGTACAAAGAGGGGATTCAAATACTTAAATGAAGTACTAAACGCTATGAATGATGATAGTGTAAGTTATTTGTATGAGTTACCTTCAAAAAAGATAGATGGAAGACATTATGAATTAGCAGGTGGAGATTATCCTTACGTATATATTGATACTAAAGAACCACCTATAGGTGTTGAAGAAAGTTCTAAATCTAGCAACCATTATGGTATTATTTATGATGTCAACCATGAAGTGATTGAACTAGAATTTGCCAAAGATGTAGATAACCTAAAAGCATATACGCTTGATTTAGATAAGTTAAAAGAATTTGTCGATAAACGCAAGAGTGTTATAATTGATCAAAATGAAGGCAATTATCTTAAAGGGCATATGGATTTAGCATCATCTACGACTATATTTACCTCTATTCCTTATGAAAAGGGTTGGAATGTTTATGTTGATGGAAATAAAGTTAAAACATATGAAGTTTTAGATGCTTTTATAGCTTTCGATTTAAATTCGGGTAATCATGTTATTGAATTTAAATATACTACACCTGGGCTAAAATTAGGGATAGGAATAAGCCTTTTAAGTATGTTGGTACTATTTATTTATGAATTAAAAAAGAAGAAAGTAATCGATTAACTTTCTTCTTTATATTTTGATTCAAATAAGTTAGTGACCGAATTGTCTTCCTCAATTGGTTTTAATTCTGGCAGATCATCGATACTATTTAGGCCAAAGTAATCTAAAAAATCATTAGTTACACCATATAATTTAGGATGTCCAGCTAAATCAGCTCGTCCAACTTCCTGAATGAGATTTTTTAGTAATAATTTACGAACAACATAGGAGCTATTAACACCTCTTATTTCATCTACTTCAATACGTGTTATTGGCTCGTTATAAGCGATAATAGCAAGCGTTTCTAAAGCTGATTCGCTTAAATTACTATTTTCTTCTTCAAAAGTTAGTTGCTGGTATAATTCTTTATGAATTTCTTTGGTTGTAAGTTTATAACGATTACCAAGGAGTTCTAGTTGAATGCCACGATCATCACTCTGGTAGTCATCATATAATTCTTTAAGACTTTTCTTAACTTCTTCTCTTTCACCTTTGGTTAAGTTAACTAACTCATCTAGCGTTAAACCATCGCTACCTTTAACAAAAAGAAGTCCTTCAATCATGGCTTTCATTTAACCACCTCTTTAGCTTGAATAATAATATTCTCAAAATTATGATCTTGTTTTATTTCAATTTCTTGCTTGCGTGACATATTTAAAATAGCAAGAAAAGTAACGACGACATCTTCTTTGGTTATTTGATCAAATAGTTCTAAAAAGTTTACTTTTTTCTTTTGACGTAATATATCTCTAATTTCAATACTTCTTTTACCAATGGAATATTCCTTATTCGTAACTTTTGTCGTTAATGGCTTAGCTGCTTCCTTATTTTGTAAAAATTTGGTTAGGGAAGCAACTAAATCATCTAAATTAACACCTAAATCAAGATTATCAACTTCGACACGATATTCTTCTAATGTTGGTTCACGTGTATATATCTCTTTACGAAGAGCTTCATATTCTCTTAATTTTTCAGTACTCTCTTTATAGGCTTGATAATCTAATAAACGGTTAATTAATTCTGTTTTAGGATCTTCTTCCTCTTCCTCATCATGTGGAAGTAAAGTTCTAGATTTCATTTCGATTAAATCTGATGCCATTACTAAGTATTCACTGGCAATATTGAGATTTAATTCTTCCATTTTATTAATGTAATCTAAATACTGCTTTGTTATATCATCAATGCTGATATCAAAAATGTCGATATCAGCCTTTTTAATAAGATGTAAAAGCAAATCTAATGGTCCTTCAAAAAGAGGTAAAACAACATTGTATTCCATTAAATCACCTACCCAACAGCACTTTAATTATAAACTTTTTTAATTATTATTTCAATATCACCCATTTTTACCTTTTTATCAAAAAAACTTTTTTTTTACTAAAATTTAAGGTATACTATATGTAGACTAAAAATAGGAAGGGGATTTATATGGTTTTAAAGAAACCTTATGCCTTTTTAATAAGACACTTTAAATTATTACATTTAATATTTACGGGTTTATTTGTTTATCTTATTGTTCGCATGGCATCAATCATTGATTTTATTTCAGGTTATTTAGATTCTGATCTTACAATGCTTACCAATGAACAATTCGATTCCATTTTTTCTTGGTTAGATTTTGTAATGCCGATTATTGTGTTAGCGTTCTCATCTCTACTACTTTTTATTATGACATTAAAGAAGAAGCCTAACAAATTATACTTATTTGCGGTAATTACTAGTGCATTTACGATTTTTACTACATTATATGGTTATTTTACATTACAAATTTTGACTAAAGATTGGATTGAAGTTTCACGATTAAACATCGTGTCTGACTTCTACTTATTTGGCATGGTAGCGAATATCTTCCTATGCGGTATGAGTCTTTCTCGTGCTCTTGGATTTAACTTCGGCCGCTTTGATTTTAATAGTGATCTTTCTAAATTTGAATTGACGGAAGAAGATGACGCTGAATTTGAGGTCTCTTTCGATTTTGATATTAATGATGTTAAGAGAAACGCAAAAAAGAGTTTCCGCTATGCTGGTTATTTTTATAAAGAAAATAAGAAACTAATTCTTTGGACAATTGCTTGTGTTGTTTTAGTATCGGGGCTATATTTTGGCTATTCTTTATTAAAATATCGTAAAGATGTTACTAAAGGTAATATTCTAGAATATAATGGTTTCACACTAAAAGTTAATGATGCTTATATCGTTAATACTGACGCTAAAGGTAATGCTATTAAAGATGGTACTAGTTTATTAGTTGTTGCGACAGAACTTACTAATATAGGTTATAAAGTTCCTAAAGCTTTTGCTAGCGGGGCTATCAGTGTTAGCATTGGTACTGATATATATTATCCAACTAATAAATATAATGATAACGTTACTGATTTAGGTGAAGTTTATAATTCTGAAAAGATTAATGCTAATAGCACTGTTCGTAATTTATTTGTATTTAAAGTACCTAAAAATCATCTTCATAGCAAGATATTACTAGGATATCGTGATATAGACGGTAAACAAAATCATTATTTACGTTTATCGCCAACTGATTATACAGCTGCAGATAATAAGATTGTTGAAAGCTTCCTTACAGAAGAGTTACCACTAGAAAACGCTGCTATTAAGGATGCCAAGATTGTCATCAATGATTTTAAAATTGATAGTAGTTATACGATTAATTATCAATTCTGCGCTCGAGAGAATCGTTGCATCAACTCGGTAGAATATATTAGGCCACAATATACTTCTTCTAGTTATGATAAAGCTATTATCAAATTGACAGGAGAGTTTGATTTATCAAAAGTTGATAATTACAATGATTTCTTTAGACTTTTCAATAGTTTTGGTTATATTGAATATACACTTGATGGTAAAATAAAACGTCAATCATCAGCATTTTCTCAATTAAAACCAACTCGCCTTGTTCAGAAAGATACTTATTATATTGAGGTCTTTGATGAGATAAAGAATGCTACTAATATTTGTCTAGGTTTAAAAATTAGAAATGTTGATTATCGTTATTATTTAACGACGGGAAGGAGCTAATATGAAAAAGGGATTATTTTTACTTATCGGATTAGTTATCTTTCCTATAACAAGTTATGCGGCTGTTCAAAGCTCTTTTGGTGGAACGATGTTTTGTACTAGTCAAGAACAATCAGAAGTTATGGCTTTTGCAGCTAATGTTACCTTTTCTTATGAAACTATCGTTAATGACAATTCGGCAAGTTATGTTATCACCGTTAGCAATTTGACTGATGATATGATATTAGTTGATTCAACTGGGATTAAGACTTATAGCAATTTCAAAAGTAGTGGTAGTGAGATAAAAATTAAGACAGCTAATACTGGACAATATTCATTTGATATTTGGTCAAAAAAATGTAAGACACGTATAACAACTAAATCCATTTCTTTACCATACTTTAATGCTTATTATGCTGATCCTTTGTGTAAGGGATTGGAAGCTTACCCAATATGTCAAAAATGGAGTAATTATACAGCGACAAAAGAGCAATTTGAAAAGGCTGTTCAAGAATTAAAAAAAGAAATAAATGCTCCTAAAGACGATGATGAAGACGCTAGTGAAGGAAAAAAAGCTTGGTATGAAGAGATAACAACCTTCTTTGTTAAATATTGGTGGGCTTTAGTTTTAGTTTTAGTTTTAGTGGGCTTCATTGGTTATTTAATTAATCGGAAAAAGAAGAAAAATGAATATGATTTTAAACTATGATGTTTAAAATCTTTTTCAGGTAATTCGATATTTAAAACAAAAAATACAAAATAAACATTTAAATACTAGTATAAAAAAAATTTTTATGTTATACTATTTGTAGTATTTATGATAGAGGGAGTGTCCAATACACTGTTTAAGGTCATAGTACTTGATTAGCCTAAAAGTTTATCACTTTAGTTTTTTTGCTAGGAACATCGATAGGAGGTGACTAGATGAAAGAATCTTTTTGGGCAGCGATGATTGTTATGTTAGGAATTATTTCCATTTTTTTGGTTTATTACTTTCAAACAGTCACGAATACTAGTGAGCACAATTATGAACTGCTTAAAGAAACTACCGAGGCAGCAATGTTTGATGCTTTAGATTTGCCAGCATATCGTAATGATGAGACAATCAGAATCGATCAGGAAAGATTTGTGGCAAGTTTCTATCGTCGCTTTGCTGAAGATGCTACACTAGCTCATGAATATAAGATTTATATTTATGACGTGCATCAAGAACCACCAAAGGTTAGTATTAAAGTTGATACTTTTGATATGTCAGCATGGTTCTCATTAGGCTCAAGTCAAACTAGGATCGCTCTTTCAAATAGAATAGATGCTATACTAGAAACAAAATATTAATTAGTAAAAAATAAGAATCGTTTAGAGAGGGGAATAATTATATGAATAATTTAGCAATTTCAATGAAAAAATTTTTTACAAATAAAAATACGGTAACCATAATTGGTGTAATAGCCATTTTAGCTATTTTGTATTTCTTATATACAAGTACTGTTAATAGCGCTACTAAACTAATAGAGGTTCCTGTTGCTGCTAAGACAATTAACCCACAAACAATAATCACAGCTGAAGATATTAAGTATATAAGCGTAGCTAGTGCTGCACGTCCAGATAATGTCGTTATGCAAGAATCAGCTATTATTGATAAATATACTGGCGTAGGTGTTACAATTCCAGAAGGTAGTATGTTCTATCCAGAATTACTTGTTGAAAAGGAAGATTTACCTGGTGACTGGTTAACTTTAGTTGGTACTGATGCTTTGGGTAATCCAGAAATTCCTTACCAATTCCCTGTTACTGTTACAACAACTTATGGTAACTCAATTCAACCAGGCGATTATGTTGATTTTTATGTTCGTGCATATAACGAAAAAAACGTTTTGATGTTTGGTAAAATGATTGAAAACGTAAAGGTTTTATCAGTAACTGATGGTGATGGTAAAGACGTATTTAGAAGTACTAATGATATTGGTACTCCATCTTTCTTGGGTTTCGGATTACAAGCTGAACTATTTGATGTTCTAAAGAAAGCTGAATATAT
The DNA here is from genome assembly GCA_947632495.1 of uncultured Bacilli bacterium. Lineage (GTDB taxonomy): Bacteria > Bacillota_I > Bacilli_A > RF39 > UBA660 > UBA5578. The sequence goes on from CANRPL010000007.1 coordinate 7,618, forward strand.
AAGTGGAACTCAAATTGAATTAATGGTTATTCCACATGGTGGTTTAGCTCCTGAAGAACCTTTAGAGGTTTATGTTTCAAGTGAGTATTTAAGAGACTTCATTCAAAATCAAACTCTTGAATTACCAAAGAACCCTGAACCTGTTACGCCAACTCCAGAAGAAGGTACTGAAGGAACTACTGAAGGAACCGAAGTAACGCCAACAGACTCTGCTGCTAGTACAACACCAGAAACTACTCCTGCTTCTTAATATAACTTTCAAATAAAGGTATAATTATGGAAAATAACATATTTGAGCAAATGGACTTTGGACCATTACAACAATATCTGGATAATGATGATGTTACCGATATTTCTTATAGTAATGGTGGTCAAGTATGGTTAAAAACTCTTTCACATGGTATTTTTAGAATTGAAAATAAAGCAGTAGACAACAACTTTATGGAAAAGTTAGCGTTTCAGTGTTCAAATGTCGTAGGTCATAGCTTTAATGCAGCTCACCCATTCCTTGATAGTGAGGATGCTGAGTTGCGTATGAATTTTATCCATGAGTCAATAGCGCGAAATGGTATAGCTTGCGTTATTCGTAAGACTCCAGCTAAAATTCGACTAGAAAAAAATAAAATCTTAAAAGAAAATTACGTAACCGAGGATATTCATGATTTCTTAATTCATTGCGTCCATGGTCACTGTAATATCATTGTATGTGGAGAGACTGGTTCAGGTAAAACTGAGTTCGTTAAATATCTTGCTTCACATACTCGTGAAAACGAAAAAATCATAACGGTTGAGGATACTTTGGAACTTCACTTGGATCGAATTTATCCTCACCGTGATATCGTTGCAATGAAAACTAATAACGTTGCTAGTTATTCAGACGTTTTAGTTTCCTGCATGCGTCAGAACCCTAAATGGATTTTACTTTCCGAGGTTCGTAGTGCTGAAGCCGTTACGGCAGCTCGTAACTCTATTTCTTCAGGGCACTACATTTTATCAACTATCCACGCCGACAAAGCAGCTTCTATACCAAGCCGTATGTATAGTTTGATGGAAACAAGTCAAGATGTTGACCAGTTCTTAAAAACTATTCACCGATATATTCAAATTGGTGTTTACATTCGTGGTTATCAGAGCAAGAAAACGCAACGCTTTGTACGTGAAATTGCCGAAGTATGCGAGTTCTTTGTCGATGAAAATAATAATCCAGGTAGTAATATCATCTACCGAAAGACACCAGATGGTAGAATTATTAAACGTAAACCGACTGCTCATTTAATTGACTATTTGGAGGCTCAAGGTGTACTTCTACCTGAAGGATTGATTGTTGATGAAGAAATAAATACAGGAGAAGCTTCTATCGAAGTTGATAGTGCTGACACTCCAGGTGGAATGAAAGTAGAAGACTTTATGAATAATGATTCATCAGAAGAAAGTTCTTCTGATAGTACTGAAGATGCTTCTTCAGCACCAGTTGAAACAGTTGCGCCTGAAGGAGTTCCTTCGACAGGAACTGTTAATCAAAGTGGTAATGTAGTACCAAATGTTACTGCAGTACCAAATACCTAATCAAAATACAACAACGATGTAGTTGTTAAATAAAAAGGAGGTGTTAAAATGGCTACTATACTTGTTTTCGTTTTAATAGCGGTTATAATGATATTCGTTATTATTTATCGAAATGCTAGCGGTCAAAATTTATATAAGTACATTTCTGAAAACACATCTTTTATATATGATAAATTTGCTCCATATACTTACAAATCAATAAGGGAAAAAATTAAAGCCCTAGGTCAGGATTATACCTTTAGCCAGTATATGACACAGGTTGTTGGTTTTGCCGTTGGAGCAGCAGTCATATCTTATCTATATTTCTATAATTTAATTATTTCAATCATTTACGCTGTAGCAGCGGTATCCGTTATTCCATATTTAAATTATTTACGTTGTAAACGTTTATATAGTGAATTTATTTTCGAACAAATTCAGGTTTATACGTCAAATACCATTATGGAATTTACTACTACGCAATCATTTGTTAAGGCTCTTGAAGGTGTATATGAATCTGGAATTTTAGAAGATCCAGTTAAAACTGATGTTAAGGTTATGATTGATATGGCATATGAAAATGGTACAATTGATCAATCTATTAACTTTATGAGTACGAAATACGATTTTTACATTGTAAAAAATATGCATTATCTATTTTTACAAATTACTAATGAAGGTGCCAGAGATACAGCTGAATCTCTTGAAAATATGTCACAAGATATCGATACCCTAGTTGAGGGTGTATATCGTGACCGTATTGATAGAGCTGGCTTCCATAAGAAGTTCCTACAATTCGGTGTTATCTTGTATTTTATGTGTATGTTACTTCAGTTTATGCTTGGTAGTGAAAAATGGGAATCTTTACTAGATTTATGGTATGTTCAATTATTAGTTCATGCTATTCTAATAGTTAACTCATATTTCTTACTAAAAGGTGAAAAATATTATAATGAGAATGTAGGTGCTGAATAATGTGGTTTATAATAATAGGTGTAATTATTGTCTTTATCTTAAATTATAACCGAGTTGTTGATACTAAAAAGTTTATCTCTGACTCTGGCGGTGTAATGACCCATTTTATGGAAAGCGATTATGAGTTCTTACTTTCTGTTAAATATCCAGGACGTAATCTTGATGTTGAAGCTTTATTCCAAAGACGTTTACGTGATGGTGTTATTGCATTTGCAGTTGGTTTATTCATTTTTATGAATCAAATGAGCTTTATGTATCTATTGATATGTGTTGCAATTGCTTTCTTTGTATTTAAAGCACCATATAATAATTTAAAAAGTTATTATAAGGCTAATTTGCACTATATCGATATGATGCTTCCATATTACTTAAAGAGTTTGGAAATTTTAGTACAGCACTATACGGTTCCCGTTGCTTTAAGCCGTAGTATTGATACAGCTCCAGATGTTTTTAAACCTGGTTTAAGAAGATTGGTTGCTCGTATTGATAGTGGTGACTCTTCTGTTCAACCATATATCGATTTTGCTAATGAATATCCAGTTCGTGATTCAATGCGTATGATGCGTCTTTTATATCGTTTAGGACTTGGTGGTCAACAAAACAAACATGAACAGGTTATGTCATTCTCACGTACGGTTTCATCATTACAGAATAAAGCTCGTGAACAAAAATATAAAGAGCGTCTTGAAAAGATGGAAAATCAAACGCTAGTAATGTTAATTTTTACAGGATGCGGTTGTATGGGCTTAATGTTCTTATCAATGATGCAAATGATGAATTTCTAAAAATGTAGATATCTACATTTTTTTTGACTTCAAAATAGCTATATAGTATAATTATAAACATAGGTGATAGTATGAAAAATAAGGTAAAACACATAAATATTGTCGATATACTATTTTTTTTAATTATTGTTGTTATTTGTATTTCAAATGCGATTAAAGCTGTTCCAAACGATACCTTTTATACTATCAAAGTGGGGGAGACGATTCAGACATCTGGAATTGATGGAATTGATCATTTCTCTTTTCATGATAATTTGCCATATACATATCCCCACTGGCTATACGATTTAGGGATTTATAAACTTTATGATCAATTTGGCTTTGATGGATTATATATCTTTAATATTTTGTGTTATATTGCTCTTGCCCTTTTAGTATATTTCATCAGTAAAAAAATAACAAAAAACAAGTTATTTCCTTTTCTATATACGCTATTTATGATTTTTGCATTAAAAAACTTTGAGGTTACTAGAGCACAGCAAATAACTTTGATAATATTTCCTATTGTTGCTTATTTTCTTGAACAATATGTCGCAACGGATAAAAAAAGATATGCTATAGGAATTATTTTGAGCGCTTTAATCATTGCAAACGTCCATGTTGCCGTCTATCCTTTTTTATTCATTTTGTTTTTACCTTATATTGCTGAATATCTTTTGGTTAAATTGCGTGAAAAAACAAGCAAAAAGAAAAAAGAAAGTACGATTAATTCAAATATGATTAATCATCGTTTAATTATGGAAACGGACATTAAAATTAAAAATTTATTTATTGTCATGGCAATTTCTTTACTTATGGGCTTTATTACGCCATTAGGAACAACACCATATACATATCTACTTAAAACGATGATGGGAGTTTCTCAATCTTACATTTCAGAACATCTTCCAGTCGTTTTGATTGATAACTCTAATTTTTGTATATTTTTGATATGTTTGGCTATAATGTTAATGTTTTCTAATGTTAAGTTAAAATGGCGTGAATTTTTTATGTTGTCAGGGCTTATCCTTTTAGCATTATCAGCTGACCGTCATCAGTCACTTTTATTTACTATTGGGGGCATTTATTTCCTTCAAATATTGGTGAGAATGATTGATGGTTTGGATACTTCGGGTAGTGCTTTCATCTTAAATTTTTTCAATAAAAAAGTAGTCGCATCTCTTACTTTAATATTGGTTTTGACATTTTCATACTTTAACTTTAGAAAAAATAATGCTGATGAATATATATCAGAAAAAAAGTACCCAATCGAAGCAGCTGATTGGATTAATAATAATTTAGATGTTAAAAATTTACGAATGTATAATGAATATGGTATAGGCAGTTATTTGCTCTTCAAAGGAATTCCTGTTTTTATTGATTCTCGTGCAGACTTGTACACCAAAGAATTCAATGGAAAAGATGATATAATTACATCGATAGCCGTTCTTAATGGATTCGATGAGGTTGTTAAAAAGTATGACCTTTCTCATATTCTGTTACGAAAAGTCGCAACATTAAATAGCGTTATTGAGAAAGATAATCATTATAAAATAATCTATCAAGATGACAATTTTTTACTGTATAAAGTAGATAATATAGATTGACAATTGACAATTAATTATTTTAACTGTACCAATATGTTCAAGTATAAGTAAAAAAATCTTGTCGATAGGGTACTTTTGTGATATAATTGTTCTAGATAAAGATAAGGTGGTGAGGTTAATGAAGGAAGCAGCTGGTGAAGCAAACTTAACAGTTGTTGCTATTATCTTAATAGCAGTTGTCGTTGCTGTAGCAACACCATTAATTAACAGTTTAATGAAGAATTCAGCAAACAGATCATGTTGCACAGATGCCGGTGGTGTATGGAAAAGTGGAAAATGCACAAAGGCAGCTGGAAGTAATGATTATGATTCTAACTCATACTCTAGATGTGTTAGTGACGCAACAGCATAGTATTTGTTTATAATTTGATAGGTAGGTGTAATAGCTTATGCGTGAAAGTATAGGAACTGTCTCATTATTAAATTTTATAATATTTTTTATATTGTTAGTTTTCGCATTTCTTGCTGGAACCATGAGCTATTACAGGGCTTATCGTGTTAACAATGCTATTGTTTCGGCTATTGAAAAGTTTGAGGGTTACAATCAAAAGACATATGATGAAATTGAGGTTAAATTAGGTAATATTGCTTATGAAAGAACACCAATTACTTGTAAACCAACAATTAAAAGTGGTAGCAAAACGGGAACATTAGTAAATGGCGATGTACCAACAACTCGTACAGAATTAGGTTATTGTATTTATCGTTATGCTAACGATACTATTTATAAGCGAAAAGATGGAGCCGGTATCGCTACTACTGACCCATATGACACATATGAAGTTCAGACTATTGTAACTTTTAAATTTCCTGTAATTCAACGCTTTTTGAAACTACACGTTTCATCAAAAACGGCTCGTATTTTTCACTTTGCTGATTAATTAATTTTGGAGGTGTATTAATGAAAGAATCAATTGCACAAGCATTTATATTAGATTTAATATTGTTTTTCTTTGGCTTATTAGTTCTTTTATTGTTTGGTTCTATCAATTATTCAAAGGCCTACAAAGTTAAGAATCGTATTATTACTATTATTGAAAAATATGGCACTTTTGATGCGACTAATAATGATCTTATGAATGAAATTCACGAAAACTTGAAAAACGCTGGCTATTCAGTAGAAAAACAGGGTGAAAATAAATATTGTAAGGATAGAAATACTACAGATAGCAAATTATTATATCCAACTACAGCCGGTGGTTATAGTGGCCGCAGCCATTACAATTTTTGTGTATTTGAACGTGGCCAAGCCAATTCTAAGTATTATCAAGTTATAGCTTTTATGAAATTTGATATACCAGTTATTGGAGGCTTTCTTGAGTTTCCTGTCAGAGGAGAAACAAAAGCAATGTATAGTTTAAATTAATAAGAAGGGTGATAAAATGAATGTTATTGTTTCTAATAAATATCAGTTGATGTTAGAAAATCTAGGCATTGATGTAATCAAAAACCTAAATGGTGAATTTGACGTTGATGAAATTATTAGTACCTTTCAAAACTTTTTCTATCAAAGAATGATTTTGGACATAACTGCAATTAGAAATTATAAGGATATTAAAAATTTACAGAAATTATCTATATCTCTTGATATGGATAAAGTAATTCTACTATTAGATGACTCGGCTGAAAGTTCTTCTCCTGCTTATTTATCTAAACTTATTTCAATGGGTATTTACAATTTTACGAGAAATTTGGAAGGTATTCAATATCTATATAACCATCCAAATTCATATCGTGATGTTGCTCAATTCCATCAAATTGATGATGTCGTTGTTGTTCAGCAACCAACTGTTCAACCACAACAGACGGTTATGATGGAACAAACATATCCAACAGGCGGCAATCATAGTCGCATAATTGGTGTTAAAAATGTTACTAAAAGTGCGGGAGCTACAACTTTAGTTTATATGATGCAAAAAGAGTTATCTCGTAATTACAATGTAACTGCCATTGAAGTAGATAAGACAGACTTTACTTATTTAAAAGATAATAAATTAGTTTCTGCTATTAGTGGATCAGTTATGCAGGAGGTTAGCCGTTTTACTGGATCAGATGCTATTATTATTGATGTTAATAATAGTGTTCAGGCTGAATCATTATGTAATGAAATTATTTATTTGATTGAGCCTACAACAATTAAATTAAATAAACTTATGATGGTTACCCCACAGGTGCTAAAAACATTGAAGGATAAAAAGGTTATATTAAATCAAAGCTTATTAAGCTCAAAAGATGTATTAGATTTTGAATATGAGTCACGTTTAAAAATATTTTATAACATGCCACCTCTTGATGAGCGTGAAACAAGAAATAAAATGTTAAATGACTTTTTGGTACGCCTTGGCTTTGATATGCAAGCTAAATAGATATAATCGTAAGAGGTGATATTATGAGTAAGAAATTAACAAAAACTATTATTTTAATAGTTTTTGTCGTGTTTTTAGGGATAAAAAAAGTAAATGCGGCGCCTTCTACATATAAGGTGTGTTCATATCAAGATGCTAATGGAAAGACTATATCGGTTGTTATTGATACATCTTTTTCAATTACAGCACAAACATCAAAAAATGAAACAATACCTGAAGCTGGTCTTAATTGGTCTAGTAATACTGCGTCTAGCGACTACAAAGGTGCTTTTGGTAACAGTACTCCTTTTTATGGCTATGATTATTTTGAAAGTCATGGTAATAGCTGTCCACCTAACATTATGAGAGTACAATTTACTTCCACGGTCGGCATCTATTTCTTTGACGAATCATCAAGAGATGCTGTTTTAAAAGGAGCAAAAGAAGACAAGCATCTTTGGACTTTTGATACTTCAGATTATTCTTTAAGTGCTGTCTACTATGGTGATGGCTTTGATGATGAACAATATGGCGATGAATTTGCTGACAAATTTAATTCTATTCAATGTAGCTGTGAGCAAGGCGAAAATCAAAAGAAAATGTCCCTTGATTTCGAGGTTGATGGTGTTGCGTCAGAACCACGGCTTACTATCAAATCTTCCGTTTTTTTAGATGGAAATGAACCTGAAAATATTTTAAACTGGGCTAGTTCATACAATGGCTATAATTATTATAGCGCTTTTAGGGGTGATTATGGTGATGATCAAAAAGGAAAATGTCCAAAATATGCCATAGTTTACCATCCAAGCGTTTTTGCCACGGAGTTATATGTCGGTAATGATGCTGTTTTGAGTAAATTACAAACTGATCATGGGGACAGTATTTATTACGCAAATTGTAGCGTTTCCGCTACTTCTAGTAGAGATACAGTTCCTGAAGAGACAACGGGTGCTTTAGATGAAGATCCACAAGCTGCAACTGTAAATTCAGATATAGGCGCTTTAGCTGATGGAACTAAGACATATTCTTGCGGTGCTGGTTATATGACCGGTATACCAGGAAGTATCATAAGACTAGTTAGAATAGTATATATTATTATTCAAATTATTGTCCCTATTGCTATTGTTATTTTAGGCACAATTGATTTACTTAAAGCTGTTTCATCACAAAAAGAAGATGAAATTAAAAAGAGTCAAAGTTTATTTTTCAAAAGACTTATTGGTGCTGTATTAGTATTCTTTGTATTCGCTATTGTTAAATTTATTATTAGTGCTGTTAGTAAGGGATCAAGTACAACAATTATTCCTTGTATAAATTGTTTCTTGACAGGTAAACAAAACTGTGTAGAGGAGTGATAGAATGAAGAAAAAGATAATATTATTCCTTGTTATTTCTCTATCATTTGCCTACAAATTTGATACAGCCCATGCTATAACTTGCTATTTTAGTAAATTAACGGGAAGAGTTAATGAATCATATACCGTTGTAATTAAAGATAATGGTGAAGTTGAGTCTATCAAATATCGAAGGGCAGATGAGGTTGGCGGACAAGTATTTGAAGAAAAAACATATACTGATTGGACAACTGACTTTGTAGCTTGTCCATCATCTATCAGTGTCGGTAATAAAAAACTTATTGCCAATGGTGGCGTATATAAAAATACTGCCAGTCTTCGACCAGATAGTAATTCACATGAACCTAATGCTGATTTTATGACAACTGGTAATTATGTTTCATGTGGAGGATCAGGAGATTCTGCGTTGATTAAGAATATTCCGTCTATCATTCCACGTTTATCAAAGGGACTATATAATGCTGTTTTAGTAATTGTGCCCACCATTATGATATTAATGGGAGCAATTGATTTAACTAAAGGTATTATGTCACAAAAAGAAGATGAAATAAGAAAAGGACGATCTTCATTTGTCAAAAGATTAATTATGGGTGTTGTTACTTTCTTTATTGTTGCTTTAGTTAAATTTCTTATAAATATTGTTAGTGATAACAATGATAATGCAGTTCGTATCATTGATTGCGTAAACTGTTTTATCAATGATGAATGCGGACAAAATGTTAGAAAAGATGGCGAGGCAGTTGATGTTCCTACTGGTGATGATAGCTCATCAAATGCTTCAAATACTGGTGATTCAAGTTTATAATATAGTTGCTTTATTTAATTTTTAGTGGTAATATTACTGCTTGGGTAAATTTGCTTATAATTAGCAATGTTAGTGTTATTAGGAGGATAAGTATATGAAGAAAAGCAAATTATTTAAATTGGTAGCGGTTGCTATGATGAGTATATCTCTATTTGTACCAAATACTTTAGCTGTAGATGTTTCATGTACAGCTTTGGGTGATACTGTTGTTATTGATTCTTCAATTGTCGATTTAGTTCATTTGGTTATTAGAATTATTCAAATTGCTGTTCCTATTATTTTAGTAATTTTTGGTATGTTTGATCTTGTAAAAGCTATGATGTCACAAAAAGAGGATGAGATTAAGAAAGGGCAACAGATATTTATCAAACGAGTTCTTGCTGCTGTTCTTGTTTTCTTTGTTATAGCTATTGTTAAATTTGTTATCAGCGCTGTTGCTGGTAATACTAGTAATGAACTTATCGATTGTATTAATTGCTTTGTCGAAGGTTCAGATTCTGCTTATTGTCCAAAAGGATAGAGTGTAAGGTGATATAGTGAAAAAGATTGATAAGAAATACTTATATATTATTGGTGGAATATTTGGTGTTATTATTCTTATCATTGGTGTTGTAGCGATAGCTCGTGCCTGTGAAGGACCTGGTAGCAATTTTGAAAAAGCTGAACGTCAAATGGTATCAGCAGCTACTAAATATTTTAATAATAAGGAACATGGTTTACCAAAAGAATTTGAAAGTAAAGAAATAACTACGGCAGAACTTGCTAGTGCTGGTGTAATGAAACCATTAGAAAAAATTCTTGCTGATACAGCATGTACGGGAAAAGTTTATGTGTATAATTATGGTGGTCAAATATTATATATTCCAAGTTTACAATGTTCTAAATATAAGACCAATACTTTAGCTGATCAAATTAAAAAGGATAGTTTAATCGAAGAAAAGCAAACAGATGAGAATACTTCAACTACGGAAAGTCCAACTTCAAATCAAGTTTCCAACTCTAATGTTTCTTCTAATAGCAATCAAGTAGTTAATAGTAATTCTAATTCTAACGAAAATCAAATCAATACTGACGAGTCAGCTACTGGAAATACTAGTGTTCCTGAAAGTAGTGAACCAGAAGAGGTAACTGATGATTATCCGGCTGGTTTATATGAGATGGGCGATCGTTACGTATTTAGAGGCAAGAGACCAAATAATTATATTAGTTTTGGTGGTACTACATGGCGTATTATTGATATTGATGCCAACGATATAATTAGGGTAATTAAAGCTCAACCAGAAAAAAGGGCAATCGCTTGGGATAATAAATATAATTCTGATGCTAAAAAGAATTATGGTATCAATGATTATAAAAATAGTTATTTACTAGAATTTATGAATGATAATTATAAGGGCTTTAAAGATTCTACTAAACTTCATATTGCGCCACATACAGTATGTGTTGGTAAAAGGGATGATCAACAATTAGATATAAGCTATGATATCGATTGTGCTGAAACTCTTCCAAATCAATATATGAGTGTTGTTAGTAGTTCTGATGTTGCTCGTGCTTCATTAGATGAACATTGTTTGAAAATAACTAATGGAGCTTGTACAAATTATAATTATTTCTCTACAGTAACGACAGAAACCTGGACAACTAATGCTTTGACGCGTAACTCTTACGAGGTTGTATATATAAATAACAATACAGCTTCTGGGTTAATGGCTCGTAAAACAGCCGCTTATAACTGGGTTATTGCGTTCAACGGAAAGGAAAAATTTATTTCCGGTAAAGGTACCCAAGAAAACCCATATGTTATTACTGCTGCATCATAGTATTGAATTAATTGACAAAGAAAATATATTATAGTATAATCATTTTAGAGAGGATGTGCATTAAGATGTTTGATTTAGTTAATGTTTTAGCTAGTATAAATACAAAAGGTACATATACATGCGGAGGACTTAACATTGACTTTACTGGTATGCTTCCAAATGCTGTTTCTATAGTTGTTAAAATTATTTGGATTGCAGTGCCTGTTTTATTAGTAATCTTTGGTTTATTAGATTTAGCAAAAGCTGTTATGGCTCAAAAAGAAGATGAAATTAAAAAAGGACAACAAACTTTGGTTAAGAGGGTTATTGCTGCTTTAATTGTCTTCTTTGTAATATCTATTGTTAGGGTACTTATTGGATGGGTATCTGGTGATGATGAAACGGTAGTAAATTGCTTTAACTGTTTTGTTAATGGTGAAGTAGGAGCCAAGGGTTGCGATTCTCAAGGTGCCGAAGGTATGTAATATATTAAAAAACTATTTATTTAATAGTTTTTTTTTGTTATAATATTGATAGGAGTGTGTGCCAAAGAAGAGGTGGCTTATGAATAAAAAATTAATGACTTTTGTAATTGGTTTAATTGCAATGTTTTTTTGCGTTACTAAGGTTAGCGCTTTTAAGTGTGAATACTTTTATCCAGATAGTGATCAGGAAGATATGCCAGATATAACTTTTGAAGTTACTGGTGATGGTAAAACCCCTAGTGTCGCTATTAATTTACAAAGATCAAAAGATCTTTCTGGCTATAATTTAACGCCAGTTTCAAATGAAGATAAACTTGTAGATACAGATAATAACATTTATGACACAAAAACAGTAATATATAAATTGTATGCTAATGCTTCTATATATGAAGAATCTGTCAAGCATGCTGGAACAGAGGATAATGGTGCATGTCCGGAACAAGTAAAGACAATTACTCAAACGATAAGCCATAGTTCGTTAACAGGCGGTATACCTACTGTAAACAAATATATATATATATATGTTGACGATTTAACTGCACCTCAACTTGAAGAAAGCGCTTTCTTAAAGACAGTTACGACTTCTGATTTAAAAACATTATATTTGAAAGACTATGATCCAGAAATGGATGCCGATAAAACGAAGTGTACAACATATGACTCATATATGCGCTTTTTGGAAGAAGATATCGCTAAAACAGGAAGTTGTGAGGGCAATTCATATTTTACGAGAACTTACCAAGAGTTAAATGATTTATGTGATAGTTTTAGATCAACTTCAAGTTATATGGATGAAGATGATCCGGGATCAGCTAGAGTTTGCAGTGTCGCTTGTTCACGCTTACGTGATGATGTTGCACTGATATGCGATGCTGATATTAATACTACTTCATGTAACTCTTTAGGCAATGAGGTAACAGCATGGCTATTTAAAATAATTCGTTTCTTAAGATATGCTATACCAGCTTTATTAATTGTTTTAAGTATTTTAGACTTTATTAAAGCTATAGCATCTGATAGTGATGATGAAATGAAGAAGGTTACATCACGATTTACTAAACGTTTGATAGCAGCAGCGTTAATCTTCTTAATACCATTTGTATTAGACTTTATTTTAAGAATGTTTAATATACCAGGCTTAAATGCTGAAAATCCATTTTGTGCAAATTAATGAATGGGGATTGATAATTTATGGGATTTATAATTAAGTCTCTAAGGACAGTATTCTTTTCACTGGACAAGATTATATATGGCTTGATTGATGATGTATATGGGCTTTTAATGCAATTATCCCGTACATCAATCTTTAGTCAAAAGGTTATAAACGATTTTGCTGAAAGAATATATGCGATAATTGGAATATTTATGCTTTTTAAGGTAAGTATTTCTCTGATTAATTATGTTTTAAATCCAGATGAATTTACGGATAAAGATAAAGGCTTTACTTCCATTATTAAGCATGTAATTTTATCATTGGTAATGATCGTTTTGGTACCATATATTTTTACGGAAGCCTTTGACTTACAATCAATGATTTTAAAAGAAAATACAATTATGAATTTTGTTTTTGGTGGACCAGAATCAAATACTAGTCAGTTACCAATATCAAATTCTAGCTATACAGAAGCGGCGGGGCAAAAGATTCAATTTACCATTATGTATGCTTTTGCTCAACCTAATTATGAAGAATTTGCTCATGATCCAGAACATGATTTAATTGACTGCCGTGAAGCGTATGAGCAAGACACAAATAAAGGTAGTTCTACTTACGGACAGTATAAGTTTAGAAAACTTGCTGCTTTAGAAGAAGGCGCAGAACCAAGATCTTCACAGTTTGTTTATCATTTACGTGAGTCTTGTTATGGCGTTTATAACGCTGACGAAGATGTCTATGAAGAAGATGGAGAGTTAGGCCAACTTTTAGCGTTATTTAGAGATGGTGATACATCTGGAACTGACTATAGTGATGCATATCAAGATTATGCTCAAGGTGTTGCCCAACAAAGCTTTACACTTTTCTTTAAAAAGGAAGCTATGCTTGCCAAAGAAGATGGCGATGATGGTCGCTATTTCATTAACTACCGCTTTGGAATTAGTACCGGTGTCGGTGTTGCAATTCTGTATCTATTCTTGATGTTCTGTATTGATGTTGCTATTCGTTCTATTAAACTAGGTTTCTTACAGATGATTGCACCTATACCAATTTTGTCATATTGTGATCCAAAAGCTGGCAAAGATGGTATGTTTAAAAAGTGGCTTGATATGTCATGGAAAACCTATTTAGATTTATTTATGCGTCTAGCTGCTCTATATTTTGGTATATATGTAATTAGTTTAATTGGAAGCTTTAGAGATGTTGTAACTGGTGATCTAGTTTCAGGATGGATTGTATCTGTCTTTATGATTGTTGGTATTCTAATCTTTGTTAAAAAACTTCCTGATATTATGAAAGAAGTATTTAACATTAAGTCTGAAGGTAAATTCACTCTTAATCCTCTTAAACGATTAGAAAATGATATGCTTGGTGGTAAACTTGCAGCTAACGCTGGTAAGAAAGCTTTAGGAACTGCTACTGGACTTGGAGCTGCTGGTTTAGTTGGAGCAGCAGGATTAGCTACAGGCCAGGGTCTTCGTTTAGGAGCGATGGGTAAAGCTGTTGCCGGTGGATTTAGAGGGGATAAATTTGGTAAGAACTTCTCTAATTCTTATGCCGCAGCTCGTGCTCGTAAAAGACAAGTTGATGCAATGCATGACGATGGTGTAAGTCCACTATCGGTTGGAGCAGAAAAATTTAAGAACGTCTTTAGAGGACAATCTCCTGCTGAACACATTAAGTCTGTTAGTGGAGGATTGAAGGCTATTCAAGATGATTATGCACAATATGAAAAAGTTGCTGCTGGTGTAGATAAAGTTGCTAAAGATCTTGATAAGCGTCGTAAAGCCGCTGAAGCTGCTGGTGATTATGCTGAAACTAAAAAATGGGCTGATGCATTCGACGCTCGTGTTAAACAGATTGCTCAAAACAAAGGTAGAATTGTAACTGATGATAATTTCCATGTTGATGCTTCAGGTAGCTTCACAATCGATAGTACTGCAGCAACTGCCGAAAATGCTGCATTAAAGAATATTGCTGACCATATGGCAGGCCTTGCTGGTGAATTGAATAGGTCAGGCAGCAACGTTGATGGATTTCAACGTGTTGAAGTGGCAACGACAGCATCTGGCGGATTGGATGACATTAAGAAAATTAAAACTCAAGCTCAAGGATCTCAACAGTCTATCGATACTAATGCTGCTACACGTCGTGCAAACGATATGGATAAATATACAGGCGGAACGAAGAAGAAATAAAAAGGGTGTGATACATAGTGAATGGTTATTTAATACCTGCCAATTCAAAGAAGTCAATGTTGATATTTGGTATTTTCAACAAAAGCGATTTGATTTTGTTTAGCATAGGAATAGGAATTTCGCTCCTACTCCTTATGCTACTACCAGTTGATCAGTTGTTATATGCTATTTTAGCAATAACACCTGGAGCAATTATGGCATTATTGGTTATGCCTATTCCTAATTATCATAATATTCGAACGATAATTAGGTTAGCATATACGTTCTATACTACAAGACAACAATTTGTATGGAAAGGTTGGTGTTTTAGCGATGGCGACGAAGACAAAAAGTAAATATACGGCAGATGATATCCCTGTAAAGAGTATTACTAATGGCGTTATATATCTAGAAGGGAAAGATAATTTAAAAGTTACTGGTGTTAAAATTATGCCACGTAATATCTTTATTCTTAATCCTAGTATGCAAGATGCCATTATAACTAATCTTAAAACGGTTTATAATGTTATCGATTATGAATTTTGGATTGTTGTTGCGGATCGCCCTGTTGATATTAATATTTATTTATCAGAACTTGAACTTTTGTATAATCGTACAACTGATCCTGCTCGTCGTAAGATTATCAACCAAGATTTAAGTAAAGCCAATATGTTTATGAATAATAATGTTGTTGATACTGAATATTTCCTATTATTTAAAGAGAAAAATGACGACGTTATAAATAAACGAATTAGAAATTTAATTAACAATTTTGCCAATGCAGGTTTAACGGCATTTCAAACGACTAATGACGATTTACGTATGATACTAGATAACTTCTTAAATGGTGGTGTAACAACAGAGTTTGGGACGGTGTTATCATGATTGATATTAAAAGTCAGATTGCCCCAAAAGGGTTGGAATTTAAGCCTGCGGAATTTGTTATCAGTGATAAATATGCAACTATTTTAACTGTTATCAGTTATCCAAAGTATATTTATCCAGGATATTTATCATCACTAACGTCAATGTCTGGTATCAAGTTAGTTATTAAGCATATACCATTACCTTTTAGTACAATTCAAAAGATGCTTAATAAAGAAATTGCTGATTTAAAAGTTAGATACCAAGAAGAAAACGACCGTACTATTCAAGAGCGTATTAAACAGGATTATGCTTCTCTTGAACAGTTCGTTTCTGAATTAGCTGCATCTCAAGCAAAAATCTATGATTTTCAGATGCATATTATGATTACAGCTAATTCTCAAGATGAATTGATTGTTAAAAAGTTACAATTAAAGAATTATTTGGAAGCTATGGAAATGAAGGCTATACCTCTTCGTTTTGAGCAAGATAAAGTATTAAAATCTATGCTTCCAATTTATGGTAAACAAGAGATTGAAGATCGTATTGGTACCCCAATACCTGCGCCAACAATGGCAGCTATGTATCCTTTTATCTTTGATAGTATTAAGGATCCAGGTTTAGCTACCTTACTTGGTATCGATTTCTCTGGTGGTGTTATTTTATTTAATCAATTTTTATATCAAATTCGAAAAGAGCATAACCGAAATAATGCTAATATGGTTATTTTAGGTACTTCTGGTAGTGGTAAATCAACGGCTGCTAAATTGCTTTTAAGATCACATATTCGTAACAATTATCAGCTTGTTGTTATCGATCCTGAAGGTGAATTTGAAGATATGTGTAATCTATATGGCGGTGACTTTATCAGTTTAGGTAAAGGTGGCCAGTTTGGTATGATTAACCCATTAGAAGTTGTTATGGATGTTGATGAAGATGAAATAAAACAGGGATTGGGTTATACCACTTTTACAAGAACTATTCAATCTGTTAAGGCGTTCTTAAAGTATTATGATCCAACTGTTGGTGAAGATGTCCTTAACATGTTTAGTGAAGTTGTTCAAGAGACATATCGTCGTTTCAATATTAACTTTGATACAGATTTTACGCGTTTAACTTCTAATGATTATCCAACATTCAAGGATGTTTATGCGACAATTAAAGGTAAACTTTTATCTATGCCAGAGCGTACACAAGAACGTGATATTCTTGAACGACTTGAATTAAAGATTAGACCAATTGTCAAAGAATTACGTTATTACTTTGATGGTCATACAACAATCTCAACAAATAGTGATTTTATTGTATTTAATATAAAAGAGTTAATGAACTCTGATGAGAATATTCGTAACGCATTATTCTTTAACGTTTTAAAATATGCATGGAGTTTGACACTAGATGTTAGACGTAATACTGTAATGATGGTTGATGAAGCCCACATTCTACTTAGCAATCAAAACGTTTTGGGTGCTGATTTCTTAGCCCAAATTCAAAGACGTGCTCGTAAGTACAATACGGGAACTATTATCATTACGCAACAACCTACCGATTTCTGTGATCCATCCGTTATTACGCAAGGTAAGGCTATCTTTGATAATGCTTCATACTATCTTGTTATGGGTTTAAAGAAGCAAGCTGCAACCGATTTAGCTCGCTTAATCGATTTGAATGAAAGTGAAATCGAGAGTATTAAAAAATATGGACAGGGCGAAGCTCTATTCATATGTGGTGGACGTAGAATGCGTATTAATGTTGTCGTTACTGATGAGGAATTGGATTCCTTTGGCCGCGGAGGCGGATTATAATCTATTATTAAGTAGGTGATATAATGAATAATAATCAAAACTTAAATAGTAGTCCTGGAAATAATGGTGAGGTTACCCCCTCATCATTATCTGCTGTTGGAGCAGGTGATAAAAATAATAGTAATTTAGCTGCTATTAATTCTCGCCGAGCTGCTACACCGCATGGTATGCGTGCTGAAGATTACAAACGTTTAAGTGATCAAAATTTGGATAATCAACAAGGCGAAGATGACGGTGGAGCGGGTGGACGTGAGTCTATCACGGCTAGAAATGCTCGCCGAAATATGAATAATATGAAGCTTCAAGCTGCTCAAGAGTTAATGAAAAAATATGCTCAAGCTCATGGTGTACCTAAAAAGGTAGCTGAAAAAGCAGCAAGTTCAGAGTTAACACAAAAAGTTATGGAGAGTGTTACTAGCCGAAAGAGTTTTGGACATCGACTTATTGATGGTGTTATGGCTCGTGGTGATAAAGATATTGATGCTAAACCAAAAGATGAGTCAGAAAAGACAGCGCAAGAAAAAGATGAGGAGCGTCAGGCTAAAAATTTAGAAAATGGTGAAATAAACTTTCAGTTAAGTTTAAAGGCTATTAAGTGGATTATTATTGTGACACCTTTTGTGACATGCCTTCTTATTTTTATGCTAACAATTGTCGCAACCATTAATGATAATATGGCATCAGCAATGGTTTTTGCTGGTTTAGTTACAGATAGTGAAGGTATTCAAATTGATGACATTTATAATACCTTAAATGGCAAAGGTGCTGGTGGTTCAGGTTCTATTGGTGGAGCGCCAAGTAGTAAATTTCCTAGAGAATATTATGAACGTGTAAATAGTTTAGGAACTTTATATACTGCTGATCCTGATTGTAAAGGGGATTGCATTAATAACGATGAATTTTTGTATTATTTAAAGATTGCTGATATTTCATCACGTTATAAATACAAATATAATGTTGAGTTAGACTGGTATCTAATTGCGGCAACTAATTTATATTTTGCCCGTACTTTGGGTGAAACTATGAGTCAGAATTTAAGTAATTATGATAAAGATAATATCGATGATATAAGTGTTTTATCTGAATTAGATTGGGATAATGATTTTACATCGATGGAAGGATATAAGTATCTAGATCCTACTGATTCGCGCTATGATTTGAATATTTTAGCTAAAAACATGGTAAAAAAAGAAACTACGCAAACTTGTAGCGCTAATGGAACGGTTACCAAATCACAAACAGATGAAGATGTCGAGGATAAGTATTTTGAACCAGGCGGTGCAAAGCGACTTCAATGTAGTGCCGGAGAACGTTATGGCATTGATAGCACTTATACTAAAGACATGGATAAATATGATGAGTTTATGCTTGAATATATTGATAAAAAATATTTTTCAGGCACTGTTAGCAGTAATAGTTTAGCTGAAGCGTTTGTTAATTTAGCGGTAGAACAATTACAAGATCCATCAGCTAAAGGTGGCGAAAAATATTGGCGTTATGCGGGATTTAATACGCACGTTCAATGGTGTGCTTCCTTTGTTTCTTGGGTTATAGGTAATACTACTTATAATGGAACAAATCTTAAAGATATAATTAATGTCAATTCAGGGGCTGTTTATGTTTTCATGAATCATTTCTATGAAAGTGATAATAAAGATCTTAAATTTTATTACAATGACAACTGCGCTAATTATAAAGGTAAAAATGGTGCTGGAACATATACTCCTAAACCAGGCGATTTAATTTTCTTCGACTGGGAAAAAGGATGGTCAGGTGCAATGCCAACATGCTTTGAATGTGCACCAGATCATATTGGTATTGTGCAAAGAGTTGAAAATGGTCAAATAATTACAATTGAGGGTAATAGAAGTGATTCAGTTGGTGAATATACTTATGCTTTAAATGGTTGTGAGGTTATAGCTTTCGGTTCATGGTATTAGGAGGCAAATATGAAAAAAATATTGTTTTTAGTAATGTTTGTACTTCTTTTATCAGGTTGTACAAACCAATATAATATAACTTTTAAAGGTGATAAAATTGATGAAGAGATTATATCAACTATTTTAGATAGTGATATACCTAAATCAACTCCTGAAGAAATAGCTGGTGGAGTGGCTTTAGATGATCAAATAACGCCATTTATTAAGATGGATCAGTATCCTTTTCCTGATAGAGATGACGTTAAATATGATAAAGATGTTAAAACAAATGTAAATGAAACGGTTGTTACTTTAAAGCACAGTTATACATTTGATGAATACAAAGAATCTAAAGCTATGAAAACATGTTTTCAAAATGCTCAAGTGGCACAGGCTAATGGTAGTTATACATTTGCTTTGAAGGGAAAGTTTTATTGTCTTCATGGTAATCAAGTTGAAATTAATTTTACAACGGATAAAAAAGTTTTAAACCACAACGCTGATAAAGTTACAAATGACACTTATACTTGGGTAATAAATCGTGATAATGCTCAAAAAGTAGATATCAATATTGAATTATCTGATGGTAGTAATGAGATGAAATCATTAATAACTAAAATTGTATTGATTACTTTGGGATGTATTGTGTTATTTGGTGGTTTATTCTTATATTATAAGATTCAAAAGGGTAAAGAATTAAATAGTTTATGATGTGAGGTGTAGTATGAAAAAGTTGTCACAATATATTGCTGTATTTATTACTTTGATTGCTTTTATGATGCCTCAATCATTAGCGTATGAATTTTCGTCAAAAGAAAGAGAATATGAAGTTAAACGTACTAGAAGTGATATTTATGATTTATATAATTTATATAAAGATATCATTAATTCAGGATCTAATTCTCAATTTGGTTTAATTGGTTATAATGGTGCTTGTTCTAATGTAACGGTCGATGGTGTCACTATTCCTTTGGAAGATTATGTCGCTGGTGTTGTTAAGCAAGAAGTAAACTGTTCAACTCATCCAGAGACTTTAAAAGCTCAAGCTATTGCGGCCCGTTCTTTCTTATTGGGAACACATTTAAATTCATCAAGTTGTAACGCTACCAATGGTCAAAGTTATCAAGCATATGCAAGGGTTGATTCATCTAATTCGCTTGATGCTAAATGTATTCAAGCAGCTAGTGAGACTGCAGGTATGGTAGTTGTCCGTAATGGAACGATAGCGACTACGCAATATCAATCATATCCTGGAGGAATGTGGCAATCTAATAGTGATACTAACTGGAGTATTGATTTTCAAAGATTCAGTGATGATTCTTCTTCAAAATGGACATGGCAAGCAGGTGTTTCAAAACAAACTGTTTTTGCCACTCCAGGTGTTTATGGTACACCACTTGGATATTCTAATTCTCATCACTATGGGATGAGTCAAACTGTTGCCATGTATTTATCGCAGGCACAAAACTATACATATGATAAATTAATTGAGTTATTTTATGCTCAACCGATTAATGTTATTGGTGATGGTAACTATACAGATAATGTAAAATATCTAAATTCTACTTTTGGTAAAATAACATATTTTAATCAATTAGATTATAGTAAATATTATCTTTCTGAAAATCCAACATCATCAAACAAATATAATACAACTATTGCCAATAGTGGATGTGGACCAACAGCTGTTGCTATTGTGGCTTCCAGTATGTTAGGAAGAACTATTAGTCCAGTAACTACTACTCAAAAAATATGTGCTCGTGGCGGATGTATGAGTAGAGGAACTTATTTCGTTACATTAAATGAATCTTTAGAGAAGGACTATGGTTTAAATGTAAGGGCTTCATATAATAAGCAAGATGCAATCAATGCTTTAGGAAGTGGCGAAGCTCTTATCATTGTCTTGATGGGGCCTGGTATGTTTGCTAAAACGGGTCACTTTATTGTACTTACAGGAGTAAATTGTAATTCGGTTATTACTGGACTTATACTCAAAGGTAT
>CANRPL010000008.1 GCA_947632495.1 uncultured Bacilli bacterium
AACCAGGCTATATAACTAATATCTATAAGGATGGTATTGGTGTTAGTACTGGTGATGGAGAAGTTATTTTAACAGTTATTCAACCTGAAGGTAAAAAGAAAATGCCGGTTAGTGCCTATTTAAATGGTATCGCTAATAAAAAAGAATTATTAAATAAAAAGTTAGGATAGATATTATGAAAGAAGTTATAACTTTTATTAAGAATGTATGGAAAAATAAACGTCAAAGAGCTTTATTGAGCCTCTTTTTATGGTTTATCTTTTTCGTTATTGTCTTTGCTTTAGTTGGTGGACCAGTTAATATTGATGAAGAGTATCGTCGCCGTTTAACGGATGAAGAATCAGAGGTATCTAATTCACCGATTGAAAATTTTGCTAATATGGATAACTACGAATTCAATTATTTAATAACTATAATTAATAATGGCGTTAGTAATAATCAAATTATAACGGGTACTTATTATAAAGGTGGTTATTTCTTTACACTTAATGGCGTAAAATATTATATCAAGGATAACTTATATAAAGTTGATGATCTTAATAAAACATTAAACTTATTTAAAGATGATGATCCTAACAATATTTTAAATATTATCGACGTTCAACTTTTTACTAAAGAAAAACTATTGCCGATGTTAAAAGATGGTGAATATGGTTCTTCAACAACATATAAAGATAAGTCGGTTGTAACTAATTATACGTATGAAATAAATAATCATATAATAAATTTAGAAACGAATGAATATGAACATATCATCAATAGTATTGAAATCGATTTAACAGATTATTATGACAAAAAGTATTCAGAAGTTAAGGTGACAATTTCCTATAAAAATATTAATAATATTGTCGATTATAAAACCGATTATACGGATTATCAGATAGTCAAAGAGGGTGCTTAAATGATAAATATTAAGTCGGATTCCCGAAAGATAAAACCAGGGGATATTTTTGTGGCCTTAAGAGGAATCAGTAGTGATGGTCACGATTATGTCGAGCAAGCTATTAAAAATGGCGCTAGTAAGGTCGTAGTTGAAGAGGGAAGCTATAGTGTAGAAACAGAAGTAGTATCTAATACACGCGAATACTTAGATAAATATCTGGAAGAACATTATCATTATCTTGTCGATGAGATGACAATTATTGGTATTACAGGAACTAATGGTAAGACGACGAGCGCTTTTCTTACTTATGAAGCTTTAAACCTTCTTGGCTATAAATGTGCCTATTTAGGTACGGTTGGTTTTTATCTTGAAGATAAAGTTCGTGATTTACCTAATACTAATTGTGATATTTGTGATACCTATGAAATGTTAAGTGAAGCTTATGATCAAGGGTATCGTTATGTCGCTATGGAAGTTAGTAGTCAAGGTATTGCCTATGGACGTATTGTGACTTTAAGTTTTGATTATACGGTCTTTACTAATTTAACAATGGAACATTTAGATTATCATAAGACGATGGAAAATTATGCTTTAGCGAAACAACAATTGTTTAAGCAGATGAAAAAACATGGTTTAGGTATTGTTAATGATGATGATAGTTATGCTTTCTATTATAAAATTGGTAATTATACGACATATGGCTTTAATCGTGGAAATTATCAAGTTACCGATTATGAATTAACCTCTCATGGTATGACTTTTACTATTAACAATAACTTGACATTGTCATCAAAACTACTTGGAAAATATAATATTTATAATCTTCTTGTCGTCTATGTTTTGTTATCTAAAATTGGTATTGCTTCTGATAAAATTAAAGATGTCTTCACTAAATTAGATCCACCTAATGGTCGTATGGATATTATCAAAGATGAAACCAATACCATCGTTATTGATTATGCTCATACTCCTGATGCGATGGAAAATTTATTCGCTGCGATTAAGGAAATTGATTATCAACATCTATATATTGTCTTTGGATGTACGGGAAGTCGTGATCGAGAGAAGAGACCTATCATGACAGCTCTAGCGTTAAATATGGCTGATTTTGCCTTTATTACTAGTGATGATCTACATGATGAAGACTTTAAACAAATTATTGATGATATGTTAAAAGATAATACAAAGACTAATTATTTAGTTATTGAAGATCGCTTTATAGCCGTTCAAAAAGCCATGGAAAGACTTAAACAAAATGACATTTTACTTATTTTAGGTAAGGGTCATGAAGAATATATTATCGTTAAAGATAAAAAGATACCATATAATGATCGCAAAGCGGTTTTACAGATTATAGCTGATAAGCAAAAGGTATCAATTAACTAGTTACAAAAGCACTTTGATATATTTTACATAAAATATATTGAGGTGTTTTTATGTTACAAGATGATTCACGAAAAGTTCGTGAGGGGGATACTTTTATAGCTTTAAAAGGTTATCTAGAAGATGGACATAAATATATAGAAGACGCCATCAAAAGAGGCGCCAAAATGATTATTGCCGAAAGAGGTAAATACACAGTACCTACAATGATTGTCGATAACACTAATGCTTATTTAGATAAGTATTTTAAAATTAACAATATTGATATCAAAATAATTGGCGTCACCGGTACTAATGGAAAAACAACAACCTGTTATCTTCTATATCAATTGTTAAATGCTTTAGGTTGTAAAGCGGCCTATATTGGAACGTTAGGTTATATTGTTGATGATATAACGAGATGTTTAAATAATACGACGCCGGGAAAATTAGAGATATATAATTTGCTTTTAGAAAGCTATAACCATAATTGTGAATATGTAGTTATGGAAGTTAGTAGTCAAGCTTTAGATCAAAATCGTGTTGATTATCTAGAGTTTGATTATGCTCTTTTTACTAATTTAACTAGAGATCATTTAGATTACCATAAGACGGTGGAAAAATATGTAGAAGCTAAACAAAAACTATTTTATTTACTTAAAGATGATGGCGTCAGTTTAATTAATAATGACGATCCATATGCTTCAGCATTTAAGATAAAGAATTATAAAACATATGGTTTTTCTAACAGTGATTATATGATTGATCAAGATGACTATATCAATGGTAATAAGTATGTAATTCCACTACTAGGCCATTTTAATAAATACAATTTTTTAGCGGCGATAAGTGTCCTATATGAGATAGGTTATCAATATGCTGATATATACCCGCTCGTATCGAAATTAAAAGAGCCAAGTGGTAGAATGGAAATTATTAATCATCAGAATAATAAAATTATTATTGATTATGCGCATACACCCGATGCGATGGTTAATATTATTAATGCTAGTCGTAAACTTACTTCGGGGAAAATTATTACAATTATCGGATGTGGTGGTAATCGTGATCATGGCAAGCGTCCAATGATGGGGATGATTGCGACTGATAATTCTGATTATGTCATTTTTACTAGTGACAATCCTCGCTTTGAAGATCCTTTAGCGATATTGGATGACATGACTAAAGGACTTGACAAAAAGAATTATGAAATAGAGTCAAATCGCGAAAATGCGATTAAAAAGGGTATACAATTATTAACTAATGATGATATACTATTGGTACTGGGAAAGGGGCATGAAAAATACCAAATCATTGGTGATACAAAAATTCCTTTCGATGATAAAAAAATTGTATTAGATAACATTTAGGAGTGGAAATATGTTAATTTTAGCTAAAGCGGTATTATCCATGATGATCGGTTTTATTATATCCGTCATTTTTGGAATAATCTTAATACCATTATTAAAAAAAATAAATGTTAAACAAAAAGTTAGTACTTATTTGGAGAAGAGACATCATGATAAAGATGGAACTCCAACAATGGGGGGACTCATCTTTATTATTCCAACTATTTTAACGACGATTATTCTTCTTTTTATGGGAAAGCTAGAGATGTCTCATAATTTAGGTATCGTCATGTTTGTCTTTGTCGCATACGCCATCCTAGGCTTTCTTGATGATTACTTGATTATTAGAAGAGGTAATAATTTAGGCTTAACAGAGTTTCAAAAACTTTTGGGACAGATTGTTATTGCATTAGTTTTCTTTTATATCTTTATGAAATCTGGAGCCAATCCAACAATCGATATTACTAGTCTTGGTATTAAAATTAATATGGGATGGTTTTATGGCGTCTTTCTTTTATTCGTTTTAGTAGCTAGTAGTAATGCAGTTAATATTACAGATGGTTTGGATGGACTGGCTGGTGGATTATCATTAATAGCCTTTTTAGCTTTAGGTTTAATTAGTTGGAATTCTAAAATAGCCGGTGGTAGTGATATAGCAATATTCTGCTTTATCCTTTTTGGAACATTATTAGGTTTCTTACTATTTAATACATATCCTGCTAAAGTGTTTATGGGAGATACTGGTTCTTTATCTTTAGGAGCAACTTTGGCTAGCGTTGCTTTAATTACCAAACATGAGGTTACTTTTATTGTTATTATGGGCGTTTTTATCTTTGAAACACTCGTATGTATTATTCAAACTGTCAGTATGGTCTGGTTTCATCACAAGGTCTTTCTGATGACGCCTTTCCATCATCATCTTGAAAAACTAGGCTGGGAAGAACGAGATATTGTTAAATTCTTCTGGGTAATTGGTCTAATCTTAAGTATGGGAGCCATTATCTTCGGTGTATGGATTTAAATTAAAGAATGATTTATTTCATTCTTTTTTATTGTAATAAGACACAAATATGGTATAATTAATAATAGGTGAATAGGGTATGTTAAATAAGACAAAGGTCGTAGCGACTATCGGTCCAGCGACAATTGAAAAAGATCAAATCCGTCGCATGATGGAAAATGGTTTAGACGTTGTTCGTGTTAATATGAGTCATGCTGACTATAATTTTTGTCGTGAAGTGGTTAAGAATGTTAATGAGCTTAATGATGAATTAGGTTTAAATGTGGCTTTACTTATGGATTTAATGGGCCCTGAAGTACGTATTGGCCGTTTTATGAATGGTCGTGCTCATTTCTATAAAGGAGATAAAGTTAAAGTCTATATGGATGATACTTTGGGTGATAATACCAAGTTCTCTGTCAATTATCCTAATCTTATTAATGAAATAAATTATAATGATACATTGATGGTTAAAGATGGTCAGATGGCTATGGAAGTCGTTGATGTTCTAACTGACTTCTTTGTCTGTGAAGTCTTAAATGACGCGGTTATTGATGACTGTCAAACTATTAGTATTAAAGGTCGAAAAATAAATTGTCCATATTTGACAAATAAAGATCAGAGCGATATTGTTATGGCTCATAAATTAAATTTTGATTTTATTGCTCTTTCTTATGTATCAGAAGCAGCAAATGTTTTATCTGTCAATGATATGTTAATCAATTTAAAGAATAATCATATTGGGTTAATATCTAAAATTGAAACCGAAGATGGGGTCAATAATATAGATGATATTATTCGCGTCAGTGATGGTATCATGGTTGCTCGTGGGGATTTAGGTGTCGCTATTACTCTAGAACGTATTCCTGGCGTTCAAAAGAAGATTATTAATAAATGTCATGAAGCCGGTATTGTCAGTATTGTAGCGACAGAGTTATTATCTTCGATGGAACATGCTAGTACGCCAACACGCGCTGAAGTTAGCGACGTTGCGAATGCTGTTTTAGATGGTGCTGATGCAGTTATGTTATCAGGTGAAACAACGACTGGTAAGTATCCAATTGAGACTTTAAAAATGATGGAAAAGATAATTAATTCAGCCGAAATGGACGTTGATTATGCTGATTTTATCACTCGTAGTTCTAATAGTGTTAAAGAAGATATTACGGGTATTATTTCACTTAATGTAGCTGATGCTGCTAATCGTTTAAAGTGTTGCGCTATTATTGCTCCAACTAATACGGGATATACCGCTCGGATGATGAGTCGCTTCCGTCCTAGTTGTCCGGTTATAGCGGTCAGTCCTAATGTTGATACTGTCAAATCGTTACAACTTCATTTTGCGGTTACACCAGTTTTGATTGATGAATTAAATTCTTTCGATAAGATAATTGAAGTATCTAAAAAGTTAACTTTTAAACTTATATCGACGAAAGCCGGAGACAAAATTATTATTACGGGTGGCTATCCATTTAAAGAAATAAAGTATACAAACTTTATGAAAATAGAAGAATTATAGGGGTGATTATATGTACGATTTAGGAGATCAATTTAAGCTAGATTTAAACAAAGCTATGGCTAATCCAGCTAGTATTATTAAAGGAACTAAATATCGCATTACCATTTTAACAGAACGTCTTGTCCGACTTGAATATAGTGAAAATGGCGTTTTTGAAGATAGCCCAACGGAGTTAGTTTGGTTTCGTAATTTTGCTAAACCAGAATTTAATGTTATCAATAAACAAAGAGATTTAATTATTGAAACACAATATTTTTCATTAAGCTATGTTAAAGAAGCACCATTTAATAAGAGTAATAATTTGCGTATTGATTTAAAGGGATCAGAAAATGGATGGTACTATAATCATCCTGAAGCGAAAAATTATGGTGCACCAGTACTTCAGAAGAATGGTGTAAGTGATGATGATCCTGAATATAATATGCGTAGTTTATATTCGGTTGATGGTTATGCTAGTATCGATGATTCAACAACGCCTTTATTAAACGCTAGAGGAAACTGTGTAGCGCGTTCTAATAAAGAAATCGACGTCTATGTATTTATGTATGGCAATGATTTTACTCTAGCTTTAAAAGATTATTATTCTATTACCGGTTATCCAGCTTTGTTACCTAGATATGCTTTAGGTAACTGGTGGAGCCGTAATGATACATATGATGATGAACGTATTGAAGATTTAATTGAAAACTTTGATAACCACCATATTCCAATCTCTGTTTTAATGTTAGATAAAGATTGGCATATTCGTGCCTATAAAGATGATAACCATCTAAAGACTGGTTTTACTTTTAATGGTAATTTATTTAAAAACCCAGCTAAATTAGTTGAGGAGCTTCATAAAAAACAAATTCGTTTAGGAGTTAATGTATGTCCAGTTGAAGGTTTTTATCCAATTGATGCCTTCTATGAAACAGCGGCGAAATATTTACCTAGAGGAGAAGGAAATGTCATTCCATTTAATGTCTTTGATGCTCAAACAATCGATGTTTATCTAAAAGTATTTATTCACCCACTAGATAATTATGGTATTGATTTCTTCTGGTTAGATTGGTATGATTCAAAACGTCTAAATGAATTAGCGTTACTAAAACATTATCATTTCTATGATATGAAACGTAACTATAAACGTCGTCCAATGGTATATGGTTATAATGCCCGTGTTGCGGCTCATCGTTATCCTGTTTTATATGCTGGTAAGAGTATTGTAAGCTGGGATACGTTAGCGTCTATACCATATTATAATGGACGTGCTTCTAATATTGGTGTAACTTGGTGGAGTCATGATATTGGCGGCTATTTCAATGGTACAGAGGATAATGAATTATATGAACGATATATTCAGCTTGGAACTTATTCACCAATATTAAAATTAAGTGCCGATGCTGGGAGATTTTATAAACGTGAACCATGGCGTTGGGGTATTCGTACGTATGCTATCGCTACAGAATACTTAAATCTTCGTCACCGTTTAATTCCATATTTATATTCTGAAGCATATCGTTATCATAAATTTGGATTACCAGTTATTCAACCAGTTTATTATCAGTATCCAGAATTATATGATGATGCTGTTTATCGTAATGAATATTATTTTGGTAGTGAATTCTTCATTAGCCCTATTATTACGAAAAAAGACCCATTAATGGATCGTGCTATTCATAAATTCTTCTTGCCAAAAGGAACGTGGTTTAACTTCCGTACTGGTAAAAAATATTTAGGTGGACGTAAACATATTTCTTTCTTCCGTGATGAGGAATATCCTGCTTATGTTAAAGCCGGGGCTATTATTCCAATGGCAACGCACTCTAATATTAACGATACAAGACCTCCTGTAACGATGGAGATTCAAATATTCCCTGGTGAGAGTAATAGTTATCGTCTATATGAAGATGATGGCTTTAGTGATCTATATCTTCAAGGTTATTCAATTACAACTTTAATTGATTATAATTATTTACCTAATAATTATACGGTTATTATACGTCCGGTTGAAGGAAAATCTGGTATTATTCCAGATAAACGTAATTATATATTCCGTTTCCGTAATACCCGTAAATCAGATGATGTTCAAGCGTATATAAAATCAGAACCTACAGAATGTAAGTTATCTGTAGATGGTACTGACTTTATTGTTGAAGTAAGAGATATTCCAACAACGGAACAATTAACTCTAAATTGTAAAGGTAAAGATATTGAAATCGATGCCATTAGAATTGTCATTGAAGATGTTGAAGAAATCATTAGTGACTTACCTTTACCTACAGCGCAAAAAGACAATATCTATAATTTATTAGTTGATAAAAATCTAGAAAAAGATAAAAAACGTATTGAATTACATAAGTTAGCTAAAGGTAAAGAAGCTCTCGATAAAAAATATATTCAACTTTTCTTACAATTACTAGAATATATGGATCAAGTTAAATAAAAGCTTGCATATCTTAAATATCTATATTATAATAGAAAACGTATAGCGATGAAGAAGAGTAGTAGTAGTAAAGTGTTAATTAGAGAAAAAGTGGCTGGTGAAAACTTTTAATATGATACTATGAACTTACTTTGGAGCTTTTTATATGATAAGTATAAAGCGTATATCTGCGTTAAAGATTTAAGTGCATAATAAAGTATTATGAAATAGGGTGGTACCACGGTTTTCCGTCCCTATGCATAGTACTTTTTTTATTAGGAGGAATTATGGCATATATATTATTTTTTATAATTGGTTTCATTATTGTGTATCTCTTTTATAGTATCTTTGTTATTCGTAAAAGCAATGCTTTAAAAAAGATGCGTAATAGTAAAGAGCTCAAGCTCTTATGTCGGCTTAATAAAATCAAGGTAACTGATGATAATTTAAAAGAATTGGTTAAAAATCTCGCTATAGGTAATGCCTTTATTATATCCTTTATGGCAACACTTATTATTATTTTAGAAAGATATATTTCCAATTTCTATTTATGGATTATCTTAAGTGCCATAATGGGACTAATACTACTGATTCCTCTTATTTTAGGTACGTATAAACTTATTGGTAAATTAATTATGAAGGAGAAAAGATAAAATGTATAATTTTAGTGTTATTGAAAAGAAATGGCAAAAAAAATGGTTAGATGAAGAATGCTTTAATGTTAAAGTTGATCCAAGTAAAGAAAAATTCTATATGTTAGTTGAGTTTCCTTATCCATCTGGGGTCGGTTTACATGTTGGCCATGCTAGAGTATATACGGCTTCTGATGTTCAAGCTAGATATCGTCGTGCTTTAGGTTATAATGTTTTATTTCCAATGGGATGGGATGCTTTTGGAGCGCCAGCAGAACAATACGCTATTCAAAATCATATTCATCCTAAAGAAGCGGTTAATGAAAATATTAAAGTTTTTAAAGGGCAGATGCAATCATTAGGTTTAGCTATTGATTGGTCTCGTGAATTTTCTACGACTGATCCGGAATATTATCGTTTGACACAATGGCAATTTTTACAATTTTATAAAGCTGGTTTAGCTTATAAAGCTGAAAAGGAAATTAATTGGTGTCCTAAATGTAAAACGGGTTTATCTAATGAAGATGCTCAAGGTGGTGTTTGTGAACGTTGTGGTTCAAAGACGACAAAGAAACTAAAAAATCAATGGGTTTTAAGAATGAGTGATTATGCTGATAAACTTCTTGATGGTTTAAATGATACTGAATTTTTAGATAAAGTAAAGACAGCGCAAATTAATTGGATTGGTAAAAGTACAGGGGCTTCTATTAATTTTAAATTAAAAGATACTGATGATTATTTAGAAGTCTTTACAACACGTGCGGATACTTTATATGGTGTCACATTCATGGTTGTAAGTCCGGAGCATCCTTATCTTGAAAAGTATAAAGAACGTATTCATAATTTAAAAGAATTAAGAGCTTATCAAGAAGAAGCTCGTCGTAAAAGCGATATTGAAAGAACTGATGCGACACGTGAAAAGACGGGTATTTGCCTTGATGGTTTAACTGCGATTAATCCTATTAATAATGAAGAGATACCTATTTGGGTAAGTGATTATGTTTTAGCTGGTTATGGCACAGGCGCTATTATGGCAGTTCCTGCTCATGATGAACGTGATTATGCTTTTGCTAAAAAGTTTAATATCCCAATTAGACAAGTTATTATCCCAGTATATGAGGGTGATGATAAACCTATTCCTGGTAAAGAAGAGACGAAAAGGGAAGTTGTTGTCTTAATTGTAAAACATCCAACAGAAAATAAATACTTATGTGTTAAAAACTTAAAATTAGGCTGGAAGAGTCTTCTTATGGGTGGTATCGAAGATGGTGAAACGCCAGAAGAAGCTGCTAAAAGAGAATTAAGAGAAGAATCAGGTTATACTAATTATGTCTATGATTGGACTTTTGACTTTATGTTTAGAGAGAAATTCTATGCTGAACATAAAGATGTTAATCGTAATATTACTAGTCATGTTATCGTTGGACACTTAACAACTTTGACGCAAGGTTCAATCGCTGAAGAAGAAAAGAATACGCAAGAAGCTTTCTGGGTAGATGCTGATGAATTAATAGATACATTGGATTTCACAACGCATAAGAACGTTATTACAGATTATTTCAATGGTGAAAATGCTTATATTGGCGATGGCGAGATGGTTAATTCAGATATCTTAAATGATATCGATAATAAAAAAGATAGTATCGATAAGATGATTAACTATTTAGAGAGTCATGGTATTGGTAAAAAAACAACTAACTATCGTTTACAAGACTGGATTTTCTCAAGACAAAGATTCTGGGGTGAACCAATTCCAATGATTAACTGTCCAAAATGTGGTTGGGTTCCTGTTCCAGAAGAAGATTTACCAGTTGTTTTACCTGATGTTAGTGCTTATGAGCCAACTGAAACAGGCGAAAGCCCACTTGCCAATATCAAAGAATGGGTTAATACAACTTGTCCTGTATGTGGTAGTAAGGCTGAAAGAGAAACCGATACAATGCCAAACTGGGCTGGTTCTAGTTGGTATTGGTTAAGATATATGGATCCACATAGTGATAAAATTGCTAGTGAAGAAGCTCTAAATTATTGGGGTAAAGTTGATCTATATGATGGCGGTATGGAACATGCGACAAGACATTTATTATATGCAAGATTCTGGAATATCTTCTTACATGAACAAGGATTAGTTCCTAATAGTGAACCTTTCTTAAAACGTATTAGTCATGGTATGATTTTAGGTGAAGGCGGCGAGAAGATGAGTAAGAGTAAAGGTAACGTCGTTAATCCTAATGATATGATTAGAGATTATGGTGCGGATGCTTTACGTACTTATGAGATGTTTATTGGTGATTATTCTAAAGATGCGGCTTGGAGTGAAAATGGTTTAAAGGGTTGTAAAAAATTCTTAGATCGTGTTTGGAAATTGCAGACCAAATTAAATGATCAGGAAGGCTATTCTAAAGAATTAGAAGGTATGATTCATAAGACTATTAAAAAAGTTACTACTGATATTAAAAATTTAGACTATAATACGGCTGTTTCAGCTTTAATGATTCTTTTAAATGAAACTGATAAAGTAAAGACCATTACAAAAGCTGATTATCGTACTTTTATTCAACTATTAAATCCTTTTGCGCCACATATGACCGAAGAGTTAAACGAAGTATGTGCTTTAGGAGAACCACTATATAATAGTTCATGGCCAACTTATGATGAGAGTAAAACCATTGAAGAAAGTTATGAAATGGTTGTTCAAGTAAATGGTAAAGTAAGAGGTAAGATTACAGTATCAACTAGCGCTACAGAAGATGAGATGAAGGCTTTAGCTAAAGAGATTGATAATGTTAAATCACATCTTGATGGTAAAACGATTGTCAAGGAAATTGTCGTTCCACAGAAGCTTGTAAATATTGTTGTTAAATAAAAAAATATACAGGTTTAATCCTGTATATTTTTATTTTACTATCCATCCATTTGGTAAGTAACGATCTCCACTATAACCATATCCTCTAGGATTATTAACAATTTTACCATTAATAACAAGGGTAGAGGAACCACCACCATCAAGGTTAGCAGCGTTATAAGCTTTATACCTTTCAAAAAGAGCGATCATCTCTTTATAAGAGATACCTTTACTTCCGTTAGCGCCACGGCCATCGATAACTAATAGTAAGACAATACCATCTTTTCTTTGACCGATAGCGGTTCTATTGGCATCAGTATTACCACTACCATTAATCTTAGCTGACTTACCATTGACGATTAAAAAAGGTCCAAACTGTACTGCATCACGCATGCCATTTTTTATCGCTTTTTCAGCACTACTAGTTGTTAACATAAGGACATTATCTTTAGTAAATCCAATAAATCCACCACCATGAGTATTACGAGAACCCACAGAATATACTTTACCATTACGAATAACGGTACCTTTAGGAATCATATTAGTATTGGTAAATCCACCAGCATTAATAGCTACCTTAGCTTTATTAGCTTTAGCGATGTCAGGTAAGAAATTATGTTTATAATTAGGTGATAAAGATATTCTAGAAGCATCATAGACCGCTACTAGATAACCTTTATAATCTTTTTCATCTATTTCAATTAACTTGTATAGATCATTATCTTTATCACGTTCTAAAATTTGACGTTCATATTCTGATTCATAATTTGTTTTTTCACTATTATCAAAAGTAATAGCATCAACATCGGTATCTTCATCAACTTCATCGACTAAATTATCCTGATATACTTTCTCAATTTCACTATCAGTATATAATACATTAGCAAAATATTTGTGGTGGCCGGTTTCTAAAGCAGTTGTTATCCACCATTGTTTAAAATTACCAACTGGTCCATAGACAAGGAGGAAGAAAAGAACAACGCATAAATCAGCTATAACGCAAAGAATCGTAAAGAAAGATATTTTCTTTTTCTTTTTTTTCTTTTTTTCACTATTATTAGTTTTCTTCATCAGTATCATCTCCTAAAGTGAAAGGCGCTACATATGAACCATCACCTTTTTTAATGTTTAAACTAGCTTTTAAATATAAAGCTGGTCGGATATTTAATTCTTGTGTAACAATATTGTCATAAAGAGAATTTGTATCACTAACCGAATAGATATTTAAATCGTTAATAGGACTAGCTGTAAGTAAAAAGGTATTAGGTATTTCATAGGCGAATAAGTCAGCAGCAGATAAGAAGCCGATTTTTAAGTTAGTTGTCTTACTTAAAACACTTCGGTAATCATTTGTATCTAAAGAATAAGTACCAGTATAAAAAGCTCCTGCGACAATATTTTCTTTACCTTTAATAGTATTATAGAAAGTATTATTTAAATAATACATTAATTCTTTACGATTTAAGTTAATAGTGTTACTATAATCTGAAAATATACTAGTCATACATTTTCCATCACTATCTTTAAGACATTCTTCACTAACGATTTTAATTTTATCCTCATCTTTAGCGACAATTTTCCATATAGTATTATTAAAAGATAAGTAGTTACCGATATAGGCATCACTTAATGTCTTATATTCTTTTTCTTCAATAATATATGGTGTTTCGGCCGTACCATTACCATCAATGACAGTCATTTTACCATCGATAGTTATAACTGGTCTAATACCTAGTTTACTATTTTTTTCGTCATTACTGATACGACCATCGTCTGCGATAAACCAAGATTTATCCTTATCGTAGGCATTAGATGACCAAAAATAAGTATCATTATTTAGATAGCTATCTTTAGATCCGGCTTCCAAATAATCCGCAATTGATAGCACCCCAATTTTATAATCTTTATTGTAGTCAAAGCAGTCACTATCTTCAATTTTAGTAAAAGTAGTTGAGCATATTTTAGTATTTAATAAATCTTCAGTTTCTAGACTACTTTCAAAAATACCTGTATTACTAACATCTGTCTTATTTAAGTAAGGTAAGATATTGCTACTTAAAGAAGCTCCAAAGGCTAAAGAAGTAATAGTGTCATCAGTAATCATCGTTATAGAATTATCGCTATTGATTTTGATAATACGCCAGTTATATCCTTTATATTTAACGTAGTTATTATTTACTTTGCCCGTAAAACGATAAGTATTATTTTCTTTAACCAAAGAATTATGAAGTTCATAAGTATCATTTTGTTCAATAATTCTAAGGTAGAAAGTTGTATCAAAAACTTCTTTTTTTGTCGAATCAATTTTGTAATATATTAAACGACCTAAATAATAAAATCCTACTGAAAGACATAAAATAACGCTAAAGGTATTAAAGATAGCTTGCCATTTTAGTTTTCTTTTTACTTTCTTTTTCATATGAATCCCTCGATTATATCCAACGGTATTATTATATCAAAAAAAAGGCTATTAAACAATTAATTTATGTACAAACTAGCAATTGTATGGTATGATATATTGTGTATAAAATAAAAGGTGATAGGATGGCTATTTTTGATTCCAAAAGTATCAAACATAATATAAAACTTATTGGAGCAATGGTTTTAATTGTCCTTTTTTTGCTTGTCATTGAATTTTTTACTTCTGATCAAAATAATGAACCAGCAGAGTTAGATGGTAATGAAGTAAATATCAATGCTTTAGTTATTAATGAGATAATGAC
Source organism: uncultured Bacilli bacterium (assembly GCA_947632495.1). Classification (GTDB taxonomy): domain Bacteria; phylum Bacillota_I; class Bacilli_A; order RF39; family UBA660; genus UBA5578. The sequence goes on from CANRPL010000008.1 coordinate 14,718, forward strand.
ATCTAATAAGGGTGCTTATGCGGATGTTAATGGTAATACGTATGATTGGATTGAACTATATAACGGTACATCTTCAGATATCGATCTATCAGGATATGGCCTTTCTGATGAACCATCAGGTAAGACAAAATGGATTTTTCCTAATACGACAATAAAGAGTAAAGCTTATTTAATTGTCTATTTAGCTGGTAGTGCGGAAGAGGGAATGTATGCCAATTTTGCTTTAGATAAAGCTGGTGGTGAAACTTTAACCTTAAAGAAAAAATCTGGTAAAGTTGTCGATAGTGTCAAGACGATAAGTGTCGCTAAAAATAGTGTTATGGCTCGTAGTAGTAATGGTAAATGGTTAGAGACAAGTGACATTACCCCAGGCTACGCTAATACCAAAGATGGCAGGAAAGAATATCTTGCTTCTCGCTTTAATGAAGATGATGAACTTGTTATAACAGAATTTTTACCTAAAAATAATGGTAATGTAGCTTTTGATGGTAATCTTTATAGCTATATTGAAATTCAAAATACCGGAACAGAAGATATATCTTTACATGATTATTTTGTATCTAATGATGATACGAGACCATTCTTATATCGCTTGCCAGATGTCGTATTAAAAAGTAATGATATATATCTTATTTATACCTCATCCTTAAACCATGATAACCATGCTAACTTTACGTTAGATGGTAAGAATGGAACGGTTATTTTGACTAAAAATAATAAGATTGTTGAAAAAGTTGATTATAGTGATCTACCTAATGGTTATGCTTATCTTAAAGCTAGTAATAATAGCTTTGTAGAGGGCATAAATGTAACTCCGGGATATCCTAATACATCAGCCGGTATGGAAAGCTATGTTAAAGAATTGCGTCAAAATCCTAACGACCTACTTATTAGTGAGGTTATGAGTTCTAACGACACCTTTTTAGCGCAAAATGGTGGCGAATACTATGATTGGATTGAATTAAAAAATAATGGTGATAAACCTATTAATTTAAGCGATTATAGTTTAACGACCGATAAAGATAATAAGAAGATGTATGTCTTACCAAAGAAGGAATTAAAGATTGGGGAATACTATATCATTATGGCATCAGGTGATACAGCGCTTAGTAATTCTAAATATGAACATGCTAATTTTAAAATATCTTCAAGTGAGAGTATTTTCCTATATAAAAATACCCAATTAATTGATTCAGTATTTATTTCTAATATTCCTAGAGGCTATAGTTATGGCCGTGGTAGTGATTATGGCTTTTACTATTATGCCAAACCATCACCTAATTCTAAAAATAGTGGCAGCGCTATATTAGAAATTGCTTATGAACCTAGTTTTGTTCAAAATCCGGGTGTTTATGATAATGTAACTAAACTTAATGTTGAATTAAAAGGACCAGGGACTATATATTATACTTTAGATGGCTCAGTACCAACTAAGAAATCTAAAGTATATAGTAGTCCTATTGTTTTAAAAAAGACAACGGTCATTAGAGCTATTGCCTACGAAGGTAAAAAAAAAGCCAGTACGGTTGTAACGGGAACTTATTTTATTAATGAAAAACATACGTTACCAGTTATGTCAATTAGTTTACCTAATTCTTCATTTCGCCGTATTTCTAATAATCCTAGTAGTAATATTACCGAGGAAGCTCATGCGGAATTATATGAAAAGGATAAATCTTTTTCCATTGATTGTGGACTTAAACTATTCGGCGGTCAAACTAGATATATTGCTAAAAAGAGTTTTTCTTTAAAGTTTTCATCGAAATATGGTCCAGCTAGTTTAAATTACCGTGTTTTTGATAATCGTGATGCGACAAATTATGATACCATTGTTTTACGAAGTGGATCACAAGATGCAGGAGGTAGCATGATTCGTGATGAATTAGCTACTTCACTGATGGATGATTATGGAACTGTTGATGTTCAATCATATAAAGCCATAGTGTTATATATTAATGGTGAATACTGGGGTGTATATTTCATTAGAGAAAAAGTCGATGAAGAATTTGTCGCTCATCATTATGATGTTAAACGTGATGGAACCAATATTGTTAGAATTGATAACAATGTTACAGTTGGTAGTGCTACTGATTATCGTAATTTAGTTAATTATGCTCGTAGTCACAATCTAGCTAATGCTTCTAATTATAATTATGTAGCGGATAGATTAGATATCGATAATTTTATCGACTATTGGATCGGTGAAATGTATACCACTAATAACGATATTGTCAATACTCGTTTCTTTAATAATCCTGATGTCGACAATGGTAAAATAAAAATGATCTTCTACGACTTTGATTTTGCCTTTTATAACTCGACTTATAATTATATGCGTTGGATGACTTCTAGTAGTGGTCTTTCGTCCTATGATTGGAGCTATGATAACTCTCTTCTTAGAGCTCTTCTAGCTAATAGTTCGTTTAAAAAGCGTTTTCTTGAACGTGCTTCTTATAATTATAAAAATATTTGGAATAAGAAGGTTGTTATGAAACGTTATAACGAATTGATTAATTTAATTAAACCGGAGATGGAACGCAATCAAAAACGTTGGAATAGTACCATAAGTAAATGGAATACGGAATGTGAAACGTTGAAGAAATATATTAATGCCCGCGATACATATTTTGTCAATCACATTAAAAGTTATTTTGGTTTAAGTAGTAAGGAAGTGAAACAATACTTTGGATAAGAAACAATATCGTCATGAATTAAAATTTATTTTAAATAGTAAGCAAGCCCAAGTATTGAAACATCGCCTTTCGTTACTGATGCAGGTTGACGCTAATTCCGTTAATAAAGATCATACTTATTTTATTAGAAGTTTGTATTTTGATGATATATATGATACGGCTTATTATGAAAAAGTTGATGGTTTAGAAAAAAGAGCGAAGTATCGTATTCGCCTTTACAATTTAGATGATTCTTATATTCGTTTAGAAAGAAAAGAGAAAAATCGTGATTTAACTTATAAGAAACAAACTGTTATTACTAGGGAGCAATGTGAAGATTTTATTGCTGGAAAATTTCCTCCTCTTGAAGAAATTGAAGATGAGTTAATTAAAGATTTTGCTCTTAAACAAAAATTAAATAATATAAAACCTAGTGTCATCGTAGATTATGAACGTCTTGCTTATACATATCCGGTGGAAGATGTTCGGGTTACTTTTGATGAAAATATTAAATCAGGTCGTTTTCAATCGGATTTGTTTGATCCAGATATTTTAACATTTGATACTTTAGAGCCAGGAGAAGTGGTTATGGAAGTAAAGTATAATAATTATATTCCTATACATTTAGTACAAGTTATAACGACAATTCCAATGATTAGTCAGGCAGTTTCTAAATTTGCCTTATGTTGTGAGAAGAAGGAGGTTTAAAGATGAGTTTTTTAGACATGATTAAAAAAAGTGTTATTGCTGAATTTAGTAATTCTTTATCGACAGGGGATATTTTCTTGTCCTTATTGGTAGCGTTTATAGCGGCTATTATTATTACTATTATTTATAAGAAGACCTATACAGGAGTTTCTTATACTAAATCTTTTGTTTTATCTATTATTTTACTTGCGATGGTAACATCATTAGTTATTAGAACTATTAATTCTAATTTAGCTCTTTCTTTAGGTATGGTTGGTGCTTTATCTATTGTTCGTTTTAGAACAGCGGTTAAAGATCCGGTTGATACTATCTTTATGTTTTGGGCTATTACAGCGGGAATTATGTCAGGAGCTGGATTATATTTAATAACTTTAATTGCGACTTTGATTTTAGGTATTTTATATGTTATTAGTTATAGCTTTACCTTTAAAGCTTCTAAAAAATATTTATTAATTATAAAAGCCGAAGAGGGCTATGCTGATAATCTTATCAAAATGTTTAGTAAGAAAAAGAAATGCGTTTTAAAGACGGAATCATATCAAAAAAATCGTGTTGAATTAACCTATGAACTAGCTGGCCGTGATTCTGTTTCTGGACTAGCTAAACTTCGTGAGAATAAAGCTGTTATCAGCATTAATTTAATAAATATTGATTAAAAGATACATGGTATCTTTTCTTTTTTGCTAGTTTAAGATATAATTAATATGGTGATAATATGAGTAGTAAGAAGATAAATAAGGAAAAAGAAAAGACAAATAATAAAGTAATAGCTTTAATAAAAGAGTATTGGCCATTATTACTTATGAATGTCATTATTTTTGTTTTAACGATTTTTGTTGAGTCTTTATATATTTATAAAATGGGTCAAGGTTTGGTAATTATTAATACGGTTTTATTTGTAATGATTCCCACTATTATTTTTACAGCTCTAAATAAAGTTAAATCTCGTCATGTAGCGGTTAGTGTACCAATGCTATATATACTATTTTTAATCTTTTTAGATTATTGTACAGCTCATGACTTATATGGTATTACTTCAAGTCGTTTTGATGTCATACCAAACTTTATTGATGCCTTATTAGTGGTATTTATCTTTGTCTTTATTGAATATTTATCATCTTTTATTACGATGCGCATTAAAGAACTATTAAAACGCTAAATTAGCGTTTTTTTATTTTCTAAAAAGGAAATAGATAACAAAACAATAATAATTTAGTAGGAGGTTAAAATGAAGAAAATTATTGTTGTTTTATTTTTAATGTTTCTGTGGCAAAATGTATATGCAGCTAGTGATATGTTTTACTACGATGATGAGCGGGTTGAAGAAATGTGGATTACTAGGAGTAATGGCGTTCAAACAAGATCAGCACATCCCTATAAGTTAAAAAAGAAGGGAAGTGATACTTATGTTTTTTGTATTGAACCTTTCTCTCTTATCAAAAGTGGTGTTGCCTATAGCCGTCAGGCTGATTTAACTAAATATGGTTTAACGCAAAAGCAAGTTGATCGCATTAATTTAATTCTTTACTATGGTTATGGATATGGTAATCATACTTCTGATCTTTGGTATGGGCTAACACAATATTTGGTATGGAAAGAAGCTGATCCTAACGCAACGATTTACTTTACTGAAAAGTATAAAGGGCCTAAAAAAGATCTTTATACTAAAGAAATAAATGAGATTGAGTCATTAATTGAAAAGCATTTAGCACAAGCTAAATTTGAAGATGAATATGTTATGGAAAGTGGCAAAGATTTTACTATCGATGGGCAAATAGATTTAAATGATTATGATATTGAAGCTGATATTGCATATGAAATAAAAGATAACAAAATTGTTATTAATAGTGATAAGATAGGTACCTATACTTTTAAGTTAACTAATAAGAAAAGAACTTTTAAGACGGAATACATAATGTTTTATAGCGCTAATAGTCAAAATGTTATCGCCCCTGGAAATAGTTATATCTATGATAAAAGTTATACTTTTAAAGTTACTATTTTAAATGGTAAAGTAAAGTTGCGTAAGTTTTCATCTAGCGATAATAAACTGCTTAAGGGGGCTAAATATGGTATATATCAAGATGGTAAATTAGTTGATACGATTGTTACAAATGACCAAGGTTATGGTGAAACGGAATTAGCTTTTGGTGAGTATGTTATCAAAGAGTTAGTTCCACCGTCAGGATATAAGTTAGATAATCAAGAATATCCTTTTAAGATTGATGAAGAAAAAGCTGAAATAGAAATAAAATTATACGATGATCAAGCGGTTATAGAAGTACCTAATACTGGAGTAAAAGATTATGTTAAAGAAAGTATCATATTAATCTTTTTAGGTGTGGGGTTATATTATGGTCAAAAAAAGTATTACGTGCATTAGCTTATTATTTATTGGCTGTGGTATAAGTTATTTTGGTATTGACTATGGTTCTTATATAGTTGATAAAAAACAAAATGAAATCTTTGTCGGTAAGTACTTTGTTAAAGAAAAGAAGGAAGAAAATCCTTTTGTAGCTATTTTAGAAATACCTAAAATAAAATTAAAAAGAGGATTATACGCTATCGATAATCCTTTAAGTAACATTGATAAGAATATTATTTTTTTAGATAAATCTGATATGCCTGATGTTAAAAATAGTAGGGTTATCATTGTAGGTCATAGTGGTACACCACATAATGCTTATTTTAATAAATTATTTAAATTAAAGCATAAAGATAAGATATATCTATACTATGAAGAGAAGAAATATACCTATCAAATAACAGATATTTATGAAGTAATTAAATGTGGACATATTGCCTTTGAATCAAATCGTAATCAAAAGACTTTAACTCTTGTCACATGTAAAGGAACTAATAAACAATTAGTTGTTGTCTCAACATTAATCAAAGAAGAACAAACATAAAAAAAGATGCTACTTAAGCATCTCTTTTGATATCCATAATAACAGGGAGAATAATAGGATTTCGACCTGTTTTTTCATAGATATAAGTTGAAAGACAATTAATAATTTCACTTTTTATTTCATTATAGTTAACATGATTATTAATTTTACTGTTGATAGCATCATTACTAATGCGTTCAAGTTCATTAAGAAGATCAGCATTTTCTTGAATTAGAACAAAGCCACGTGATGCGATATTAGTGCTTCCTAATAACTTATTGTTTTTAGTATCAATATTAGCAATAACAACGACAATGCCATCACTTGACATTAGTTTACGATCACGCATGACTGCTGATCCAATTTCCCCAATACGGTTACCATCAATATATACATCTCCAGCTAGAACACTGCCTTCACGTTTAACCTTACCTTTATAAAGAGAAAGAACATCACCATTTTTTAAAACAAAGGTGTTTTCTCTTGGAATACCACATTCAACAGCTAAATCAGCATGTTGTTTTAACATTCGATATTCGCCATGGAAAGGCATAAAATATTTTGGGTTAAATAATCTAATCATTAATTTTAATTCTTCTTGGCTACCATGACCGGATGTATGAACATCAGTTAGGGAAGTATTAGTACATACTTTAACACCTTGAAGATATAATTTATTAATTATTTTAGAGATGCTTAAAGCATTTCCCGGAATAGCTGATGATGAAAAAATAACTAAATCATCAGGCTGTAACTTTATTTGACGATGATTACCACTGGCAATTCTTGATAAAGCTGCTAATGGTTCACCTTGTGATCCAGTACATAAAAGACATACTTCATTAGGCTTTAAGTGATTGGCTTCTTCTGGCGTAACAAATATTTCTTTATGTTTAATATAGCCTTCATTAAGTGATATCTCAATATTATTTTCCATACTTCGACCGAAAATAGCAATCTTACGATTATTCTTCTTACAAGTATCAACAATGTGTTTTAAACGATAGATATTTGAAGCAAAAGTGGCAATGATAATTCGTCCTGAATGTTCTAAAAAGATTTCTGATAAAGTTTCGTCAACTTTTGATTCACTTGCACTAAAGCCCTCATTTAAAGCATTGGTACTATCACTTAAAAGAAGTGTTACTCCTTTAGCTCCAATAGCGGCCATCTTTTGTAAATTAGCCATTGGTCCAATAGGTGTTAAATCAAATTTGAAATCTCCCGTCGTTACAATAACCCCATTAGGCGTTGTAATAGCTATACCATGAGAATCAGGTATAGAATGGGTCGTCCTAAAGAATTCAACACTCATCGTCTTAAATTTAATTTTAGATTTTTCCGTATAAATATATAAATTATTATAATGAATATCGCGGTCTTCTAATTTTTTTCTAATTAGACCAACCGCTTGATTAGGAGCATATATAGCTGGAATATTGATTGTCTGTAATAGATAGGGAATACCACCAATATGATCCTCATGCCCGTGTGTAATAAAAAGTGCTTTTATTTTGTTTTCATTTTTCTTTAGAAAAGTAAAATCAGGAATAATATAGTCAATGCCTGGTAGTTCATTAGAAGGAAAAGTTATACCGACATCCGTAATAATAATTTCATTATCGGTCATTACACAATACATATTTTTGCCAACTTCGCCTAAACCACCTAAAGCAAAAACTTTCGTTACTCCGCTGTCAAAAAACTTCAATTAATTCGCTCCTTTCTTTAAGTTTGAAATTCAACTATAACATTATACCTTTTTTTTAATCTTTTGTCCATATTAGAAACATTGACTAATAATTTAACTCATGTTAAAATTGTAAATAGAATAGGGAGATTGGGTTATGTTAAGAGAAGATATTTTAGATCGTGATCCTATTATGCGTATGGCTTTAGCCTTTTATGAGTTTGTAAGAAATAATAGCGATTGGCATAATCGTGTTACTAATGCCGCTATGAACAGGCTAAAAGGTGTAAGTGATTTTGATTTTGAATTTGATAAAAAGTTATATAGCTTTTTCTATGAATATATTGATGAAAATAATGTTCATTGTTGTATTAAAGAATATGGAGCTTTCTATGATACAGCTTCTATCTATGAATATTTGTTATTTGACTATGATTTAATGGAAAATAATATTACGAAAATTCATAAGTGTGGTGCGACCGCTAATAAGTAGTTTTGTACTACTTTTTTTCATAAATTACTATGATTTTGCCGATATTTATAGTAAAATATATATGTAAACAATTAAATAGAGGAGGTTAATATGGGATTTTTTAGTAAGTTTAAAAATCTATTTACTTCTGATACTAAACAACAAGAAGAAGTAGAAGTTTACGATAAAGGATTAGAAAAAAGCCGTAAGGAGTTTGTATCGAAAATATCACTTTTAAATGCTCGATATAAAAAGATAAGTCCAGAATATTTTGATGAATTAGAGGAAATATTAATTATGGCTGATATTGGTGTCAATACAGTCATGGAGTTTATTGATAAATTAAAAAAACGTGTTAAACGTGAGAATATTGAAGATAGTGAAGACTTAAAAGAAGTAATCGTCGATGAGATGTTCATTATCTATGTTGATAATGCTATTATGGTTAATAAGATACAGTATGCTGAAGAAGGACCAACGGTTATCCTATTTGTTGGTGTTAATGGTGTCGGCAAGACGACAACGATAGGTAAGATTGCCGCCAAGTTGAAAAAAGAAGGCAAAAGCGTCTTATTAGTTGCTGGTGATACATTCCGTGCTGGTGCTGTGGAACAATTATGTGAATGGGGAACAAAGACGGATTGTGAAGTTGTCTATAAAGAAAATGCTGATCCAGCTAGCGTTATTTATGATGGTATTAACAAATCATTGACCGAAAATTATGATGTCGTTTTAATTGATACTGCTGGGCGTTTACAAAATAAGACGAATTTAATGAATGAATTAGAAAAGATAAATAAAGTAATCGGTAAACTTATACCTAATGCTCCGCATGAGACACTACTTGTAATCGATGCGACAACAGGTCAAAATGGCATTAGTCAAGCTAAAGAGTTTCAAAAGATTACCGATATTACAGGTATTGTTTTAACTAAACTTGATGGAACCGCAAAAGGTGGCATTGTTTTAGCCATTAAAAGTGAAGTAGGTATTCCTGTTAAATATGTTGGTTTAGGTGAGACTGCTAACGATTTACAAGTATTTGACATTGAAAAGTATATTTATGGTTTATTTAAAGATATGTGAGGCGGTTAAATGCATAATGTTGAAATTATCGATATAAAATCTTTTTCCTTTAAACATATCAGTTTAAAGGTTCAGCTATTTTTAATCGGGGCATTAATAGTTTCTTTTATAGTGTATTTCTTTGTTGATAAAAACATTATGATGCCCATTATTTATGGCCTTTTATCCCTGATAATGTTTGTTATGGCATACAATAACAAAGAGTATTTTAAACGTAAATATATGACATGGGTTTATTTAGTTCTAGGTTTTCTCCTTGTAATTAGTACTGCGGTTGAGATTATATGGTAGATGTAAGGTTAGGAATATTATTTGATTATTATGGTGAGTTATTAACTGATAAACAGCAAGCTTTCTTTAAAGATTACTACTTTGATAATTTAACTTTGCAGGAAATAGCTGATAATAATCATATTAGTCGTAATGCTGTCCATAAGACACTTAATACGATAAATCAAAGATTAGAACACTATGAAGAAATATTAAAGCTTTATACTAAAGCAAAGCAAATAAAAGAGATAATCAGTAATTTAGACGATGATGTGAAAAGCCAAATTAGTGATTTGATATAATAAGAAGGGTGATTATATGTTTGGAAAAATAGTATATATTAGTGATAATGTTGCGCACGTTGAAGTTCCTAAAACGAACGAAGTTGTTGTCAATTTAATGAATCGTCACGTTGTCTTTGAAGATGAAGATAAACGTATTTTAGGTGAAGTTGAAGATGTATCATCAGAAATTATGAAAATTCGTTTTTTAGGTGAGCTTACTGATGATCATTTTATTGGTGGTGTTCTTCGTAAGCCTAACTTAACAGCTAAAACGCGTTTAATAAATGCTGATGAATTAAAGATTATCATTGGTGGTCAAGCGGAAGGATCCTTTATGTTGGGTGTAAGTCCACTATATGATGAGATGCCTATCAATATTAATATTAATGAGATTTGTAGTAACCATTTAGCTATCTTTGGTAATACCGGTAGTGGTAAATCATATGGTGTTGCTCGTTTTATTCAAAGCTTATTTTATAATCCAGAATTTGTACCATTTAAATCTAACTTTATGATTTTTGATGCCTATGGTGAATATCATAATGCTTTTAGAGAAATAAATCGTGTTAACCCTAACTATAACTTTAAATTCTATACAACTAACCAATCACAATTAAGAGAGGGGGGCGAACTTCTTCGTATCCCACTATGGTTATTGTCTGTTGACGATTTTGCCTTACTATTAAATGCTGAAAAGCACTCACAACTACCAATTATTGAACGTATGATTAAACTCGTTCGTGTCTTTGCGACAGAAGAAGATATTAGTATTCGTTATAAGAATCACTTAATCGCTAAAGCTATTATGGATATTATGTATACTAACCAAACAGCTGCTAGTAAACGTAATGATATTTTCTCAATTATAGCTAGCTGTTCAACACCACAATTTAATTTGGAAGCTCCAGTTCAAGGTATTGGTTATGTTCGTAAATTCCGTGAATGTTTCTTAATCGATAATACTGGTCAGTTTACCGAAAGCGTTTTGATTACACAATATATCACTTCTTTTATTGATGAAGAACTAGAAAAATTTGAACCAACAGCCGATCATTTCTTTACTCTTGATGATGTTGAGAAAGCCCTTCAATTTACCCTTATTTCTGAAGGATTATTACGTAATGAACAATTATATAATGAAGCTATTACCTTAAAAGTACGTCTACATGCTTTAGCAGTAGGTGAAAATAAAGAGTTCTTTAATTATCCACAATATATTTCCATGGAAAATTTTGTAGCTTCGTTAGTTACCTATAATAACAAAAAGGCCCAGATTGTTAACTTCAACTTGGAGGATGCTGATGACCGTTTATCTAAGACAATCGTTAAAATCTTTGCCAAAATGTTCTTTGATTTTACTAAACGTCTAAATGAGCGTGCTTCTATTCCATTCCATCTTGTTTTAGAGGAATCTCACCGTTATGTTCAAAATGATAATGATAACTTCTTATTAGGTTACAATATTTTCGAACGTATCGCTAAAGAGGGGCGTAAATTTGGTATGTTGTTATTCTTGATTTCGCAGCGACCTGTTGAATTGTCAGAAACCGTTATTTCACAGTGTAGTAACTTCTTAATCTTTAAGATGACGCACCCAAGGGATCTTGAATATATGGAAAAGATGTTACCTAATATGAGTGCTGAAATCATGGAAAAGCAAAAGAGCTTACAGCCAGGTACTTGTGTAGCCTTTGGACGTGCGTTTAGTATTCCACTTATTGTTAAAATGCCACTTCCAAATCCAGAACCATACAGTACCAATGCCGATATCGTTGGTCGTTGGACACAATAGAATATCAAAACAAACAAAAAGAAAGTTAAAAGCTTTCTTTTTTTGTTTAATTACATATATTAAATTATGAAATATTTAATTGCCCATCGAGCTTTAGATCATCATTCTTTTAAAGAAAATAGTATTGCTGGCGCTCTTATGTGTTTGAGTAAAGATTATATAGCTGGTATTGAAATTGATGTCCGACTAACGAAAGATAATAAACTCGTTATGTATCATAATCTACTATATAATTTAGTAAGTGTATCCAGTATTAAATATAAGGATATGACTAATGTTGATTTATTAGCTAATCTCTTATCACAAGTAAAAACGGATAAAATCATTTTACTAGATATTAAATGTGAATCTCATCATTATCATTATTTGCTTAAAAAACTTTTAAAGTTATTAAAAAAGTATCCTTTAAATTATTATTTATGTTCTTTTAATTATGATTTAACGAAGCAATTAGTTAAGATGACAAAATATCCAGTCGGCTTATTTATAACCGATTTAATTAATAAGAATAAAGATTTTTCTCATCTTTCTTTTTTAGCATTATCACGTAACAGTTATCCGGATATTCCTTTTAAGATGAAGATGGTATGGACGATTAATCAAAAGAAAGATTTAGCGCATTATTCTTATATTATAACCGATAAACCTTATTTACTATCATAATAAGAGGCTGTTTCCGTAATGATAGTGGCGCTTTTATCCATCATTTTAATAAGGCGAGCTAGACGATAACGTTTTTTACGGGATGTCATAATGAGCAAAACTTTTTCTTTATTATTCCACCCATAGCCATCGATGGCTGTCACTTGATAATCTAAATGACGAAGCTTTTCCATAATCGGAGAATCATCACTCGTAATACAGGTAATCATATTATCTCCTAAAGCAATTTTTTCTTCAATGACACAACCTAGATATGAACCGACAAAACAACCTAGAGCGAAAGCAATAATTTTAAATGGTTCGGTTGTAAAGTTTCTTAAGACCGATATGGTCGCAAAAATCCATATAATAGCGATAAAAAAATTTAGAATAGCTCCAATAAATTTTTTTTGATTTGATAGAACAATAATTCGTATGGTCGTTAAAATATTCTCTAGAGTTTTAGCTAAAAAAATTAGTAGGTAGATCACTATATCACCATTATTAGTATTTGTTAAAAATAAATTATTATTAAAAAGAGAAGTCGACTTAAAAGTATAGATTTTTCTTTCGATAAGATGTTATAATACTTAAGTAGGTGATGATATGTTCGAAAGTTTAGGCGACAGATTACAAACTGCTATTAATAAAATTAAAGGTTATGGCAAAATAACAGAAGAAAATATTAGTGATGTAACAAGAGAAATTAGACTCGCTTTATTAGAAGCTGATGTTAACTATAAAGTTGTTAAAGAATTTGTCAATAACGTTAAAGAAAAAGCGCTTGGCGAAGAAGTAGCTAAATCCTTAAAACCAGGAGAAATGTTTGTTAAAATCTTAAAAGACGAATTAGTTGAGCTTTTAGGTGGTGAAGAAGCACCTCTTTATATGAGTGGGCATCCATCAGTTTTAATGCTTGTCGGACTACAGGGTAGTGGTAAAACAACAACGATTGGAAAGTTAGCTTTACGTTTAAGAAAAAAAGAAAAAAAGAATCCATTATTAGTTGCTTGTGATGTATATCGTCCAGCTGCCATTGATCAACTTAAAACGATCGGTAAAGAATTAAATATTGAAGTTTATTCAGAAGGTAAGGGTAATCCTGTTGAAATTAGTAAGAACGCTATTAATTACGCAAAAGAAAATCACTTTGATTATGTCTTAATCGATACGGCAGGGCGTCTTCATATTGATGAAGAATTAATGGATGAGTTAAATAATATTAATAATGAAGTTAATCCTAACGAAATATTATTAGTTATCGATAGTATGACAGGTCAAGATGCGATTAATGTCATTGAGGGATTTAATAATCGGCTACCACTTACGGGAGCTATTTTAACTAAATTAGATGGGGATACAAGAGGTGGTGCAGCTTTATCTATTCGTCATCTAACTAATGTCCCAATTAAGTTTATTGGTATTAGTGAGAAGATGGATGGTTTAGATGAGTTTCATCCTGAACGTATGGCTACCCGCATTTTAGGTATGGGCGACATTATGACAATGCTTGAGAAGGCTGAAGAAGTGATTGATCAAGATGAAGCTATGAAGACTGCTAAAAGGATGCAAGCTGGTAAATTTGATTTAGAAGATTTCTTATCAGCTTTAAAGCAAGTTAAGAAAATGGGACCTCTAGAGAATTTAATAAAGATGTTACCAGGGGTACCTAAAGAAGCACGTAATATTAAAGTTGATCCTAAAGATATGGCCCATATTGAAGCAATCGTCTTATCGATGACACCTTATGAAAGAAGACATCCAGAATGTTTAAAAAATAGTCGTAAATTACGTATTGCGAAAGGATCAAGTCGTTCGGTTGAAGAAATAAATCGTCTTTTAAAGCAATTTGAAGAAATGAAAAAAATGATGAAAATGTTAAAAAATGGTAAAATGCCTTTTTAGTGGGTTCTTTGTCAAATAGTGTTGGTAGACAATAAATTTGATAAATGAATCTAATTATAGAGGATGATGAAAATCATC